>NZ_JAJSRO010000016.1:0-146068 GCF_021283425.1 Pseudomonas sp. NMI542_15 | reverse complement strand
TTTAGAAGCGCTGTCAACCACCATTTCAACCGCTTGCGATCTTTCGATCGTAGCCCTTTCAACGCCACCTTAACTACCTAACTCATTGAATCTCAAGGAGTTTGTCGTTCCGATGTCGCTGGAAGTGGGGCGCATTATAAGGGGATTCGAAAGGGCGTCAACCATTAATTTCAAGAAACCGTAATATCGCTGAAAAGCAAAGCAGGGAGGCCTGGCGGCCTCCCTGCTTTTATATAGCACCCGCCGCTTCTACAGCACGCCGGCCTCCCGCAAGCGCTGCACCTCACCTGCCTCCAGCCCCAGCACTTCCCCCAGTACCGCCTCGGTATGCTCACCCAGCAGCGGCGGCGCCCGTCGGTACTCCACCGGCGTCTCCGACAACCGTAAAGGGCTGGCTACCTGCGGCACGCTACCCGCCAATGGATGCGGAATGTTCACCGCCAACCCACGCGCCAGCACCTGTGGGTCCTGAAACATCTGAGCCAGGTCATTGATAGGCCCGCACGGCACCCCAGCAGCCTCCAGCTGGGCAACCCATTCGGCGGTTGTCTTGAATACTGTGGCCTGGCGGATCAGTGGAATCAGCTCGGCCCTGTTGGCCACCCGCTGCTTATTGGTCAGGAAGCGTGGATCGTCCGCCCATTGTGGCTGCCCCGCCACTTCTGCGAATTTGCGGAACTGGCTGTCGTTGCCCACGGTAAGAATGAAGTCGCCATCCGCCGTCGGGAAGTCCTGGTAGGGCACTATATTGGGGTGCGCATTGCCCAGGCGCCGAGGCGGGTTGCCCGTGGTCAGGTAATTCATGGCCTGGTTCGCCAGGCAGGCTACCTGTACATCGAGCAACGCCATGTCGACATGCTGGCCCACCCCGGTCTGCGCCCGATGGGCAAGGGCGGCAAGCATGGCCACCGTTGAGTACAGCCCGGTAAGGATGTCGGTAAGCGCCACACCCACTTTGACCGGCCCCGCGCCTTCCTCACCCTCCGGGCGGCCGGTCAGGCTCATCAGCCCACCCAGCCCCTGGATCATGAAGTCATAACCCGCACGCTTGGCATACGGGCCGGTCTGGCCGAAACCGGTAATGGAGCAATAGATAAGCTGCGGGTTGATCGCCTTCAGGCTCTGGTAGTCCAGCCCATAGGCCGCCAAACCACCCACCTTGAAGTTCTCGATGACAATATCGGACTTCGCCGCCAACTCACGCACCAGGCGCTGCCCTTCAGGCCGGGTGAAGTCGATGGTCACCGAACGCTTGTTACGGTTGGCCGACAGGTAGTAAGCCGCCTCGCTGGTGTTTTCACCCTCGGCATCCTTGAGGAAAGGCGGCCCCCACGCGCGGGTATCGTCACCACTGCCCGGGCGCTCCACCTTTATAACGTCAGCGCCCAGGTCAGCGAGAATCTGGCCAGACCATGGGCCGGCCAACACGCGCGAAAGGTCCAGCACCCGCAGATGTGATAGCGCGCCCATGGGCTGGCTCCTTATTAATAGAAGGCCTGGATACCGGTCTGCGCACGCCCCAGGATCAGTGCATGCACGTCGTGAGTACCTTCATAGGTGTTGACCACCTCCAGGTTTACCAGATGACGGGCCACGCCAAACTCATCGGAAATGCCGTTTCCACCCAGCATGTCGCGCGCCATGCGAGCGATATCCAGCGCCTTGCCGCAGGAATTGCGCTTCATGATCGAGGTAATTTCCACAGCAGCGGTACCTTCATCCTTCATGCGCCCCAGGCGCAGGCAGCCTTGCAGCGCCAGGGTGATTTCGGTCTGCATGTCGGCCAGCTTTTTCTGGATCAGCTGGTTGGCAGCCAGGGGGCGGCCGAACTGCTGACGGTCCAAGGTGTACTGACGCGCGGTGTGCCAGCACGCCTCGGCCGCACCCAACGCCCCCCACGAGATGCCGTAACGGGCAGAGTTGAGACAGGTGAACGGACCTTTGAGGCCGCGCACATCCGGGAAGATGTTCTCTTCTGGCACGAACACATTGTCCATGACAACTTCACCGGTGATCGAGGCACGCAGGCCGACCTTGCCATGAATGGCCGGGGCACTGAGGCCCTGCCAGCCCTTTTCCAGGACAAAGCCGCGGATATCCCCTGCATCGTCCTTGGCCCACACCACGAACACATCAGCGATCGGGCTGTTGGTGATCCACATCTTGCTGCCGGTCAGACGGTAGCCGCCGTCGACCTTCCTGGCACGGGTGATCATCGAGCCAGGGTCGGAGCCGTGGTTGGGCTCGGTCAGACCAAAACAACCGATCCACTCGCCACTGGCCAGCTTGGGCAAGTACTTCTGCTTTTGAGCCTCGGTACCAAATTCATTGATGGGCACCATCACCAGCGACGACTGCACGCTCATCATCGAACGGTAGCCCGAGTCGATACGCTCGACCTCTCGGGCAATCAGCCCATAGCACACGTAGTTCAGGCCACTGCCACCGTACTGTTCGGGAATGGTGGCACCCAGCAGGCCGACTTCACCCATCTCCCGGAAGATCGCCGGGTCGGTCTGCTCGTGGCGGAAAGCCTCGAGCACACGCGGGGCAAGCTTGTCCTGGGCGAACTGATAAGCGCTGTCACGCACCATGCGCTCTTCTTCAGTGAGCTGTTGATCCATCAGCAGTGGGTCGATCCAGTGGAAGCTTGCTTTACCGGCCATGAGCGAAATCCTCGTAATAGGGGGCAGTTTCTTGTGCCTTTGAGCCTAGGCCTGATCGGCCGCCGGGACAAACGAGGATTGCGCACCAATTAGTGATAATTTGTCACTTCGTAAATCGGCAAAACACCACAAAGACAGCCTTACGAGTGAGGTTGACGTACATGCGCCGCAAGATCCCCAGTACCACCGCTCTGGTTTGCTTCGAGGCGGCGGCACGCAACGAGAGCTTTACCAAGGCCGCCCAGGAACTCGCCCTGACCCAGGGTGCCGTTTGCCGGCAGATCGGCGGCCTCGAGGCTTTTCTGAATGTGGAACTGTTCCGCCGTTCCCGCCGCGGCGTGAAGCTGACCGAGGCCGGCCTGTCCTACAGTCGTCAGGTTGCCGCTCAACTGGACGCGGTAGAGCGCGACACCCTGTCGGTGATGGGTCAGCAGGGCGCCAGCGTGATCGAGCTGGCCGTAGTGCCTACCTTTGGTACCCAATGGCTGCTTCCGCGCCTCAAGGACTTCCAGCAACGCCACCCAGAGGTGACGGTCAACCTCACCAACCGCACCCGGCCATTCCTGTTCGCCGACACCCCCTTCGATGCCGCAATCTATTTCGGTGATGCCGACTGGTCCGGCACCCAGTCGCACCGGCTGATGGGGGAGAACCCGGTCCCCGTCTGCAGCCCGGCATTGCTGGCCGGGCAGGGCATACTCGAAGCACAGCGCATCGCCCAACTGCCACTGCTGCAGCAAAGCACGCGCCCCTACGCCTGGCGGCAGTGGTTCGGCAGCCTAGGGATGAATGTGCCACGCGACATGACAGGCCCGCGTTATGAACTATTCTCGATGCTCGCCCAGGCGGCCATACATGAAATGGGGGTCGCACTGATCCCACCGTTCCTGATCCAGCGCGAGTTGGGGGAGGGTAGGCTGGTGGTCGCTAACAGGCATGCCCTGATCAGCGACAAGGCCTACTATCTGATGATTCCGGATCGCAAGGTAGAGTCAGCTTCGCTGCGCGCCTTCCGAGACTGGCTGGTGAGCCAGGCCTGGGCATACACCGCAACAGCTTGATGAAGTGCGACAAATTGACCCTGTAGTCAATTATTTTAAACACCTACAGATATATGTATTTGTCGCATATCCATAAACTGTTATGCCCACCTGGAAATACCCTTTAACCCTGCTAACCACGCGGCTTTGCGGGTGATTTTGCGACATTCACCGTGCCGTAAGCGTATCAACCCAAATATTTTTGATTTTTTCTCCTAATCTGCCAATAGCCCATGCTTGACGGGCTGGAGTCTTAGCGCTGCGACAAGCGGTCACAGGGTGACTTGTAGTTTTGACTTCGTTTCGCTCCATAACCGGTTGAAGGCCCCCGGGTTCGTCTGCAAAATGCTTCGCCCGCCCGGGAATCGGCGGGTCGGCGCTCCACAGCCGCCCCAGCGCACCATCCGAAGTGTGCTGGCTCATACAAAGACAAAAGGTCACCGCAGGAGAAATAGTCGTGCACATTGGTGTTCCTCTCGAGACGCAGACCGGTGAGACAAGGGTCGCTGCGACCCCGGAAACCATCAAGAAACTGATTGGCCAAGGCCATCAGGTCACCGTCCAACGGGGGGCAGGGCTCAACGCCAGCATTCCGGACAGTGCCTATGAGGCCGCAGGCGCTTCCCTAGGGAGCGCAGCCGATGCATACGGCGCCCAATTGGTACTCAAAGTGGTCGCACCCAACGACCAGGAGCTGGCCCTGATCAACAGTGGCAGCCTCCTGGCGGGCATGCTCAACCCCTTCAACAGCGAACTGATCGCCAAGATGGCCGAACGCGGCATCACCGCTTTCGCCCTGGAAGCCGCTCCCCGCACCTCGCGGGCGCAGAGCCTCGACGTGCTGTCGTCACAGGCCAACATCGCGGGTTACAAAGCTGTGTTGCTGGCGGCCCATCACTACCCACGCTTCATGCCCATGCTGATGACCGCTGCAGGCACCGTGAAGGCCGCGCGCGTGCTGATCCTGGGGGCGGGCGTTGCCGGCCTGCAGGCCATCGCCACCGCCAAGCGCCTGGGTGCGGTGATCGAAGCGTCCGACGTACGCCCGGCAGTGAAGGAGCAAATCGAGTCGCTGGGTGCCAAGTTCATCGACGTGCCTTACGAGACCGATGAGGAGCGCGAGTGCGCCGAAGGCGTCGGCGGTTACGCCAGACCGATGCCAGCCAGCTGGATGCAACGCCAGGCCCAAGCCGTGCACGAGCGAGCCAGGCAGGCGGACATCGTCATTACCACCGCACTGATCCCCGGCCGCAAGGCTCCGACCCTGCTCAGTGCCGAGACCGTGGCGCAGATGAAGCCCGGCTCGGTGGTCATCGACCTCGCCGCAGCCCAGGGTGGCAACTGCCCACTCACCGTTGCTGATCAGGTAGTACGGGAGAATGGCGTGACCATCGTCGGCCCGACCAACCTGCCGGCCCAGCTGGGTGCCGATGCCTCGGCGCTGTATGCGCGCAACCTGCTGGACTTCATGAAACTGCTGTTCGACAAGGACGGCGCACTGGTCATCAACCTCGAAGACGACATCGTCGCGGCCTGCCTCATGTGCCGTGATGGTCAAGTCGTCCGCAAGAACGGCTAAGGAGCACGACAATGGAAGACATGCTGATTTCCCATGGCATCTACAACCTGATCATCTTCGTGCTGGCCATCTATGTGGGCTACCACGTGGTGTGGAACGTCACCCCGGCGTTGCACACGCCGCTGATGGCCGTGACCAATGCCATCTCTGCCATCGTAATCGTCGGCGCCATGCTTGCTGCCGCGCTGACTGTGACCCCAGCCGGCAAGCTCATGGGCACTCTCGCCGTAGCCCTGGCTGCGGTCAATGTGTTCGGTGGCTTCCTGGTCACCCGCCGCATGCTTGAGATGTTCAAGAAGAAAGCCAAGAACGAGGGGCAGAAGTAAGCATGAGCATGAATCTGGTAACACTTCTGTACCTGGTCGCTTCGGTGTGCTTCATCCAGGCGCTCAAGGGCCTGTCGCACCCAACCACCTCACGGCGCGGCAACCTGTTCGGCATGATCGGCATGGGCATCGCCATGCTCACCACGGTTGGCCTCATCTATAAGCTGGGCGCCGAGCTGGCCACCGCCGGTATTGGCTATGTCATCGTCGGCCTGCTGGTCGGTGGTACCGCGGGTTCGATCATGGCCAAGCGCGTCGAGATGACCAAGATGCCGGAACTGGTCGCCTTCATGCACAGCATGATCGGCCTGGCTGCGGTGTTCATTGCCATCGCTGCCGTGCTGGAGCCGCAGTCGATGGGCATCGTTGCCGCGATCACCGACCCGATCCCCACCGGTAACCGCCTGGAGCTGTTCCTGGGCGCAGCCATCGGCGCCATTACCTTCTCCGGCTCGGTTATCGCCTTCGGCAAATTGTCGGGCAAGTACAAGTTCCGCCTGTTCCAGGGCGCACCGGTACAGTTCCCCGGCCAGCACAAGCTGAACCTGATCCTGGGCCTGACCACCATCGCCCTGGGCCTGCTGTTCACCTTCACTGGTCATTACAGCGCCTTCACCCTGATGCTGGCCCTGGCCTTCGTCATGGGCGTGCTGATCATCATCCCGATCGGCGGCGCCGACATGCCCGTGGTGGTGTCGATGCTCAACAGCTATTCGGGCTGGGCGGCGGCCGGTATCGGCTTCTCCCTGAACAATTCGATGCTGATCATCGCAGGCTCCCTGGTGGGTTCGTCCGGCGCCATCCTCTCGTACATCATGTGCAAGGCGATGAACCGGTCGTTCTTCAACGTCATCCTTGGGGGCTTTGGCGGCGATACCGACGCCGGCGCGGCGCAAGGCTCGAAAGAGCAGCGCCCCGTGAAGTCCGGTTCGGCCGACGATGCCACCTTCTTGCTCAGCAACGCCGACAGCGTGATCATCGTCCCGGGATACGGCTTGGCGGTGGCCCGTGCCCAGCACGCGCTGAAGGAGCTGACCGAGAAGCTGACCCACAACGGCGTAACCGTGAAGTACGCCATCCACCCCGTGGCGGGCCGCATGCCCGGGCACATGAACGTGCTGCTGGCCGAGGCCGAAGTACCGTACGATCAGGTGTTCGAGATGGACGACATCAACGCCGAATTCGGCCAGGCCGACGTGGTGCTGGTGCTGGGCGCCAACGATGTGGTCAACCCGGCGGCGAAGAACGACCCCAAATCGCCAATTGCCGGTATGCCAATCCTCGAAGCGTTCAAAGCCAAGACCATCATCGTCAACAAGCGCTCCATGGCCAGCGGCTATGCCGGCCTGGACAACGAACTGTTCTACTTGGACAAGACCATGATGGTGTTTGGTGACGCCAAGAAAGTCATCGAGGATATGGTGAAGGCCGTGGAGTGAAAACCACCGCTGCAAACCAACTGATATAAAGGAAGCCCCGGTCAGATTCTGCCGGGGCTTTCCTTTTATTGATCCGGATCAACGGCTCGACTTCAAGGCTTCTCATACGACCATGGTCGTGGGACGGCAATGGGCGAAATCTCTAGACTGCGCTGCAGTAGTTTCAGTAGCCCGAGATAACAATCCATGTACCGTGATCGTATCCGCTTGTCCTCCCTGCACAGCAAGGTAATGAGTGCGGCTGATGCCGCTGGTCTGATCGAGGACGGCATGACCGTCGGCATGAGCGGTTTCACCCGCGCCGGCGAAGCCAAGGCCGTACCGCATGCCCTGGCCGAACGTGCCAAGCAGTCGCCACTGAAAATCAGCCTGATGACCGGCGCCAGCCTGGGCAACGACCTGGACAAGCAGCTGACCGAGGCCGGTGTGCTGGCTCGCCGCATGCCGTTCCAGGTTGACAGCACCCTGCGCAAGGCCATCAACGACGGCCAGGTGATGTTCATCGACCAGCACCTGTCGGAAACTGTCGAACAACTGCGCAACCAGCAGCTGAAGCTTCCGGACATTGCGGTGATCGAGGCCGTGGCCATCACCGAGCAAGGCCACATCGTGCCAACCACTTCGGTAGGCAACTCGGCCAGTTTCGCGATCTTTGCCAAGCAGGTGATTGTCGAGATCAACCTCTCGCACAACCCCAACCTCGAAGGCCTGCACGATATCTATATCCCGACCTACCGCCCGACCCGCACGCCAATCCCACTGGTCAAGGTCGACGACCGCATCGGCAGCACCGCCATCCCGATCGACCCGGCCAAGATTGTCGGCATTGTCATCAGCAACCAGCCGGACTCCCCGTCCACCGTACTGCCGCCGGATGACGAAACCCAAGGCATCGCCGACCACCTGATCAACTTCCTCAAGCAAGAAGTTGAAGCTGGCCGCATGACTAACAAGCTCGGCCCACTGCAAGCCGGTATTGGCAGCATCGCCAACGCGGTGATGTGCGGCCTGATCGAGTCGCCGTTCGAAGACCTGACCATGTACTCCGAAGTACTGCAGGACTCCACCTTCGACCTGATCGACGCCGGCAAGCTGAGCTTCGCGTCGGGCAGCTCGATCACCTTGTCCGGCCGCCGCAATGCCGACGTTTTCGGCAACCTGGAGCGATACAAGGACAAGCTGGTGCTGCGCCCGCAAGAAATCTCCAACCACCCGGAAGTGGTACGTCGTCTGGGGATCATTGGGATCAACACCGCACTGGAGTTCGATATCTACGGCAACGTTAACTCCACCCACGTGTGCGGCACCCGGATGATGAACGGCATCGGCGGCTCGGGTGACTTCGCCCGCAACGCCCACCTGGCCGTATTCGTCACCAAGTCGATTGCCAAGGGCGGCGCGATTTCCAGCGTGGTGCCGATGGTCAGCCATGTCGACCACACCGAGCATGACGTAGACATCCTGGTCACCGAGCAAGGCCTGGCCGACCTGCGTGGCCTGGCGCCTCGCGAGCGGGCACGGGCGATCATCGACAACTGTGTGCACCCGGACTACCGCGCTGCGCTGAACGATTACTTCGAGCGTGCGTGCCAGCGTGGCGGCCATACCCCGCACATCCTGCGCGAAGCGCTGAGCTGGCACGAAAATCTGGAAGAAACTGGTCGTATGCTGGCTAGCTGACCCAAATACCGGACGGAACAGCAGCCCTGCTTCTGCTGTTCCGGCCTCTTCGCGGGCAAACCCGCAAAAGGGCCATGACAGTCAAATCCTTCTACTCGTACACCCATTCACTGCGACCAAATAAAACTGTACTACTGTACTGGTTGCCTTGCCTCGCTATACCTGTAAACGCCGCTATCCAACGTTAAAACGCACCAACAAAGTGCGGACCGGTACAGTTACGCCATTTTCGAGTGCAACAGTAGGGTTACACAGTTAACTGAGCCATCGTCTTACTACAGAACTGTATCTACTGTTATGGACAGCAGAGGAGGATCATTGGCATCAGTTAAATCACTACCTAATCCCGCCATAAGCGGAAGGATGAAGCATCATGGAACGTACCCTCAGTTCCGGTCTGGTTTTTGAAAGCAACGCCCAGCAATCCAACACCTCGATGCCGCTGCGCGCGCTGTCTACCCTGCTGCTGTGGCAGCGCCGTATGGCCAGCCGCCGTCAACTGGCTCGCCTGGACAGCCGTCTGCTGGCCGACGCCGGTATCAGCGAGTCGCAGCGTTACGAAGAGCTGAGCAAGCCTTTCTGGCGCTAAGCACCGGCTTGCCGGCTTAGGCCGGCACCGCGAATTCCCAAACCCGTTGCAGGTGACTGCGACGGGTTTTTTTGTGTCCAGGCCGCGCGGCAGAGCGCTTCAAGGTCAATAGGTACAGTTTTTATAAAAACAAAACAAGCCAGCACAGTTTACTGGCGTGCCGTTCATTAACTTCCACAAACAACGGCGCGTGATACGCTTGGCTTAACAGTCTGTTGAAAGCCGCTGTTAAACGTACCGTGACGAGCTGTGTCAGCGTCCGATAAGCACCACCACCCGACCCTAGTCCAGGAGTCCACCATCATGTCCCGTAAATACCTGATTGGCGCCGCCCTGATGCTGAGCCTGGCCGGCACCGCAAACGCCACCAGCTTCGTTGTCACCACCGACGCCGTTGTTGGCGCAGTGGCCGCATCCACCGATGCCACTTCCGACGTCACCTCTTCGTTCAAAGACGACAAGATCGTGCAGGCCGCCCGTGACGACGCCGCCAGCTTCGTTGGCAGCCAGGGCGACATCCGTGGGGCCAAGCTGGAAAGCGCTTTTTTGCACATCCGTTCGCAGATGCCTGACCTGCAAGCCAGCGACGCGCAATTGGCCCAGGCTATCCTGGCGCTCTGACCCCGAATAAGCCGTGCAACTGCGCTGCTCAGCACCTGCCCAGTTACACGCGCTTCTGTCACCCACGTTCCCAGCCGTTGTAGAGCCCATGCGTTATCTGTTGCCACTGCTGTTCTCTGTTGCAGGTATGGCCAGTGCCCATGCCATGGATACCACCACGCAAGGCATGGTCATCACTGGCTATGTCACCAGCCAGGTCACCAGCGCACCGTTCGATCGCAAGCTGGTTCGCCAGGCGCGCGATGATGCTGCTGCCTTCGTTGCCAGCGACGGCCAGATCCGCGGTGTTCGGCTGGAAGCCGCGCTGGAATCATTACGCCACAATTGTTCACAGCACGCCGTCGGCGACCTGGAACTGGCGCAGGCAATTCTCGTCCAATAGCTACATCTGACTCCCTGTATTTTTTCGGAGATGCTCCATGCGTAAACCGCTGATTGCCGCTAGCCTCGGCATGTTGCTGCTGGCCGACCTGGCCCATGCACAGACCTTGGTGGCCACCAGCAACATCATCGTGCGTGCCTTTGGCCGCTCGATCGACTTCACCTCAGACACCACCACCTCGATTCGCGACTCCAAAGTAGTCCGCGAAGCGCACGATGACGCCGCCAGCTTCGTCGCCAGCAATGGCGACATTCGCGGTGTCCAGCTTGAGGCCGCCTTCAACACTCTGCGCGAGCGTGTGCCAGAAGCACGTGGCGCCAGCGACCAGGTACTGGCTGAAGCCATCCTCGCGCTGTGAACAGCATGCGTACCTGGCTGCTCGGCTGCGCCCTGACGCTGCTCGGTACGCCCGCATTGGCCGACCTGCAGCTCCAGCTGCAGGCATCGGGCCTCGACCCACAACAAACCCAAGCCACCCAGGCACTGCTTGACGAGGCCATGGGCAAACTGCCCCCTCGCTTCAAGCAGCAGCTGGACCGCCGCGTGCGGGTGAGCTGGAGCGACACCATGCCGGCCGATGCCTACGGCCAGGCATCGCTGGTGTCCACCCTTGAGCTCAACCGTCGCCTGCTGCCCAGCCTCACCGACGGCAGCGCCGCAACCGAGCGTACCAACCGCCCACACGGCACAGTGCGTGAAGAACTGCTGGCCACCGTGTTGCACGAGCTCACCCATATCTACGACCGTGCCCGCCTGTGGCCCGCTGCCGAGAATTCGCTGATTGCCCGCTGCAAGCGCCAGCAAGGCACGCTGGGCAAGATCGGCCTGCCAGAAGCGTGCCGCGGCCAAGCCGAGCGCCGCTTCACCCTTAGCGACGACCCGCGCCTGCTCGACCTGGCCGGCTGGCAGCAGTACGTGGGCCGACGCGGCGAGCGCGAACAGCACAACGGCCAGTTCGTGCGCAGCCCCGACAGTTATGAACTGAGCAGCCCCAAGGAGTACATCGCGGTCAACATGGAGTATTTTCTCCTCGACCCGAGCTACGGTTGTCGCCGCCCGGCGCTGAACCAGTATCTGCGCGAGCACTTCGGTTGGGCCCCCCAACAGGACACTTGCGCCAAGGGCCTGCCGTTCATCAACGCTGGCAGCGACTTCGCTCGCCAGCCGTTGGGTGAAATCGATCCCGAGCGGGTTTATGAAGTGGACTACCTGCTGGCCGAAGCCAACCAGAACCTGGTCAGCCGTTGGGGCCACAGCATGCTGCGCCTGGTGATCTGCAAGCCCGGCCGCCCACGCGGGCCGGACTGCCGCCTTGACCTCGACCAGAGCCTGGTGCTGTCGTACCGCGCCTTCGTCAACGATGTGCAGCTGTCCAGCTGGGACGGCCTGGTCGGTGTCTACCCCTCGCGATTGTTCGTACTGCCGCTGGGGCAGGTGATCGATGAGTACACCAAGACCGAACTGCGTAGCCTGGCCTCGGTACCCTTGAGGCTCAGCCGCGAAGAAGTCGAGAGCCTGGTGCGTCAGGCAGCCGAGATGCACTGGAGCTATGACGGCAACTATTGGTTCCTGTCCAACAACTGTGCGGTGGAGTCGTTGAAACTGCTGCGCAGCGGCACCGCCAACCCACGCCTGAACGACCTCGACAGCATCATGCCCAACGGTTTGCTGGCCGTGCTCAAGGGCAGGGGGCTGGCCGATACCAGCGTGCTGGACAACCCGCGCGAGGCATTACGCCTTGGCTACCGCTTCGATTCCTACCGAGACCGCTACCAGGCGATGTTCGAGGTACTGAGGAAGCAGCTGCCGATCAAGCAGGCCCTGGTGGAAGACTGGCTGGCCCTGGATGCCGAGCAACGCCGCCCCTGGTTCGCCAAAGCCGACCTGCGCACCAGCGCTGCGTTGCTGCTGCTGGAACAGGCCAGCCTGCGCCGGCAGTTGCTGCTGGCCCAGGACGAGGTCAAGCAGCGCTACCTGAATGCAGCGGCGCTGAAAGATGGCAGCATCAACAAAGCTGACGCCACCCTCAAGCAGATGCTCGCGAACAGCGGTTTCCTCAGCCGCCCTGCAGAATTGCTCGATGCCAAAGGCTACGGGCTGCCACAACCCGAGGAGCGTAAGCACCTTGAGCAGGTGAGCAGCGAACGCCAGGCACAGCTGTTGCGCTTGAGTACCAGCCTGGACAAAGAGGTGAGGGCATTGCTGGAGCCATCGCGCGCCAAGGAAATTGCCGCCGTCGAGGCCAATGTGAAACAGATCGGTGAGCATTTGCGGGCGCTGCATAAAGCTGCGGGTGGCCTGCAATTGTAAGGAAGGCTGTACCGGCCCTATCGCCGGCAAGCCCGCTCCCACACATTCTGCACAGGCCTTGAGTACTGCGCAGTACCTGTAGAAGCTGGCTTGCCGGCGATAGGGCCTGCAGCACCAGCACAATTGCTTACTGGCTTTCGCCATCCTCTTCTGGCAAAGCTTCATCCAGATGCAACCAGGGCAGCCGGCTACCCACCCAGATATGCCGGGTGGCCCGCACCCGCTCCGGGTGATCCAGCGTTGCCACCGTCACGTCAACCGTCTCAGGGCTGTGCGTAGTCACCAGCGCCACATGCGCCCCGCAATGCCCGCAGAAGTACCGGTTGCAACTGGCCGGCGCCACATAGCAGTTGGGTTCGCCCGCCAGCCATTTGAACCCCGAACCGGGCAGGGTGAGCCAGGTGACCACCAGCCCGCCGCTTACCCGGCGGCAGATCGTACAATGGCAGTGGGCAACGTCTGTCAGGTCACCCTCCAATCGGTAACGCAAGGCGCCGCAATGACAGCCGCCTTCGGTCACATTCTGCATCACCTACCTCTCGTCGCCTTTGCTTCAGCGAAAGCTGGCTGAAAGCTTGCCCTCATAGGATAGCCCCCACCACCGGCACAAGACCGGTCAGCCAGGGCACCGGTAAATACCGCGCCCGGCCCAATCAACAACAACAATGGTGATTCTGATGTATTCCTGTGCCCGCCTTCCTGCAGTACCTCTCCGCATGCTCCCCGCGCAGCGCCTGACGCGCTGATCCGCCCGAATCGACTTTCCTTTCGCCGCGCCACGCCTGGAGTATTGCCATGCTGACCTTCCTCGGCTTTGCCATGGTCATCACCTTCATGTACCTGATCATGACCAAGCGCCTGTCGGCCTTGATCGCGTTGATTCTGGTACCCATCCTGTTTGCCCTGTTCGGGGGCTTTTCTGCCAAGATCGGCCCCATGATGCTCGAAGGCATCAGCAAGCTCGCACCTACCGGCGTGATGCTGATGTTCGCCATCCTGTACTTCGCCCTGATGATCGACTCTGGCCTGTTCGACCCGGCCGTGCGCAAGATCCTGAAGCTGGTGAAGGGCGACCCGCTCAAAGTCTCTGTCGGCACTGCCGTGCTGGCCTTGGTGGTCTCCCTCGACGGTGACGGCGCCACGACCTACATGATCTGCTGCGCCGCCATGCTGCCCATGTACAGCCGCCTGGGGATGAGCCCGCGGATCATGGCCGGCCTCATCATTCTCGCCGGCGGGGTCATGAACATGACCCCGTGGGGTGGCCCCACTGCCCGCGCCGCCAGCGCCCTGCACGTCGACCCGTCGGACATCTTCGTGCCAATGATCCCGGCCATGCTGTTCGGCGTGCTGGCGATCCTGGCCATTGCCTACATGTACGGCAAACGGGAACGTGCCCGCCTGGGCGAGCTGCACCTGCCGACCGATGACATCGACCACAGCGAAATCACCGTTTCGCAATTTCCGGAAGCACGTCGGCCCAAACTGCTGTACTTCAACGGTGCGCTGACCGCCGCCCTGATGGTCGCGCTGATCGCCGGTGTGCTGCCGCTGCCAGTGCTGTTCATGATCGCCTTCAGCATCGCCATGATCGTCAACTACCCGTGCCTGCAACAGCAGAAGGACCGTATAGCCGCCCACGCTGGCAGCGTGCTGGCCGTGACCGGGCTGATCTTCGCCGCCGGCATCTTCACCGGCATCCTGTCGGGTACCGGCATGGTCGACGCCATGTCCAAGAGCCTGCTGGCAGTCATCCCAGAAGCGCTGGGCCCATACCTGGCGGTAATCACCGCGATCGTGAGCATGCCGTTCACCTTCTTCATGTCCAACGATGCCTTCTACTACGGCGTACTGCCCGTGCTGGCCGAAGCCGCCAGCCACTACGGCATCACCCCGGTGGAAATGGCCCGTGCGTCGATCGTCGGGCAGCCGGTACACCTGCTCAGCCCGCTGGTACCCTCCACGTACCTGCTGGTGGCCCTGGCCGGTATCGAGTTCGGCGATCATCAGCGCTTCACGCTCAAGTGGGCAGTGCTGGTATGCCTGTGCATAATGCTCGCCGCACTGCTGATGGGGATTTTCCCGCTGTTCAGTAGTCTTTAATACTGACGTATCACCTACGCGACGCGTCCCACCGGGGCGCGTCGCCATTACCGCTCGAAGGAAATTACATGGAATGGCTGACCAGCCCGGAAATCTGGGTTGCCTTTTTTACCCTTACCGCGCTTGAGATCGTCCTCGGTATCGACAACATCATCATGATCTCGATCCTGGTCAGCCGCATGCCCAAGCACATGCAGCCGCGCACCCGGATCTTTGGCCTGGCCCTGGCCATGGTTACCCGCATCATGCTGCTGCTGTCGATTACCTGGGTCATGCGCCTTACTGCCGACCTGTTCGTGGTGTTCGGCCAGGGCATCTCCGGACGTGATCTGATCCTGTTCTTCGGTGGCCTGTTCCTGCTGTGGAAAAGCTCGCAAGAGATTTACCACGGCCTGGAAGGCGAGGACGAAAGCCCGGATGAGCCAAAAGGCGCAGGTGGCAAGTTCTTCTACACCATTATCCAGATCGCCATCATCGACATCGTGTTCTCGCTGGACTCGGTAATCACCGCAGTGGGCATGGTTTCCCACGTACCGGTGATGATCGCCGCCATCGTCGTAGCCGTGCTGGTGATGATGCTGTGCGCCGGTGCGATCAGCAATTTCATCGACAAACACCCGTCGCTGAAAATGCTCGCACTGTCGTTCCTGATCGTGGTCGGTACCGTGCTGATCGCCGAGGCTTTCGAGGTGCACGTACCGAAGGGTTATGTCTACTTCGCCATGGCCTTCTCGCTGGCAGTGGAAGCTATCAACATCCGCATGCGCACTGCCTCGGCCCGCAAGAAAGGCACAGAACAGGAGCCGGTGAAACTGCGCAAGGACATCCCGGGTCAATAAAACCAGGGAGTGCAGGAAAACCAAAGGGCCCTTCGTTCGGGGCCCTTTTTCATGCCCGCTTTCTGAACACGATCCCTGTGGGAGCGGGTTTCACCCCGCAAAAAAGCGCGCACAGGCAATCATTCATTTCCATGTGTTTCAAATAAATGACTGCCATGCGAAGCTGGCGACAGCTGCGCAAAACAACTAAAGCTTTGAGTGAGCACCGAAAATTCTTCAAACGCTCACGTTTCTTTTTCTGGGCCCTATGGGCCAGTGCAACAGGGGGCCTTCGCCATGTTGACCCTGCTCAACCTGCTTTCGGCCGTGACGCTGCTGGTCTGGGGCACCCACATCGTGCGTACCGGCATCCTTCGGGTATTCGGTTCGAACCTGCGGCGCATCATCAGCCAGAACATGGACAAGCGTCCGTTGGCTTTCATAGCCGGTATTCTGGTCACCGCCATGGTGCAAAGCAGTAACGCCACCGCCATGTTGGTCACGTCTTTCGTCGGCCAGGGCCTGATGGCCATGACCCCGGCCCTGGCGATCATGCTGGGTGCCGATGTGGGTACCGCGTTGATGGCCCGGGTATTGACCTTCGACCTGTCGTGGCTGTCACCGCTGCTGATCTTCCTGGGCGTTATTTTCTTCCTCTCGCGCAAGCAGACGCGCGCTGGCCAATTAGGTCGGGTAGGTATCGGGCTTGGCCTGATCATTCTGGCGCTGGAGCTGATCGTGCAGGCAGCTGCGCCTATCACCCATGCACAAGGCGTAAAAGTGCTGTTTGCTTCGCTGACCGGCGACATCATGCTGGACGCCCTGGTAGGCGCCATGTTCGCCATGATTTCCTATTCCAGCCTGGCCGCCGTACTGCTCACTGCGACATTGGCCGGCGCCGAAGTCATCAGCCTGCCGGTGGCCATCGGCCTGGTGGTCGGCGCAAACATCGGCAGTGGCTTGCTGGCCTTCATCAGCACCAGCATGCAGAACACCGCCGGGCGCCGGGTAGCTTTGGGCAGCCTGCTGTACAAGCTGTTCGGCCTGGTGCTGATCATCCCGGTGCTGCACCCACTGGTGGAGTGGATGGACTCGCTCAGCTTCAGCCCACAAGAGCTGGTCATCGGCTTTCACCTGCTCTACAACACGCTGCGCTGCCTGCTGATGCTACCCACAGTCAAACTCATGGGCCGGCTGTGCAATACACTGCTGCCTGAGCGCGAAACCGGTAACGGGCAAGTGCGCCCACGCCATCTGGACGCTTCGGCACTGGAAACGCCCAGCCTGGCCTTGGCCAACGCCGCCCGCGAAACCCTGCGCCTGGGCGATATCGTCGACAGCCTGCTAGAAGCCATGCTCGGCGCCCTGCGCGGAACCCAGACCGCCCTGCCACAGCAGGTTCGCGCCTTGGCCGAAGACGCCGAAGCCCTGTACAGCGCGATCAAACTGTACCTGGCGCAGATGTCCCGCGAAGACCTTAGCGAGCAGGACAACCGCCGCTGGGCGGAGATCATCGAACTGGCAATCAACCTCAAGCTGGCCTGCGACCTGATCGAGCGCATGTTGCGCAAGGTCCAGCAGCAAAAAACCAGCCAGCGCCGGGAGTTTTCCCAGACAGGCCTGGAGGAGCTGACCGGCCTGCAGGAGCAATTACTGGCCAACCTGCGCCTGGGCCTGTCGGTGTTTCTCAGCGCCGACCCGGAAAGCGCCCGCTTGCTGCTGCGGGAAAAACGCCGTTTTCGCGCCCAGGAACGGCGCTTGGCGCACGCCCATGTCAGCCGCTTGCAGCGTAAGGTGGTGCAAAGCATCGAGACCAGTTCGCTACACTTGGAACTGATTGCCGACATGAAACGGTTGAACTCTTTGTTCTGCAGCAGTGCCTATGTGGTACTAGGCGGCTCGGACACCGGCGGCCTGATGCTCGACAGCGTACCGGACGAAGCCCGTCTGCCCTGATTCTGCCTACAAAAGGACCCTCGCTCGCCCATGCGTTGCCTGATGTTCGTTTGCCTGCTGATCTGCAGCCTGCCCTCATTGGCCCTCGACCGCTCGCGAGTCGAGGGCTACCTGCTGCCCAATGGCCTGCAGATCATCCTGAAAAACGGCTACGAACGTGACCACGTGGCAATCCGCCTGGTGGTCGGGGTGGGCCTGGACGACTTCGATTGCGAGCAGAAAGAACTGCCTCACCTGCTTGAGCACCTGCTGTTCAGCGGCATTGACGAAACGGGCGAGGGCGGCCTGGAAGAGCGCCTGCAAGCGCTGGGTGGCGAGTGGAACGCCTACACCAGCAGCGCCGACACCACCTTTGTCATCGAAGCCCCGGCGCGCAACCAGCGCAAGGTCCTCGACCTGCTGCTGGCGGTTATCCGCGAAACCCGCATCGACGCCAAAGCCCTGACCACTGCCAAGCGCATCATCGAGCGCGAAGATGGCGGCCATTATGGCCACCTGCAGCGCTGGCTCGACCGCCAGGACATCGGCCACCCTGCCAGCGACCAGCTGGCCACCGAGCTGGGCCTGAAATGCCCGGAGCGCTCCAATATCGACGACATGACCCTGGAGCAGGTGCAAGCCTTGCGTGATCGCTGGTACGCCGCCAACAACATGACCCTGATCATGGTCGGTGGCCTTGACCGCCTCTTACCGGCCTATCTAGAGCGCACCTTTGGCGAGCTACCCGCCACTGAACCGGAAGAGCGCCGCAACCTTGAAAGCATCACCCAACAGGCGGAGCAGCGTCGCGACCTGACCCGCGGCTGGCTGGGCGATGGCGTCAAGCTGCACTGGCTGTTCATCGAACCGGTGCTGGACAACGACCACCAGGCCACCCTCGACCTGCTGTCACGCTACCTGGACTGGGCGCTGTACGACCAGCTGCGCCTGCGCAACGGGCTGTCCTACGGACCCACGGTGCAGCGTGAGAGCTTTGGCGACACCGGCCTGCTCAGCCTCAACGCCGACCTGGAGCGCGATGACATCGACAAGGCAGTGAAGGTGATGCAGGCCCTGTTCGAACACCTTCGCAAGGAAGGCCTCGACCCGGACACCTTCGCCCGCATCAAGGACGCCAGCGTGGCCAAGGAAAGCTGGAGCACCCAGGGCAACAGTGCCCTGGCCGACTACTACTGGGGAGCGCTGAACGACTATACCGACGGGCGTTTTGCGAACCCGGTGCGCAAGTTGCGCCAGGTCAGCCTTGAACAGGCCAACGAGGCGCTGAAAGAACTGCTCAAGGAAGATGGCTATGTGCGCATCGAGAAGCCGTTGCTTGGCTATGACGAGCTTTACGGCTTGATCGCCTTGCTTGTGGGGGTGGTCCTGGCAGCAGGGTTGCTGCGCTGGCGGCGGCATGGGCCTGAACGGCCGAGTGGTGCTACACGGCAGCGGTGAATCGGCGGTATCCTTTTGCCAGTACCGCCTCCTTCGCGGGCACGCCCGCTCCCACAGGGACTGCATTATCGCCGAACCCTGTGGGAGCGGGCATGCCCGCGAAGGGGCCCGGACAGCCAACTCATCCTTTCTGTTGTAGCCCCTAATGCCCCAAATTCCCCATATCGTCCAGCGCATCATCGAACTGCTCAAACGCTACCCCGGCATCATCGCGCTCGGCGGTTTTCTCTCCGGTATAGGCAGCTTCATCCTGGTCGACAGGCAAGCCGGCCTGGCCAGCTGGGTTGCCGTGCTCATGCTGGTCAGTTGGGTCTGGCTGATGCTGGAAAACACCCTCACCGGCTTGTTCGCGCGTACTTTCAACCGCGAAATCCCGCAGCCGCTGTTGCGCTACGCGACGCAGATGATCCACCAGGAAACGCTGTTCTTCGTGTTGCCGTTCTTCTTCATCACCACCACCTGGAACAGCGGCCAGCTGGTGTTCACCGGTTTGCTCGGTGCCGCAGGCCTGATTTCGATCATCGATCCGCTGTACTACAAATGGCTGGCACCACGGCGCTGGCTGTTCCTGGCGCTGCATACCCTGACGCTGTTCGCCGCCCTGCTGACCGCGCTGCCGATCATCCTGCACCTGACCACCGCGCAGAGTTTCAAGCTGGCCCTGATCGCGGCCATGGCGCTGTCTTTCCCCAGCCTGGCCAGCAGCTTCCCGATCAACAACTGGCGCCGCGCCGTGGCGCTGGTGCTGGTCACCCTGTCGGTCGGTGCCGGGGGCTGGCTGCTGCGCTCCTGGGTACCGCCAGCAACCCTGTGGATGACCGAGGTGGCGGTGAGTACCGAAGTGCTGAACCGCCAGCCCGGCGAGTCGCTGGACGAAATTGCCGCCAGCCGCATACGCAGCAGCGGCCTGTACGCCTACACCGCCATCAACGCACCACGCGGCCTGAACGAGCGGATCTACCATGTGTGGCAAAAGGACGGCAAAGAGGTGGACCGCATCGCCCTGGACATCCATGGCGGGCGCAAGGAAGGCTACCGGGCCTGGACCCACAAGCAGAACTTCCCGCCAAACCCGGTGGGCAAGTGGCAGGTGAGGGTGCTGACCGAAGATGGCCAGGTGATTGGCGTACTGCGTTTCAAGGTGGTCGACGACACGCCAGCGCAGTAAATGAAAGGGGCGCTATGCGCCCCCGGGGCATCAACACACAGCACATAATCACCTAACAGCCCATGCCGGCTGCGCTATGATCAGCCCTTAAGCCTTAGCGCCGAGTCAATTGCATGGAGCCTATGACCCCACCCAGCGCCACCCTGGATGCCAGCAGCCAACCGGCCTGCCTGCGCATAACCGGTGACTGGACACTGGCGCACTACGCCAGCCTCAGGCGCGAGAGCGAGCAGCTACGCGCGCACTACACTGCTGACACCGTCGCCGACCTCAGCCAGCTGGGCCGCCTGGACACCGCCGGGGCCTCGCTGCTGGCCGAGCTGCTCGGCTCAGAACGCCTGTCACACTGTGCCGAGGACCTGCCCGAAGCCAGCCGCGCACTGCTCAAGAACGTCTACTGCTCGGTCCAGGACTACTGCATCCCGGTCAAGGAGCCCGAGCGCAACGTCCTGCTGATGCTGCTGGAACGCATCGGCCGTGCCGTCGGCACACTGTGGCAAGACTCCATGCAGTTGCTCGGCTTCATCGGTGTCATCCTCGAGACCCTGCTACGCCGCGCCCTGACACCGCACCGCTGGCGCCTCACGCCGGTTGTGGCACATATCGAACAGACCGGGCTGGACGCGGCCCCCATCGTCGCCTTGCTGACCTTCCTGGTGGGCGCGGTGGTGGCCTTCCTCGGTGCCACGGTACTGGCCGCATTCGGCGCGACCATTTTCACCGTGGACCTGGTGGCGTTCTCGTTCCTGCGCGAGTTCGCCGTGCTGCTGACCGCCATCCTCATGGCCGGCCGCACCGCCAGCGCTTTCACCGCGCAGATCGGCTCGATGAAGGCCAACGAGGAAATCGACGCCATCCGTACCCTGGGCCTGAACCCGATGGAGCTGCTGGTGGTGCCACGGGTACTGGCACTGCTGATTTCACTGCCCTTGCTCACCTTCATCGCGATGATCTGCGGCATTGTCGGCGGTGCAGTGGTATGCGCCCTGTCGCTGGGCATCTCGCCGGCGATGTTCCTCTCGCTGCTGCAAACCGATATAGGCGTGCAGCACTTCCTGGTGGGCTTGGCCAAGGCGCCGTTCTTCGCCTTCCTGATCGCCGCCATCGGCTGCCTCGAAGGCTTCAAGGTCAGCGGCAGCGCCGAATCGGTGGGCACACACACCACCTCTGCGGTGGTGCAGTCGATTTTTGTGGTCATCGTCCTGGACGCCGTGGCCGCCCTGTTCTTCATGGAGATGGGCTGGTGAATGCTCGGGAAAAAGTGATCGAAGCCCGCGGCATCTGCAACCGTTTCGGCCGCCAGGTTGTGCATGAAAACCTCGACCTGGACCTTTACCGTGGCGAAATCCTGGCCGTGGTCGGTGGTTCGGGCAGCGGCAAGTCGGTACTGCTGCGCAGCATCATTGGCCTGCGCCGGCCCAATGAAGGGCTGATCAAGGTGTTCGGCCAGGACCTTGCGGGCCTGCGCGAAGAACAGCGCTCACTGGTCGAACGGCGCTTCGGCGTGCTGTTCCAGAAGGGCGCACTGTTCTCTTCGCTGACCGTCACCGAAAACGTGGCCTTGCCGTTGATCGAACACGCCGGGCTGTCCCGCGCCGATGCCGAGCACCTGGCCGGCGTCAAGCTGGCCTTGGCCGGGTTGCCAATCTCGGCCGCCGACAAGTACCCGTCCTCGCTGTCAGGGGGCATGATCAAGCGTGCAGCGCTGGCTCGCGCCTTGGCACTGGACCCGGACATCCTGTTCCTTGACGAGCCCACCGCCGGCCTGGACCCGATCGGCGCCGCCGCATTCGACCAGCTGATCCTGACGCTGCGTGATGCGCTGGGCCTGTCGGTGTTCCTCATCACCCACGACCTCGACACCCTGTACACCATTACCGACCGCATCGCGGTGCTGTCGCAAAAAAAGGTCCTGGTGGCCGGCCCGCTGGCCGAGGTCGAGCAGACCAACGACGCCTGGATTCAAGAATACTTTCACGGCCCACGCGGGCGCGCAGCCGAGCAGGCTGCCACCCGTGCCAGGCAGGAGCGCTGAGCAATGGAAACCCGAGCCCATCATGTCCTTATCGGCCTGGTCACCGTCCTGGTGGTGGCTGGTGCCATGCTGTTCGGCCTATGGCTGACCAAGTCCAGTGTCGATGACGCCTTCAAGGATTACGAAGTGGTGTTCAACGAAGCCGTTTCCGGCCTGTCGCGCGGCAGCCCGGTGCAGTACAACGGTATCAAGGTGGGTGATGTATCTACCCTGCGGCTGGACCCGAAGGACCCGCGTCGGGTACTGGCCCGGGTGCGCCTGAGCGGCGACACCCCAGTGAAAGAAGACACCCAGGCCAAGCTGACCCTGGCCGGCGTGACAGGCAACTCGTTCATCCAGCTGAGCGGCGGCACTCCGCACAGCCCTGAACTGAAGGGCAAGGACGGCAAGCTGCCAGTGATCATTGCCTCGCCGTCGCCGATCTCGCGCCTGCTCAATGACAGCAGCGATCTCGTCACCAACGTCAACCTGCTGCTGCACAACGCCAACCAGATGTTCTCGGAAGACAACATCGGCCACCTCAGCAACACCCTGGCCAACCTCGACAAGACCACCGGCGCCTTTGCCGGGCAGCACGGTGGCATCGCCGAGGCCATCGAACAGCTGGTGCAGGTGGGCAAGCAGGCCAGCGCGACCCTGGCCGAAACCCAGGCGCTGATGCGCAACGCCAACGGCCTGCTCGGCAGCCAAGGCAAACAGGCGATCGGCAGCGCCGAGCAGGCCATGCAGTCACTGGCTGAAAGTACGGCAACCATCAACAACCTGCTCAAGAACAACAGCGAGGCCCTCGGCGACGGCGCACAAGGCCTGAACCAGCTAACCCCAGCCATTCGCGAGCTGCGCGAAACCCTCAACGCGCTCAAAGGCATTTCCCGGCAACTGGAGGCCGACCCGAGCGGCTACCTGCTCGGCCGCGACAACAACAAGGAGTTCCAGCCATGAAACCGTCGTTGCGCCTGCTGGCCCTGGCGGCCTCGCTGAGCCTGGCCAGTGCCTGCTCGATCCTGCCCCAGAGCGAGCCCGTCGACCTCTACCGCCTGCCGGTGAACCAGCCCAGCCGCACAGCGGCGCCGCTGGACTGGTCATTGCGCCTGAACAAGCCGCTGGCCAGTGAGGTGTTGGCTGGCCCGCGCATTGCCGTCATTCCCCAAGGCGATGTGGTCAGCAGTTACAAGGGCGCGCGCTGGAGCGATGCGGCCCCGGTACTGCTGCGCAACCGCCTGCTCGATGGTTTCCAGCGTGACGGCCAGGTGCAGCGCTTGAGTGCCGACGACAGCAACCTGCAGGCCGACTACGAGCTGGCTGGCGAGTTGCAGGCGTTTCAGAGTGAGTACCGCCCGGGCGGGGCGGTGGAAGTGGTGATCCGCTACGATGCCCGCCTGGTTCAGGGGCGCAACCAGCGCATCCTGGCCAGCAAGCGCTTCGAGATTCGCCAGCCCCTTGCCGACAAACAGGTGTCAGCGGTGGTCGCCGGCTTTGGTCAGGCCAGCGACCAGCTGGTGGGGCAGGTGGTGAACTGGACGATTGCCCAGGCCAACCAGGATCAGTTGAAGGTTCAGGCGAAGAACCAGTAGCAGACGAAGATCGCCGCGATCACCCCGGACAACTCGGCCAGCAGTGCGCAGCCTACCGCATGGCGCACGCGCTGGATGCCCACGGCGCCAAAGTACACGGCCAGTACGTAGAAGGTGGTTTCGGTGCTGCCCTGAACCGTTGCCGCCACCAGGGCCGGGAAACTATCCACGCCTTGGGTCTGCATGGTCTCGATCAGCATGGCCCGTGCTGCGCTGCCAGAGAACGGCTTGACCAGCGCGGTGGGCAAGCCCTCGACAAAGCGGGTGTCCAGGCCCATCCAGTTCACCGCATGACGGATACCGTCCAGGGCCAGCTCCAGGGCACCAGAGGCGCGCAGCACACCCACCGCCACCAGCATCGCCACCAGGTAGGGCAGCAGGTTCTTGGCCACATCGAAGCCTTCCTTCGCGCCTTCGACAAAGGCTTCATACACCTTCACCCGCTTCAGGGCACCTATCACCAGGAACAGCATGATCACGCCAAACAGCGTGAGGTTGCCCAGGATAGACGACAGGCTGGCCAGCGCGGCCGCCGACAAAGTGCCGAGAAAGGCCATGAACCCTCCCAGCAGCAAGGCGCCGGGGATGAAGTAGGCAAGTACCACCGGGTCCCACAGGCGCAAACGCTGCATCACTGCCACCGACAGCAGGCCGACCAGGGTCGAGACGCTGGTCGCCAGCAGGATGGGCAGAAACACCATGGTCGGGTCTGGCGCGCCCTGCTGGGCCCGGTACATGAAGATAGTGACTGGCAGCAGCGTCAGCGACGAGGCGTTGAGCACCAGGAACAGGATCTGCGCGTTACTCGCGGTGGTGCTGCTGGGGTTCAGCTCCTGCAGCGCGCGCATGGCCTTGAGCCCAATCGGCGTGGCGGCGTTGTCCAGGCCCAGACCGTTGGCGGCGAAGTTCATGGTTATCAGGCCAAGAGCCGGGTGGCCGGGCGGCACCTCCGGCATCAGGCGGGCAAACAGCGGGCCCAGCACCTTGGCCAGCCATTCGACGATACCGGCCTTCTCGGCGATCTTCAGAAAGCCCAGCCACAGGGTCAGTGTGCCGAACAGCAGCACCATCACCTCGACCGACAGCTTGGCCATGGCGAAGATGCTTTCGACCATTGCCGCGAAGATGCCAGCGTTCCCGCCTACCAGCCATTGGGCCAGGGCGGACACCGCCGCCACCAGGAAAAAGCCAAGCCAAAGGCCGTTGAGCATCCGCGTGTACCCCCTGAAAAATGCCCGAATGATAGCGTATCGCAGCCCCTGACTGGCGATCGCAGGCGAGGGCTGCGCCCTCGTATCGCGACACAAGGCCGCTCCCACAAAGATCGGTGAACGCCCGCCCTTGTGGGAGCGGCCTTGCGTCGCGATAGGGCCGCAACGCGGCCCAAGATCTCACAGACAACAAAAAGCCCCGACAGGTCGGGGCTCTTTATCAAACAGCGGTAAGGCTCAGCGCTTGGCGGTTTCGCCAGCGACTACAGCTTCCTTTTTGTCGGCCATCAGCGAAGCGTAGTACTGCTCGCCTTTGGCCGCATCGTACATGCCTTCCCAGCGCGCGATGACCAGTGCAGCCAAGGCGTTGCCCACCACGTTCAGTGCAGTACGGGCCATGTCCATGATGCGGTCGACACCTGCGATGAAGGCCAGGCCTTCCAGCGGGATGCCTACGCTGCCCAAGGTGGCCAGCAGGACCACGAACGATACGCCCGGCACGCCGGCGATACCTTTGGAGGTGACCATCAGGGTCAGCACCAGCAGCAACTGCTGGCTCCACGACAGGTCGATACCGTACAGCTGGGCAATAAAGATGGCCGCAATGCTCTGGTACAGGGTCGAACCGTCAAGGTTGAAGGAGTAGCCGGTCGGTACCACGAACGAACAGATCGACTTCGGTGCGCCGTACTTCTCCATCTTCTCGATCACACGCGGCAGCACGGTTTCGGAGCTGGAGGTGGAGTAGGCCAGGATCAGCTCATCTTTCATGATGCGCATGATCTTGATCACCGAGAAGCCGAACACGCGGGCTACCAGGCCCAGCACCATGAAGGCGAAGAAGGCGATGGCGAAGTACACCAGCAGCACCAGCTTGGCCAGCGGCAGCAGCGAGCTGAAGCCGAAGTTGGCCACGGTCACGGCGATCAGGGCGAACACGCCGATCGGGGCGTAGTTCATGATCATGTGGGTGACCTTGAACATGGTTTCCGATACAGCCTGGAAGGTGCGTACCAGCGGGTCACGCAGTTCTGCCTGCAGGCTAGAAAGGCCCAGGCCGAACATTACCGAGAAGAAGATGATCGGCAGCATTTCGCCACGCATCAGCGCTGCGAAGATGTTCGACGGAATCAGGTTGAGCAGGGTTTCGATGAACGCGTGCTCATGCTGCACCTCAGCCGCAGTGGCCTGGTACTTGGAGATGTCCACGGTACCCAGGGTGCTCATGTCGATGCCGGCGCCCGGGTGGAACAGGTTGGCCAGCACCAGACCCACGACGATGGCGATGGTGGTCACCACTTCGAAGTAGATGATGGTCTTCAGGCCGATACTGCCCAGTTTCTTCGCGTCGCCAACCCCGGCGATACCCACGATCAGCGACGAGATCACGATCGGGACGACGATCATCTTGATCAGGCGAATGAAGATGTCACCGGCGGGCTGGAGAACGTTGCTGATCCACCATGCCTTTTCCGCGCTGAAGTGGTTCAGCAGCGCGCCGATTGCAACGCCCAGGACCAGACCGATGACGATCTGCCAGGCGAGGCTCAGTTTTGCCTTCTTCATGTCTTTACCCTTTGTTCTAGTGGTCATGGCACCGGACGAAAACGCCCGTGACAAAGCCATAGGCCAGGTCACGGGCAGCAAATCTTCCTTCCGGCGACTTCATGTAAGGACAGCGCAGGCGAGCGACAGGGCGCTCGTGCCAGCGAAAAAGGCGGCAACTATTGCGATGGCAAAGGGGGAAATCTAATGCCGGAAACGCATACCCCATGCCGTTTACGCATATCGATTTGCACTAAAACAGAGCGGCGGCAAGTGCTTGATTTATAACGTTCGGAATCCCGAACAAGTCCAAACCGCCATATTTCGGCAGATTTGACGGTATGCAAAGCACATGAAAGATGGCCTGTTCGACAATCCGAATGGCGGAAATGACACTTGAAGAAGCGCCATCGAGGTCGAAAAAAAGTTGATGTACGGTCGAGACAAAATGTGTCTTGAGGGAAAAAACGCGCAAGGGAAGGGACGTTTCCTACATGGCTCCTCGGAAGTCAGGTCTGCAAGGTGTCCCTGTGACACCGCCGACCTGATACTTCCGATTCCGCCTTTCCTGACCCGGCCCATTGCTGGAGGCACTCCCTGTACCCCTAGGCCACTCCGGTTCTCTAGCAACCAGAACAGCCCGGCCCCTTGGTCATGTGCTGCCCCTCCTCGGGGCGGCGCATCATAGAAGGCTGAACTATAGAAAGGTTCAGCTTCTATTACGTGACAGTCGATACCCTTTCACCGCAATACCGGCAAAAAAATGCTCAGTACCAGTTAGGGTCACGTTTGAGCTGCTCCTGCAGCATCGCCTTCATGCCGTCATCGGGTTTGCCCAGCCAGCGGTACTGCGCATGGCGAGTGGGCGATTTGTCGCTGGGCAAACCCTCGGGTACCTCCACGAGCATCCCGTAGGCATCATCCTTGTCCCAGCTGAAGGCCACGATCAGCCGCTTGTAGGTGCAGTTGTCCTGTTTTTCACACAGGGGGCCGACCAAGTATTTGTCGCCGTCTTCGGTAACGGCAGACATCTGCTGCTGGGCACTACCGGTCAGATTGACTACCCAATCGGGCAGTCGTTCCTCGCCCTTGATCGTGTCCTGCCAGGTATCCCGATACTCCGGGTCCGAGCCGAGCAACTGGTCGACCCGGACCTGGCCGTCATTGGCCGCCATGGCCGCCGCGCTGCCGCCCAGCAACAGGGCGGCGGCAAGGGCCGAACAAAGCTTCCTGCTCATCTTCAACCTCGTCCACGTCCAAAGAAGAAGGAGGCTACGAACAACACCAGGAAGACAATGAACAGGATCTTGGCGATACCCGTCGCAGCGCCCGCTATACCACCGAAGCCCAGTACGGCAGCGACAATGGCGATGATGAGGAAAGTGATAGCCCAGCTCAGCATGGTAGTTCTCCTTTCTTTTTGCGGAATCGATCGGGTCGGCAGGTCAGAAAACCCAGCGGTCCCGGGGTACGACATTTTCCAGGGTGGCCGGTGAGGCAGTGGCCTGGCCCGCTGGCAGGCGGTCAGCCGCCTGGACCAGGGTGTTGGCACGGGTTGCCTGAATTTGCGTCAACAGGGCAGTTTGAGCTGCCACCTGGTCAGCCAGACGCGCTGTCTGCCAGCTGTAATAGAAGAGGCCAGCAGCCAAGGTCAGCAGCAGCGCCATGCCAAGCGTGAGCATCTGGCGCAAAGGCAGTGCGGCGATCTGTGAGCGGTTGACGGATTGGCGGTTCATGCCGGCTCCTCCTGCTGTAATTTTTGTTCAAACCTGAACAGGTAATTGCAGCCTGCATGCCAGCCTTTTGATTTAATTAAAATCCTTATAAATCAATAACTTACATAATCATCGAGTGAACCGCGAGGACGTATCCTGCACGATGTCGCCTGCAGGGTCGTGCGAATTGCACGATCATCCCTCAACCTTGGTCGCCACCTTGAGCAGGTCGGCATCTACCCCGCGTACGCCGATGATCTGCCGGGCGATCTCCACGGCGATGGTTTTCTGCTCAGCGCTGACCACCTCACCCGACAGCCTGACCATCCCCGATTCGCTGGCCACCTTCAGGTTCAGGCCATCGAGGTTGCGGCTGAAGCGGTAGCTGCTCTGGATCTTGTCGATGATCCAGCTGTCACTCGGCTGCGGCCCGGTTGGCGCCCCCACCGGCGTTTCCCGCGCCTTGGCCATGGCGGCGGTATCGAGGCTGATCAGGTTATTGACCAAGTGCACGCCGTCGGTGGTACGCGCCACCACGCCTGCCAGCTCCTTGGCTTCGGCACTGTCGACCCTGCCGCGCAACGTCACCACGCCGTCGCTGCTCTGTACTTCTATAGGTGCTTTTTCGGTGGTGCGGCTCCACAACAGCCGGGCGCGGATCACCGCCGCCAGGGTGGCGTCCTCCAGGCGCTGGGCGTAGGCACGCTGCTCCAGCGGGCGCTCGACCAGTTGGGCATTGACCTGCAACTGGTTCTCAACGTGTTCGATGCCCCGGGTGGCCCGGGCCACATCTTCGGCCAGCTGCCGCTCGACCTCGCTCTCCACCTCACCGGAAAGCCGCGCCTGCTTGCCGTCCACTTCAACCTTTATACGGAATGGGTCGAGCATGCGGTTCAGTGTCAGGGCGGTTTGCAGGGCACCTTCCAGGCGCGCGTCCTGCACCGGGTCGGCCACGGCCGGGGTGAAAATTGGCAGCAGGGTGGCTGCCAAAACGGCAGTACGCAGGGAAAAGGGCATGGCTGTTCCTCCTTCGTAGGCAAAATCTGAAAAACATCGCAACCAATGTGCCAGTGCGTGCCTCTAAGTAAATCATTGGCAAATAGCGGTTTTTACGTATCGTTTGGCCGTTGGCTAGCATGCAAAGGACAGAATCCTTCAGAATTGACCATGCAACTTGCCCGATTTTTCCCACACTAAATAAAGATCTATCCCTAAGGAGCACAGGAAATGGAATCAGCCCAGGACAACCAAGGCCGCATTCTGCTGGTGGATGACGAGTCCGCGATCCTGCGCACCTTCCGCTACTGCCTGGAAGACGAGGGATACAGCGTGGCCACGGCCAACAGCGCCGCCCAGGCCGAAACCTTGCTGCAGCGACAGGTATTCGACCTGTGCTTCCTCGATTTACGCCTCGGTGAAGACAACGGCCTCGATGTGCTGGCGCAGATGCGTATCCAGGCCCCGTGGATGCGCGTGGTGATCGTTACCGCGCACTCGGCGATCGACACTGCGGTAGACGCGATTCAGGCCGGCGCTGCCGACTACCTGGTCAAACCGTGCAGCCCCGACCAGTTGCGCCTGGCCACGGCCAAGCAACTGGAGGTGCGCCAGCTTTCAGCGCGCCTGGAAGCCCTGGAAGGTGAAGTCCGCAAACCCAAGGACGGCCTCGACTCCCATAGCCCGGCCATGATGGCGGTGCTTGAAACCGCCCGCCAGGTCGCCACCACCGACGCCAACATCCTCATCCTGGGCGAGTCCGGCACCGGTAAGGGCGAGCTGGCACGGGCGATCCATGGCTGGAGCAAGCGTGCACGCAAAGCCTGCGTGACCATCAACTGCCCGTCGCTTAACGCCGAGCTGATGGAAAGCGAGCTGTTCGGCCATACCCGTGGCGCCTTCACCGGCGCGAGCGAAAGCACCTTGGGGCGGGTCAGCCAGGCAGATGGTGGCACGCTGTTCCTCGACGAGATCGGCGATTTCCCGCTGACCTTGCAGCCCAAACTGCTGCGCTTCATCCAGGACAAGGAATACGAACGCGTAGGCGACCCGGTCACCCGACGTGCAGATGTGCGTATTCTGGCCGCTACCAACCTGAACCTCGAAGAGATGGTGCGCGAAAGCCGCTTCCGTGAAGACCTGCTGTACCGCCTGAACGTCATCACACTGCACCTGCCACCGCTGCGCGAGCGCAGTGAGGACATCCTCACCCTGGCGGACCGCTTCCTTGCCCGCTTCGTCAAGGAATACTCCCGCCCCGCTCGCGGGTTCAGTGACGAGGCACGCTCGGCCCTGCTCAACTACCGATGGCCTGGCAACATTCGTGAACTGCGCAACGTGGTGGAACGGGCCAGCATCATTTGCCCGCAGGAACGCGTGGAAATCAGCCATCTGGGCATGGGCGAACAACCCGCCAGCAATGCCCCGCGCGTGGGCGCCGCCCTGAGCCTGGATGAGCTGGAGCGCGCCCATATCGGCGCCGTGCTGGCCGCCAGCGACACCCTGGACCAAGCCGCCAAGACCTTGGGCATCGATGCTTCAACCCTGTACCGCAAGCGCAAGCAGTACAACCTATGAAGTGGCCACCCATGAAGCTGCGCACGCGGCTTTTCCTCAGCATCTCGGCGCTGGTGACCGTGGCATTGCTAGGGCTCCTGCTGGGCCTGGTCAGCGTGCTGCAGATGGCCACAGTGCAACAGCAGCTGGTGCGTGAAACCACCCATGCCCTGGAAGTGGGCCTGAAGTTGCGCCAGAACCTGGGCGAACAGCTGACCCTGATCCTGGATGAAGACACCGCCCCGGAAAGCCTGCGGCTGCTACAGGAAAACTTCCAGGCCCTGCTCAATCAAGGGCTGGAGCAAGGCGGTGAACGCACCGGTTTCAGCAAGGCCAGCAGCAATTACCAGGCCTTCCTCCAGGCCTATCGCGACAGCGCCGCACCCGCTCGCAGCATGGGTCTCGATCAGCCGTTGGGGGCCGCATTCAACCAGGTCCGCAGCGACCTGATCGATTCCCACAAGCAGGCATTGGACCTGATTACCCGTAGCGAGGAACGCACCCGTGACCGAGCCTTGCTGGTCAGCGGTGTACTGGGCCTGATGGGCCTGGTGGTGCTGGTACTGGGCTTTATCACCGCGCACAACATCGCCCGGCGTTTCGGCCAGCCGATCGAAGCCTTGGCCAAGGCGGCCGACCAGCTGGGCAAAGGCAATTTCGACGTCACCTTGCCGGTCACTCAGGCGTCCGAGCTCAACCAGCTGACCCGTCGCTTTGGCCTGATGGCCGATGCCTTGCGCAAGCACCAGGCCACCAACGTTGACGAACTGCTGGCTGGTCAGCAACGTCTACAGGCCGTGCTCGACAGCATTGACGACGGTCTGCTGATCATCGACCGCCAAGGCCGCCTTGAGCACCTCAACCCGGTAGCGCAGCGCCAGCTGGGCTGGAACGACAGCCGCGTCGGCAGCAGCCTCGCAGAAGCCTTGCAGCGCCCCGAGCTTGAGCAACAGCTGCGCCAGGTGCTACGCGGAGGCAACCTCGACCGCCCACCTGACGATTTGAACATGGAGGTTGATGAAGAATCACGCCTGCTCACCTACAGCCTGACCCCGGTCAGCCACCCGCAGGGGCCAATCCTGGGTGCGGTGATGGTGCTGCACGATGTGACCGAGCAAAGGGCCTTCGAGCGGGTGCGCAGCGAGTTCGTGCTGCGCGCCTCCCACGAACTGCGTACCCCGGTGACTGGCATGCACATGGCCTTCGGCCTGTTGCGCGAGCGGGTAAAATTCCCGCCCGAGGCGCGCGAGAACGACCTGTTGGAAACCATCGGCGAAGAAATGCAGCGCCTGACCCAGCTGATCAACGACCTGCTGAACTTCTCGCGCTACCAGAGCGGGCTGCAGAAGCTGGACCTGGCCCCATGCTCCCTCGACGAGCTGCTTGAGCGGGCGCGACTGCGGTTTGCGGAGCAGGCAGCGCACAAGCAGATCGAATTGACCATGGAACTGGAAGCGCCGCTGCCGCGCATCCAGGCCGATGCCGCCCAGCTGGACCGCGTGCTGGACAACCTGCTGCACAACGCCGTCCGCCATACTGCCAACGGCGGGCGTATCCGCCTGCATGCCCGGCGGCATGCGGAACGGGTCATCATCAGTGTCGAGGACAACGGCGAGGGCATCGCCTATGGGCAGCAGGGGCGCATCTTCGAACCCTTCGTGCAGGTAGGTCGCAAGAAAGGCGGCGCTGGGCTGGGGCTGGCATTGTGCAAGGAGATCGTCCAGCTGCACGGCGGTCGCATGGGTGTATTTTCCCGACCGGGGCAGGGGACCCAGTTCTACATGGCGTTGCCGGTCTGAATGCGGTAACGCGCCTATACCCGCCGCGGGAGGTGCCCGCGGGTCACCAGCTCGGCAAATTGCCGGGCGTTCAGAGGCCGGGCAAACAGCCAGCCCTGGCCATAGTTGACCCCCTCGCTGTTCAGCAGCACCGCCTGGTCCTCGAACTCGATCCCTTCGGCGATCACCCGCAGGTGCAGGTCATGGGCCATGCGGATGATATGGGGGGCAACGCCGCTGCTGGCGGCATCATGGCCCAGGGCATCGATGAACGCCTTGTCGATTTTCAGGCAGTCCACCGGCAAGGTCTGCAGGTAGGCCAGGCTGCAATAACCCGTACCAAAATCGTCGATCAGCACCTGATGCCCCACGGCGCGCAGCGCCTGCAGGTTGTCACGGGCTACCACCACATCGATCAGGCCACGCTCGGTCACCTCAAAGGCAATCTGGCTGGGCGCCACTCGATGCAAGGCCAACAGGCGGGCCGCCACCCGACCAATACGCGGCACCATCACATCGCATGCCGCCAGGTTTATCGATATGTACAGTTTGGGGTGCGAGCGCAGTAGCTGCCCAAGCTGTTCAAGCACCCGTTGCAGGACAAAATCGGTGATCTGGCGAATCTGCCCGGTGTTCTCCGCCAGCGGAATAAACAAGTCCGGGCTGGTCAGGGTGCCGTCCGGTCGACGCCAGCGCACCAGCGCCTCGGCACCCACGCAACGCCGGCTGTCGAGCTCGATGATTGGCTGATAGAGCACCTGCAGCTCGCCACGGCGCAAGGCATTCTGCAACTCCGAGCTCATCGACCGTCGTTGCAGGATCAACTGGAGTACCAGCCAACCGATGCAGCAGGCCGCCAGCACGCTACCGGGGAACAGCAACCAGAGCATGCCGTTCATCCTCAGCGGCAGGCTCGCCCTCGGGGCTATCAGCACCAGCTGGTAATCCGGCGACTTGGTCGGCATTCGGTAGATCAGCCGATCACTGAGTTCCAGCAATGACTTGTGGCCGTTCGACCATGCGGAGGGCGGTGGCCATACCTGGGGCGGGCCGAGTACCGGAATGGCCCGGGCACCGTTGTCCAGCACCACCACCAGGCTGCCGCCCGGGGGCAGATCGACCACGTCGGTCAGGTGCCCGCGCGAGGTGGAGACCACGAACTTGCCCCGGCCCAGCATGAGTGCAGCCAGGTTCTCGTTGGGTTCGGTGGTGGTGTTCAACCAGTAGCTGTAGGTCGGGCCCTGAATGTCGGGTGCCCGCAGAGGTTCGAACGCCCGCTCATCGCCACGGTTGGAGCAGGCGACATCACCGTCCACATAAGCCGCTTCATAAATGAAGCGCGAGCTCAGGCCCACTTGTTGCAACGCCGCCAGCATCGCCGGGCTGCAGCCACGCAAGGGCTGCGCCTGTAATAGGTCGACCCCTTCACGCAACTGGCCAAACACTTGTTCGAGGCGGTCGAGAAATCGCTCGCCCTGGGCGTTCATCTGCTCGCTCTCGCTTTGCTTCATCTGTTGCAGGGCAATGCCAATGCTGGCAGAGAGCAACAGGGCGGCGCTGGCCAGCGCTGCCAAGGAGGCCAGCATCCAGGGACGGTAAAAAATTTGGCGCAGCAGGGTGATGATGGCTGACATCAAAGGCATCCAGTTGATAACTAAGGTATAGCAACTGAATCGAGAATCACCCTCACCGTTTGGCGCTTATCCGCAGTTTACGCAGGCCTTTGCAGGAGCGGCCTTGTCGCGAACGGGCTGCAAAGCCCCCGGGATCTCAGCTTTTGCCTGGTCACCGGGGCCGCTTTGGGGCCCGTTCGCGACACAAGGCCGCTCCTGCAGGGCTCAGCGCATGCGGTTAAGCACCTGCAGCATCGCTGCCGTCTGCGCATCCGGCATGCCGTCGAAGCGCTGAGGGCGGAAGCGCATCTGGAACGCGGCAATCACATGCCGGGTGGCCACATCCAGCACCCCGGTCTGCTCGATTTGATAGCCAAACCGCGCCAGCTCCTGCTGGTACCAGCCAATGCCTGGCGGGTTGACGCTGAAGTAGGCCTGCTGCCGCGCCACAGCGTTGGCATCCGGCCAGATACCCAGCCCGGCATCAGCCAGGCGCTTCCACGGGAACAGCGGCCCCGGGTCCAGCTTGCGCAACGGGGCAATATCGCTGTGGCCGATGATGTGCCGCGGCTCGATGTTGTTGCGTTTGACAATGTCCTTGAGCAGCGCGATCAGCGATTGCACCTGCGCTTCGCTGTAAGGGTGCCAGACCCGGCCGTTCGGTGTGTCGGTAAACCCCGGATTGACGATCTCGATCCCAATGGACGAGGAGTTCAGCCAGGTGCGCCCCTGCCACTGGCTGTCACCGGCATGCCAGGCACGGCGGTTCTCATCCACCAGTTGATACACCGTCGCCGGGCCGTCGCCGATCAGGTAATGGCTGCTGACCTCACCATGGGTAAGCAACGCCAGGGAGCGCTCCAGCGAAGCATTGGTGTAATGCAGGACAACGAACTGGATGCGGTTGTCCTGGTTGGCCGAGGGGTGGCTGCGGTCAATGCGCAGGCCCGTCGAGCAACCGGCGATAGACAACAGCAGAAAGGGGATCAGCGTTTTTTTTAGCGTAGAAAGCACGTCAGTGGCCTCAGCGAATCAGCGCTACAGTATAACGTGCTCCCCATGGCCGCGCTTACCGTGGGTCAGTGTTTGCAGGCTAGCCCTGTTCGACCAGGTTGCGGCCCTGCTCCTTGGCCCGGTACAGCGCCGCATCGGCGCGCTTGAGTACCTGGTCGGCGCGCTCCCCGGAGCGAAACGCAGCCAGGCCTATGGAGGTGGTAATGACCACCCGCTCGCCCTTGAAGTGGAACGGGCAGGCTTCCACCGTGGCCCGCATGACTTCCGCCACTTGGGCAGCGGCAGCCGGCGACCTCTGAGGGAGCAGCAGGACGAATTCCTCACCACCGAAACGGGCGATGAAGTCACGACCCTGCAGGCGCTTGCGTAACTGGTCCGCAACAATCTTCAGTACCTTGTCACCCGCCAGGTGCCCATAACTGTCGTTGATGCGTTTGAAGTGATCCAGGTCGAGGATAGCCATGGCCAGATGGCCGCCGTTCTCTTGCCATTCGACCATTTCGCGCTCTACCCGCTCACTCCAGGCCGCGCGGTTGGGCAGGCCGGTGAGGGGGTCAAGCAGGGCTTTCTGGCGCTGCTCTTCCAGGTGCTCGCGGTAACCGAGCGCTTCGTGCTCCATGTTTGCCACCCGCTCGGACAGGCCTTGCAGGCGCCCCGCCAGCTCTTGCTCGCGGCGATCCCGTTCGTGCTTGTGCTCGTCCATGGTGACCAGCAGGCCTTCCAGGCGGTTTTCCAGGATGTGCTTGAGGCTATCGACGTCAGCGGCGCCCTGCACACTGGTTTGCAACCCATCGACATGCTCACGCAACTGGGTATCCAGCTCGCGAGCGGCAAAGCTGTTGTCGGCGTGGCCGGCGCTGGCCTCGTGCAGGTGGCTCTGGAACCCTTCCAGGCGCTCATTGAGCTGTTGCAGATAAGTTTCGAATTCGTGCTGGCCACTGTCAGTGATCGCCAGCATGAGCACGGCAAGGTCATCCAGCACCGGGATCAGCTCGTACCAGTTCAGGCCACGGGCAACTCGCTCGCGCATTTCCAGCGCCTGAGCCTTGTGCCGTTCGGGCAGGCTCAGGTCATCGAGCAGGCCGATCAGGGTCTTTTCGATGTGCGCCGCAACCTGGCTGTACGGCGGTTCAACCGCGTAGGGCAGGGCATAGGGGCCGTCTTCGCCGAAGGTTTCTTCGAGCGTGGGTGCCGGCTGTGCTTCTGCCAGAGGTTCGCTGACGTCAGCCCCCAGCTCGGGCGCATCATCCTGCGGCGGCTGGGCGGCTGGTGTTTCAATTGTTTCGATCAGCGCCGGGCCAGACACCTCCCGATCCGGTTCGGGCAACCCGATCGCTTCGGCGGCCGAAGCGGAAAGCGGTTGCAGCGCATCCACATCGTCACGCTGCGGGGCTTCGGTACTGGCCTGTACAGCCTGGGGCGCCTCAGCAACAGGCACCGGCACCGGCACCGGCTCGCCTTGTGGGTCGTCCTCACGGCTGCCAAACAACCGTTGCAAAAAGCCGGGCCGGGCTTCGTCCGCCTGTTTGCCAAGGGCCGACAGTGCAAGCCCCTGCAGGCCGCTCAGCTCGCCCAACAGCGGCGGCAGATCGCGGGACTGGGCAACCCCACCATCGAGTTTTTTTGCCAGCTTTTTCAACGGCCGCGAGATATCGCTGGGCAGCGGTAAGCCTTGCAGCTGGCCGACCAGCGCGGCCAACGCATCGCTGACCTGATTCATGCGGGTTTCCCGGCGCTGTTCGGAGTCCAGCACCGCTCTTTCCAGGCGCGGAATCAACCCGGCGAGGCCAGCATCCATGTTGTCGCTGCGAATAACCTCGCGCATCTCCTTCATGCACGCGTCCACCACCTTGTCACTGCCTTCGGCAGCCAGGGTGCTGCGCACCAGACCACGACGCAGCAGGTCGAGACGGGCGTCCCAGCGGCGTTCGAGCTTTTCTTGCTGCTCGATGCTTTTAAGGTATTTTTCTTTCCAGCGCTCAGCGTCTTCAGTCATGCCGGGGTCCGCAAACGGTGATGGCAATTAGCTCAAGGCCGGCAGCGTATCCACAGTCAATGCATCAGGCAATCGAATCTCGACAGCAACGGGAAGGTGGTCGGAAATTGGCCGCGCCAACACCTCGACACGCTCCAGCGTGAGGCTTGGGCTGAGCAGAATATGGTCCAGGCAACGCTGCGGACGCCAGCTGGGGAAGGTTGCCTCGACTTGCGGGGCAATCAGGCCCAGATCGCGCAACGGCGAGTGCTCCAGCAGGTCGGCGGCATGGGTATTCATGTCGCCCATCAGCACCTGGTGGCGGTAACCGCCAATCAGCTCGCGGATGTAACCCAGTTGCAGGGCGCGGGTCTTGGCTCCTAGCGCCAAGTGCATCATCACCACGATCAGGGCGTCTTCACCTTCACCAAAACGCACCAGGATCGCCCCACGGCCGGCCGGGCCGGGCAACGGGTGATCTTCGAGCAGTTGCGGCTTCAGCCGGCTGAGAACGCCATTGCTGTGCTGGGCAAAACGCCCAAGGTTGCGGTTGAGCTGCTGATACCAATAAGGGAAGGCCCCCAGTTGGGCAAGGTGTTCGACCTGGTTGACGTAGCCCGAGCGCATGCTGCCACCGTCGGCTTCCTGCAAGGCCACCAGGTCGAAGTCGGCCAGCAATTCACCAATCTTCTGCAGGTTGCCGGCACGCCCGTTGTGCGGCAGCAAGTGCTGCCAGCTGCGGGTCAGGTAATGCCGGTAGCGCTCGGTGCTGATGCCGACCTGAATGTTGAAACTGAGCAGCCGCAGTCGACCATCCTCGGGCAGGCCGGAGGCCTGCAGGTGATGCTCGTTGACCTGCGGCTGGTGCAGGCCAATGCCACGCGTGGTTCTGAAGCGGGGCATGGGTTACGCCGCCTACTTGGCGGCGCGCTCCTTGGCGATCAGTTGGTCGGCGACGTCCAGCACCTCTTTCGGCCCGCCTGCGGTACCCAGGTCGAAGCGGTACTTGCCGTTGACGACCATGCTCGGTACGCCGGTGATTTCATACTTCTTCGCCAGTTCCTTGGCCTGGTTGACCTGGCCCTTGATGGCGAACGAGTTGAAGGTGGCCAGGAACTTGTCCTTGTCCACACCTTGGGTGGCGAGGAAGTCAGCCATGTCCTGCGGGTCGGTCAGGCGCTTTTTCTGGTTCTGGATGGCGTCGAACACCGCGGCGTGCACCTTGTGCTCGACGCCCATGGCTTCGAGGGTCAGGAACATCTGGCCATGAGCGTCCCATGGGCCGCCAAACATGGCCGGTACGCGCTTGAAGTTGACATCCTGTGGCAGTTTTTCAACCCAGGGGTTGATGACCGGCTCGAAGTGGTAGCAATGTGGGCAGCCGTACCAGAACAGCTCGACCACTTCGATCTTGCCAGGCACGGAAACCTGAACAGGGTTGCTCAGCTCGAAGTATTCCTTGCCAGCAACAGGCTCGGCGGCCTGGACGGCAGTCATACCAAATACGCTGGCAGCGACCAGCGCGGCGCTGAGAATCAGTTTACGCATGCTTTACTCCTGAGCAGTCATAGGTCGCCACGACCCTACCTGCACTGAGACAGGCCGGGAAGGGGTCGAGTTCTGTAGTGTAACGGCTGCGGACTGAAAAAAGGGCGGCCCGGCCGCCCTTTCATCATTGGCCTACAACATTAACCGAAAGTTAATGCAGGCCCTGGATGTAGCTGGCCAACGCCTCGATGTCGTGGTTGCTCAGCTTGCCGGCAATGGTGCGCATGGTCATGGCATCACCATCGTTGGTGCGGTTGCCTTCGCGGAAGTCCGTGAGCTGCTTGGTCACGTACTGCGAGTGCTGGCCGCTCAGGTGCGGGAAGCCGGCCAAAGCAATACCTGCGCCGTTGGGGGAGTGGCAACCGGTGCAGGCAGGCATGCCTTTCTCCAGGTCGCCGCCATTGAACAGCGCACGGCCACGTTCGACCAGCTTGGGATCGGCGGCACCCACGCTGCCTTTCTGGCTGGAGAAATAGGCGGCGATGTCGGCAAGGTCCTGGTCGTTGAACGCGGCCAGCATGCCGGTCATCTCCAGCACCGTGCGCTTGCCCGACTTGATATCGTGCAGTTGTTTTTCAAGGTAACGCTGGCCTTGGCCGGCCAGTTTAGGGAAGTTCGGTGCCAGGCTATTGCCGTCGGGGTTGTGGCAGGCGCCACAGACGGCCGTCTTGGCCTGACCGGCGGCGGCATCGCCCTTGACAGTTTGCGCAGCAGTGGCCGCACCTGCGACACCCAGGGTCAACAGCAGACTCACGACTAGTTTGTTCATCAGCTAATCCAACACGGCTAAGGGTGAAATGTTATGTATCGGGACTGCCGCTCATCCAAAGGATGACCAAACGGTAGTCCTCGGCACTGCAGTCCATGCACAATCCACGCGGCGGCATAGCCTTGAAACCCTGGGTCACGTGCTTCACCAGTACATCCATGCCTTGCGCCAGCCTTGGCTCCCATGCTGCCCGGTCACCCTGTCTGGGTGCCTGTGGCAACTGCCCGGTGTGACAGGCCGCACACGTGCGGTTGTACAACACCTCGGGATCCTGTGTAGCCTGTGCGCTGAAAACCGGCAGGAACATACCGACAGCAAGCAGCCATTTCGCCATGCGGAACGACCTTCAGGGTTGGGGGCCGCGCTGCGTTCTGATGCGCGAGCTATTGTTCGACACCCCATGCCCGTTCTCCTTCGCTGGGAGAATGAGCACACAAAAACTGGGGCATTATATACTTCCGCCATCCAAACGGAAACGACACCGCTTGCCAGGCTCGGGCCTTCAGAGTCAGGCAACACCCACATCGGATATCCCATGCAAGTCAAGAACCCCATCCTCGGCCTCTGCCAGAAAGCCACATTCGCCCTCAGCGCTGCCAAGGTCGAACAATGCCCGGACGACCAGGGTTACGAGGTGGCTTTTGCCGGCCGCTCCAATGCCGGCAAATCCAGCGCCCTCAACACCCTGACCCATGCCAGCCTGGCGCGCACCTCGAAAACCCCCGGGCGCACCCAACTGCTGAATTTCTTCAGTCTGGACGATGAACGGCGTTTGGTCGACCTGCCGGGCTACGGTTATGCAAAAGTGCCGATCCCGCTCAAGCAACACTGGCAAAAACACCTGGAAGCCTACCTGGGCAGCCGTGAGTGCCTGCGCGGCGTGATCCTGATGATGGACGTGCGCCACCCGATGACCGACTTCGACAAAATGATGCTCGACTGGGCCAAGGCCAGCCATATGCCCATGCATATTCTGCTGACCAAGGCCGACAAGCTGACCCACGGCGCGGGCAAGAACACCCTGCTGAAAGTGCAGTCGGAAATCCGCAAGGGCTGGGGCGATGGCGTGACCATCCAGCTGTTCTCGGCACCCAAGCGCCTGGGCGTGGAAGACGCCTACCGCGTGCTGGCGGGCTGGATGGAGCTGGAAGACAAGCCTGCTGTTTGAGGGCCCTATCGCCGGCAAGCCAGCTCCCACAGGTTCAACACAGGCCTCAAGGGAAGTGATACCCCTGTGGGAGCTGGCTTGCCGGCGATGAGGCCGGTACGGTCGACCCAAATTCCGGGCAAAAAAAACCCCGGACTTCGTATGGGGAGGGGGAAGTTCGGGGTCCAAGTCCGGACCGCTAGGGCGGGGTCCAGATATCTGCCAACACTTAACACAACATAGGAGCATCGAAGGGCTTCACCAGCCATTCAGTTACTCTGAGTTCCGCTTCACCGGTTTAGTTCCGAAGCCCTGAAAACTATTTGCGATAGTTTCATGAAACTTCCGTACCGACGGCACTGAGCCGTGCCAGGATCCGCGTCACTACGCCGCAGATCCTACACAGCTTTCCGCGCTCAATCAGTGAGCTTCGTCCCAATTCGCACCAATTCCTGCCTCCACCAGCAGCGGCACATCCAGTTGTGCGGCCTGGCTCATGTGCTGGCGAATTTCATCTTTCACCTGCTGCACCAGGTCCTCACGCACCTCCAGGACCAATTCGTCGTGTACCTGCAGGATCACCCGGGCATCCAGCCCGCTCTCGCTCAGCCAGTTATCCACATTGACCATGGCCCGCTTGATGATATCGGCGGCAGTGCCCTGCATCGGCGCGTTGATCGCCGTACGCTCCGCGCCTTTGCGCAGGGCCGGGTTCTTGGCGTTGATGTCTGGCAGGTACAGGCGGCGGCCGAACAGGGTTTCGACAAAGCCTTGCTCGGCGGCCTGGGCACGGGTGCGCTCCATGTAGGCCAGCACGCCCGGATAGCGGGCGAAGTAGCGGTCGATGTAGTCCTGCGACTGCTTGCGGTCGACACCGATCTGCTTGGCCAGCCCAAAGGCGCTCATCCCGTAGATAAGGCCGAAGTTGATGGCCTTGGCTTTACGGCGCTGGTCGGTGGTGACGTCTTCCAGGGCCACACCGAACACTTCCGCCGCCGTTGCCCGGTGCACATCGAGGTCGTTGCGGAAGGCGTGCAGCAGGCCTTCGTCCTTGGCCAGATGAGCCATGATGCGCAGTTCGATCTGCGAATAGTCCGCCGCCAGCAGTTTGTAACCCGGGCTGGCAATGAACGCCTGGCGAATACGCCGGCCTTCGGCAGTACGAATCGGGATGTTCTGCAGGTTCGGGTCGCTCGACGACAGCCGGCCGGTGGCTGCCACTGCCTGCTGATAGGAGGTATGGATACGCCCGGTGCGGGGGTTGATCTGGCCCGGCAGCTTGTCGGTGTAGGTGCTCTTGAGCTTGCTCAGGCTGCGGTACTGCATCAGTACCTCAGGCAGTGGATAACCGAGCAAGGCCAGCTCATCGAGCACGGCTTCGGCAGTGGATGGCTGGCCCTTGGCGGTCTTGCTCAGCACCGGCATGCCTAGCTTGTCGTAAAGGATCGCGCCCAGCTGCTTGGGTGAACCGAGGTTGAACTCTTCACCGGCCAGCGCGTAGGCGCGCTGCTCCAGTTCGGCCATCTTCACGCCCAGTTCACCGCTTTGCACATGCAGCAGCGCAGCATCGACCAGCGCTCCCTGGCGTTCGATCTTGGCCAGCACCGGCACCAGCGGCATCTCGATGTCCATCAGCACCGGCTGCAGGCTAGGCGTCTGTGCCAGGCGCGCCTGCAACGCCTGGTGCAGGCGCAGGGTAATGTCGGCGTCTTCGGCAGCGTAGGGGCCGGCCTTGTCCAGGTGGATCTGGTTGAAGGTCAGCTGCTTGGCGCCCTTGCCGGCGATGTCCTCGAAGGCAATGGTGGTGTGGTCGAGGTACTTCTGCGCCAGGCTATCCATGTCATGACGGGTGGCGGTGGAGTTCAGCACGTACGACTCGAGCATGGTGTCGTAGGCCACGCCACGCATTTCGATGGCGGGTGAGCCATTGGCGAGGATGTTGATGTCGTACTTGGCGTTCTGCCCGACCTTGGCCTTGGCCGGGTCTTCCAGCAACGGTTTCAGTGCCAGCAATACGGCCTCACGGTCCAGCTGGGCCGGTGCACCTTCATAGTCGTGGGCCAACGGCACATAAGCCGCCTCATGGGGCGCGACAGCGAAAGACAGGCCAACCAGCTGCGCCTTCTGGGCGTCAAGGCCGGTAGTTTCGGTATCGAAGGCGAACAGCGGCGCCTGGCGCAGCTTTTCCAGCCAGGCTTCAAAACGGGCTTGGTCAAGAATGGTTTCATACTGCGGCTCGACCTTGGCTGCCGGCTCTTCGACCGGCGCAACGTCATCGCCAGCCCTTGCGGCATCACGCTGCACCTCGGCAACCCAGCTCTTGAACTCCATCTCGGTGTACAACGCCAGCAAAGCCTCGCGATCAGGCTCACCGCAGACCAACGCCTCGACCTCGACATCCAGTGGCACGTCTACCTTGATGGTAGCCAGCTCGTAGGACAGGAACGCCGCATCGCGGTGTTCCTCCAGCTTGGCCGGCAGGGTCTTGGCACCGCGAATGGCCAGTGCCGGCACCTTGTCCAGATTGGCGTACAGGTCGCTGAGGCCGCCGCCGATACCGGTCAGCAGGCCCACAGCGGTTTTTTCGCCAACGCCGGGTACGCCGGGGATGTTGTCGACCTTGTCGCCCATCAGCGCCAGGAAGTCGATGATATGTTCCGGGCCGACGCCAAATTTCTCGTGCACGCCAGCCACGTCCAGCACGCTACCGGTCATGGTGTTGACCAAGGTAATGTGCCCGTCCACCAGCTGCGCCATGTCCTTGTCGCCGGTCGAGATGATCACCGGGCGGCCCTGGGCGGCGCTGCTGCGCGCCAGGGTGCCAATCACGTCATCAGCTTCGACACCCTCGACGCACAGCAGCGGGTAGCCAAGTGCCCGCACGCTGGCATGCAGCGGCTCGACCTGCACCCGCAGGTCGTCAGGCATGCTTGGGCGGTTTGCCTTGTACTCTGCGAACATGGCATCGCGGAATGTGCCGCCCTTGGCGTCGAATACCACCGCGAACAAGCTGTCCGGGTACTGCTTGCGCAGGCTCTTGAGCATGTTCAGCACACCCTTCACCGCACCGGTCGGCATGCCCTTGGATGTGGTCAGTGGCGGCAGCGCGTGGAAGGCGCGGTACAGGTAGGAGGAACCGTCCACCAGGACGAGGGGGGCTTGGCTCATGAGCAGAATCAACCTTTTCGACGGGTCCGGCGCTAGAATAGCCAGAATCATTGACGACAAAGGGACTAGGTTATCATGCGTACACTCAATCGCCTGTTACTGCTCGGCCTGTTGGCAACCACGCCAGTCGTCACCCTGGCGGCGGACGACGCCCCCTCGGCCGATCCCGAGGTGACCATTCGCACGGAAGGCGACAAAACCATCCAGGAGTACCGGCAGAACGGGTTCCTGTATGCGATCAAGATCACGCCGAAAAACGGCAAGCCTTATTTTCTGGTGCGCGCTGATGGCACTGATGCCAATTTCATTCGATCCGACCAGCCGGACATGCTGATTCCGTCCTGGAAGATTTTCGAGTGGTAATCTGACGCGCACCGTTCACATCAACCCGGCGCTTCCCGGCGGAAGTGCCCGTATGGGCAAATTTTCATCATGTCAGTCTTCACCCCCGTGACCCGGCCTGAGCTGGAAACCTTTCTGGCACCGTATGAGCTGGGCCGTCTGCTCGACTTCCAGGGCATTGCCGCCGGCACCGAGAACAGCAATTTCTTCGTCAGCCTCGAACAGGGGGAGTTCGTCCTGACGCTGATCGAGCGTGGGCCAAGCGAAGACATGCCGTTCTTCATAGAACTGCTAGACACCCTGCACGACGCTGACATGCCGGTGCCCTATGCCGTTCGTGACCGCGACGGCAACGGCCTGCGCGAGCTGTGCGGCAAGCCGGCGTTGCTGCAGCCACGGCTGTCGGGCAAGCACATCAAGGCGCCCAACAACCAGCACTGCGCCCAGGTCGGCGAGCTGCTGGCGCACATTCACCTGGCCACCCGCGAGCACATCATCGAGCGCAAGACCGACCGTGGCCTGGACTGGATGCTGGCTTCGGGTGCCGAGTTGTTGCCACGCCTGTCCGCCGAGCAAGCCGCACTGCTGCAGCCGGCGCTGCAAGAGATCAGCGCGCACAAGGCGCAGATCCTGGCTTTGCCGCGGGCCAACCTGCATGCCGATCTGTTCCGCGACAACGTGATGTTCGAAGGCACCCACCTGACCGGTGTGATCGACTTCTACAACGCCTGCTCCGGGCCGATGCTGTATGACATCGCCATCACCGTGAACGACTGGTGCCTGGACGAGAAGGGCGCAGTGGATGTACCGCGTGCCCAGGCACTGCTGGCAGCCTATGCGGCGCTGCGGCCGTTCACTGCCGCCGAAGCCGAGCTGTGGCCGGAAATGTTGCGGGTAGGTTGCGTGCGCTTCTGGCTGTCGCGCCTGATCGCGGCCGAATCGTTTGCCGGGATGGATGTGATGATCCACGACCCGAGCGAGTTCGAAGTGCGCCTGGCACAGCGCCAGCAAGTGGCCTTGCACCTCCCGTTCGCCCTCTAGACCCCGTCTGCCTCTTCGCGGGCATGCCCGCGAAGAGGCCGGTACAGGCTTACAGCTGTTCCAGGCACCCCGCCAGCTCACCACCCAGCTTCTCAAGCAAGCGCTCATACCCTTTGCCATCCACCGGGTCGGTACCGCCTAGTGCATCCAGCTCGGCCAGACGCACCGGCAGCCCGGCAGTCAGGGTCTCGGCCAGGCGCGGTCGCAATGGCGGTTCGCTGAACACGCACGTCTTGCCCACTTCCTGCAGGCGCTTGCGCATGGCCGCTACATGTTGCGCCCCAGGCTGCACCTCGGACGCCACGCTGAACACGCCGGCGTGCTTCAAGCCATACTCAGCTTCGAAATAATCGAACGCTTCGTGGAACACGAAGTACGGCTTGTCGGCAATACCGGCCACCCGCGCCTTGATACGCTCATCCAAAGCATCCAGGCGTTCGTCGAAGGCCTTGAGGTTGTTTTGGTAGCGGGCAGCATTAGCCGGGTCGACCTGGGCCAGGTCAGACGCCATTTTTGCCGCGATTACCCGCGCGTTGACCGACGATAGCCACAAATGAGCATCCAGGCTGCCCGGGCGGTGATCGTGGTCATGATCGTCGTGATCCTCTTCCTCATGGGAATGGCTGTCCTCACCAAAGTGGCGCAGCTTCATGCCGGTCAGCGACTGCACAGCCACCGTCGCCTTGCTACGGCTCGCCAGTACCCGAGGCAGGAAATTCTCCATGTCCGGGCCGATCCAGTACAGCAGGTCGGCATCACCTACCCGCCGCACATCGGAGGGGCGCAATGCATAGTGGTGCGGCGAGGCACCTGGCGGCAGCAATACGTCAGGGCTGCCTACGCCATCCTGCACGGCGGCGGCAATCTGCTGCAGGGGCTTGATACTGGTGAGCACACGCACATCGGCGTGAGCGGAAAATGCGATGAAAGCGACAAACAGAGCTAGGAATCGGGACACGGTGGATACTCGAGTCGTCAGAAACAGGTAACATAATAACGTCTCCATCCAGAACCGTCGCTGCCCATGTCCATCACGCCGCTGGCCAACCGTCCTCACGATCACTCCCATTGCGTACACAGCGCACTGTCTGAAGCCGACGCCTTGTGCACCCGCCAGGGCCTGCGCCTGACTGCGCTACGCCGCCGTGTGCTGGAGCTGGTGTGGCAAAGCCACAAGCCGCTGGGCGCCTATGACATTCTCGCCGTGCTCAGCGAGCAGGACGGCCGACGTGCCGCCCCGCCCACGGTATACCGCGCGCTGGATTTCCTGCTGGAAAACGGCCTGGTCCACCGCATCGCCTCGCTCAACGCCTTCATCGGCTGCAGCCACCCCGAGCACGTGCACCAAGGCCAGTTCCTTATTTGCCGGGCCTGCCATGTGGCCATCGAGCTGGAGCAGAGCAGCATCAGCGAGGCCATCATCAGCAGCGCCAAAGGCGTGGGCTTTGCGGTCGAGACCCAGACCGTGGAAGTGGTCGGCCTGTGCGGCAGCTGCCGGAGCGCGGCATGAGCGATGCCCTGATCCGTCTTGAGCAGGTCGGCGTCACCTATGGCGGCGAGGCGGTGCTCGACAGCATCGACCTGTCGGTCGCCCCCGGCCAGATCGTCACCCTGATCGGCCCCAACGGGGCGGGCAAGACGACCTTGGTCCGTGCCGTACTCGGGCTGCTCAAGCCGCACCGCGGCAAGGTATGGCGCAAGCCGAAGCTGCGCATTGGCTACATGCCGCAAAAGATTCAGGTCGATGCCACGCTGCCGCTGTCGGTGCTGCGCTTTTTGCGCCTGGTGCCCGGCGTAGACCGTGCAGCAGCCTTGTCGGCGCTACAGGAGGTAGGCGCCGAACAGGTCATCGACAACCCGATCCAGACCATTTCCGGCGGCGAGATGCAACGCGTGCTGCTGGCCCGCGCCCTGCTGCGCGAACCCCAGTTGCTGGTGCTCGACGAGCCGGTGCAGGGCGTGGATGTGGTCGGCCAGACCGAGCTGTACAACCTCATCACCCGCCTGCGTGATCGTCATGGTTGCGGCGTGCTGATGGTGTCCCACGACCTGCACCTGGTAATGAGCGCCACCGACCAGGTGGTATGCCTGAACCGTCACGTGTGCTGCTCGGGTCACCCCGAGCAAGTCAGCGGCGACCCGGCGTTCGTCGAGCTGTTCGGCCAGACCGCGCCAAGCCTGGCCATTTACCACCATCACCACGACCACAGCCACGACCTGCACGGTTCGGTGGTCGCCCCTGGCACCCATGTTCACGGAGAGCACTGCAAGCATGGCTGATTTTCTTCTCTACGCCCTGCTTGCCGGTTTGTCCCTGGCGCTGGTGGCTGGCCCGCTGGGCTCCTTCGTGGTGTGGCGACGCATGGCCTATTTTGGCGACACGCTGTCCCACGCGGCCCTGCTCGGCGTGGCCCTGGGGTTCGCCCTGGATGTCAGCCCGACGCTGGCAGTTACTATCGGCTGCCTGTTGCTGGCGATCCTGCTGGTCACCTTGCAGCAACGCCAACCGCTGGCCTCCGATACCCTGCTCGGCATTCTCGCCCCCAGCACCCTGTCGCTGGGCCTGGTGGTACTGAGTTTCATGCACGACGTGCGCATCGACCTTATGGCCTACCTGTTCGGCGACCTGCTGGCCATCAGCACCACCGACCTGGCCTGGATCCTCGGCGGCAGTGCGCTGGTGTTGCTGCTACTCGCCGCGCTGTGGCGGCCGCTGCTGGCGGTTACCGTGCACGAAGAACTGGCCATGGTCGAAGGCCTGCCGGTGGCCGGCTTGCGCCTGGCATTGATGCTGCTGATTGCGGTGGTGATTGCCGTGGCCATGAAGATCGTCGGTGTGCTGCTGATCACCTCGCTACTGATCATCCCTGCTGCTGCGGCGCAGCGACACGCCCGCTCCCCCGAGCAGATGGCCCTGGGCGCCAGCTTGCTGGGCGTCACCGCCGTCTGCGGTGGCCTGGCCATGTCCTGGTTCAAGGATACCCCCGCTGGCCCGTCGATCGTGGTCTGCGCGGCGGTGCTATTCTTGCTGAGCCTGGCCCTGCCGAAACGCTGAAAGACAGGGCGTGTGCAGGCACGCCTTGCAACCTTTTGCCGGGTAAAGGGTCTGTAAGACCTGTTTTCGAGCGTGCGCACCTGGGTGTAGACTTGCTCGCTTTTTGCGCAAATAGAGAGTCGCAGGAATGAAGCCGTTCGCCTCCCGTTATCTGCTTGTTGCCGCGTTTTCCCTGTTCCTGGGTGCCTGCTCCAGCGCGCCGGTCGAACAGGCCACCGCACCTGCCCAAGCCGATGCCTGGCAGCAGTTGCAACAAAACATCGCCAGCAACGAACTGGCCACCGCCGAAGACCAGCTTGCAGCCCTGCAGGCTCAGTCGCCCGACGACGCACGCCTGGAGCAATACCAGCGTCAGTTGGCCGAAGCCTACCTGCAACGCAGCCAGATCGTCTTGCAAAAGGGCGATGTGAACGCAGCGGCTACCGCCCTGGCCCGCGCCCGAGCTCTGATGCCACAAGCCCCGGCCGTGACCGGGGGCGACCCCCTGACCCAGGCACGCAAGGCCGAGCTGGAAAAAGCGGAGGCTGCCTTGAAAGCCGCCGAATCCAAGCCCCAGGCACGCCTCATTGACCCAACGGCGCCAAGTACGGTGGTGGCCTTGAAGACCACTGACAGCCGTGCCATGCGCCGCCAGCTCGATGACATTGCCGCCGATGTGGTGAGCTATGACTGCGAAGTGGTGTTTCAGGTGCCGCGTACCGACGATGCGCAGTGGCTGAAGACCTTGCTGGAGAAACGCGTGCGCAAGATCGACAGCGGGTTCGAGCTGAAGCAGAAGCATGAAATCCAGCGCTCGCTGCCGGCGCAGGTGGTTCTGGTTCCGCACCAGCATTGAGAATCTGGGGGCGCTGTGCCCCCCATCGCGACACAAGGCCGCCCCTACAGGGAACTGCTATCCCTGTAGGGGCGGCCTTGTGTCGCGATGGGGTGTCGAAGCAGCCCTTAGGCCGGCACAGCCTCCGCGGCAGCTTCACGCTCCCACACCCTATGCCCCTCGACCGCTTTGACGAAAGCGTCCAGCGTCTTCTGGTCATCGCCCAGCAACAGCCCCTTGTCTTCCTTGAGGCCCAGTGCGTCCACCAGCACCTTGCCTTCTTTGGCAAAGCCGATCGCCTTCAGGTGCTTGTAGGCCTCGAGCAGGAAGTGCTTGGCCAACCCACTTGCCCCCAGCGCATCCAGCGCGGCCTTGCCGGCCGGTACCAATACCCCGTCGAACATGATCGAAGGCATGCCCTCCATCGACGCATCCACTGGCAGTGCCTTGCCGTCAGCAGCCTTGACCGGTGCCGAGGTTGGGCCAAGCAGCATGATGCGTGCGCTATGCGCCTCAAGCGCCTTGACCAGCCGGTCGACACTTCCGGCATCCACGCCATCGGCCAGCAGCACGGCTATCTTGCGCCCCTTGATGCCCACAACCCCCGGGTGGTTCATCTGGCTCAGCGCGGGGGACTCGGCCAGTTTGCTGCCCTTCACCTGAACGGTGCCCGCCTTGGGTGCCGGCAACCCCAGGTTGGCGGCCACGGCGGCGGCCAGCTTGAGGTCGATGTTGGCTAGAATTTCATTCACCTCACGGGCACGAATGGCCTCGCGCTCCACCTTGCCCAGTTCGAAGCTGTAGGCCTTGATGATGTGCTGTTGCTCTGTCGGGCTCATGCTCTGGAAGAACAACCGCGCCTGCGAGAAGTGGTCGCCAAACGACTCGCTGCGCTGGCGAATCTTGTGCGCATCAACGCGTTCCTGATAGCTCTCGAAGCCGCCATCCTGCGCCGCAGGTGGCGTTTCCTTCGGCCAGCCGCCGTCGATGGAGTTCGGCTCATACGAGGCACGGCCCCTGTGCACGATGTGCTGGTGCAACGCGTCACGCTGGTTGTTGTGGTTGGGCGCCACCGGGCGGTTGATCGGGATCTGGTGGAAATTCGGCCCACCCAGCCGGCTCAGTTGCGTGTCGGTATAGGAGAACAGCCGGCCCTGCAGCAAGGGGTCATTGGTGAAGTCGATACCCGGCACGATATGGCCAGGGCAGAAGGCAACCTGCTCGACCTCGGCAAAGAAATTGTCCGGGTTGCGGTTCAGGACCATCTTGCCCAGCGGGGTAACCGGTACCAGTTCTTCGGGAATGATCTTGGTCGGGTCCAGCAGGTCGAAGTCGAATTTGTGTTCGTCAGCCTCAGGCACAATCTGCACGCCCAGTTCCCATTCCGGGTAGTCACCGGTTTCAATGGCTTCCCACAGGTCACGGCGCTGGAAGTCTGTATCCTTGCCCGCCAGTTTCTGGGCTTCGTCCCACAGCAGCGAATGCACGCCCTGGCTCGGCTTCCAGTGAAACTTGACGAAGCTGGCCACGCCCTCGGCATTGATCAGCCGGAAGGTGTGCACGCCAAAGCCTTCCATCATGCGCAGGCTGCGCGGGATGGCGCGGTCAGACATGGCCCACATGACCATGTGGGCCGATTCCGGTACCAGCGAGACAAAATCCCAGAAAGTGTCATGCGCCGAGCCGCCGGTAGGTATTTCGTTGTGTGGCTCCGGCTTAACCGCGTGAACAAAATCGGGGAACTTGATGGCATCCTGGATGAAAAACACCGGCATGTTGTTGCCAACCAGGTCGAAATTACCCTCGTCGGTATAGAACTTGACTGCAAAGCCCCGCACATCTCGCACCGTGTCGCCAGAACCACGTGGGCCCTGAACCGTGGAAAAGCGCACAAAAACCGGGGTGATCTTTTCCGGATCCTGCAGGAAACCGGCCTTGGTCAGTTCCGCGTGATTGCCATAGCTCTGGAAGAACCCGTGTGCACCGGTACCGCGTGCGTGCACGATGCGCTCGGGGATCCGCTCATGGTCGAAGTGGGTGATCTTCTCGCGCATGATGAAGTCTTCAAGCAGCGAAGGCCCGCGGTCACCCGCCTTCAGGGTGTTCTGATTGTCCGCAATACGTACGCCTTGGTTGGTGCGCAGCGCATGCCCGGTCGCATCACTGCGGTCGGCCTCCAGGCTTTGCAGCTTGGCATTGGTATTGGCCCGGTCAGGGGTCTGGGTGCCGGCGGCTTCACTCTGCTTGGGCGCGTCCGTTTTCTTGCTGGGCATGATCGGCTCTCCTCATCAGTCTTAAGGCTTGCCCGTTCAGGGCTTGTCCAAGTAGTGACTGGAGGGCGTGGCCGAGCGTTCAATCAGGATTACCAGTTGTCGCGATATGCCCGAAGGATTGGTGCATTACGAAATAAATGCTAAGAACAGCTATTGGAAAAGGCTAAAATGCGCGACCCCAGCTAACCGCTGACCCAAATTTCAATGCGCCCCACAAGGTTCGCTACGTGATCGAGTTCCAACAGGTACATAAAACCTACCGCGTTGCCGGTAGGGAAATCCCCGCACTGAATCCGACCAGCCTGACCATCGAAGATGGCCAGGTGTTCGGCCTGATCGGCCATTCCGGCGCCGGCAAAAGCACCATGCTGCGCCTGATCAACCGCCTGGAAGAACCCTCCGGCGGCAAGATCATCGTCGACGGCGAAGACGTCACCGCGTTCAACGCCAGCCAGCTGCGCGGCTTCCGCCAGCAGGTCGGGATGATTTTCCAGCACTTCAACCTGCTGGCTTCCAAGACCGTCGCCGACAACGTCGCCCTGCCGCTCACTCTGGCCGGCGAGCTGTCGCGCAGCGAAATCGACAAGCGCGTTACCGAGCTGCTGGCCCGCGTGGGCCTGTCGGACCACGCCAGAAAGTACCCGGCGCAGCTGTCCGGCGGCCAAAAGCAGCGTGTCGGCATCGCCCGCGCTCTGTCCACCAACCCGAAGATCCTGCTGTGCGACGAGGCCACCAGTGCCCTCGACCCGCAAACCACGGCCTCGGTCCTGCAACTGCTGGCCGAAATCAACCGTGAGCTGAAGCTGACCATCGTGCTGATCACCCACGAGATGGACGTGATCCGCCGTGTCTGCGACTGCGTGGCCGTGATGGACGCCGGCCAGATCGTCGAGCAAGGCTCGGTGGCCGATGTGTTCCTGCACCCGCAGCACCCCACCACCAAGCGCTTCGTCCAGGAAGACGAGCAGGTCGACGAAGGCGAGCAACGCGACGACTTTGCCCACGTGCCGGGCCGCATCGTGCGCCTGACCTTCCAGGGCGACGCCACCTACGCCCCACTGCTGGGCACCGTGGCCCGCGAAACCGGTGTGGACTACAGCATCCTCGCCGGGCGTATCGATCGCATCAAGGATGTCCCCTATGGCCAGCTCACCCTCGCCCTGATCGGCGGTGACATGGAAGCGGCGTTCGCCCGCTTCAAGGCAGCTGACGTACATATGGAGGTACTGCGTTGATGGACGCCCTGAATTTCTTTGCCAACGTCGACTGGGCCGAAATCTGGCTGGCCACCATCGACACCATGATCATGCTGTTCGGCTCGCTGTTCTTCACCGTGCTGCTGGGCCTGCCACTGGGTGTGCTGCTGTTCCTCTGCGGGCCGAAGCAAATGTTCGAACAGAAGGGCGTATATGCGCTGCTTTCGCTGGTGGTCAACATCCTGCGCTCGCTGCCGTTCATCATCCTGCTGATCGTGATGATCCCGTTCACCGTGCTGATCACCGGCACCTCGCTGGGCGTTGCCGGCGCCATCCCGCCGCTGGTGGTGGGTGCAACGCCGTTCTTCGCGCGCCTGGTGGAAACCGCCCTGCGTGAAGTGGACCGCGGCATCATCGAAGCTACCCAGTCGATGGGCGCTACCACCCGCCAGATCATCACCAGCGCGCTGCTGCCGGAGGCCCGCCCGGGTATCTTCGCGGCCATTACCGTCACCGCCATCACCCTCGTTTCGTACACCGCCATGGCCGGTGTGGTGGGTGCCGGTGGCCTGGGCGACCTGGCTATCCGCTTCGGTTACCAGCGTTTCCAGACCGACGTGATGGTCGTGACCGTGGTACTGCTGCTGGTACTGGTTCAAGTACTGCAGAGCGTGGGCGACAAACTGGTCGTGCATTTTTCCCGTAAGTAACCCCAATGGGGTCGGCCTGGCCGACCCGTTCGGGGGCCGTCGCGGCCCTCACAAGGAGTGATCAATGAAGAAGCTGCTTGCTGTTGCTGCCGCTGTTGCGGCCTTCTCGGCCCACGCCGATACCCTGACCGTTGCCGCCACCCCGGTGCCGCATGCCGAAATCCTCAACTTCGTCAAACCGCAACTCGCCAAAGAAGGCGTTGATCTGAAGGTCAAGGAATTCACCGACTACGTCCAGCCGAACGTACAGGTTGCCGAAAAGCGCCTGGACGCCAACTTCTTCCAGCACCAGCCGTACCTGGATGAGTTCAACAAGGCCAAGGGCACCCAACTGGTCAGCGTGGCCGGCGTGCACATCGAGCCGCTGGGGGTGTATTCGACCAAGATCAAGAAGCTGGACGAGCTGTCCTCCGGCGCCACCGTGGTCATCCCCAACGACGCCACCAACGGCGGCCGCGCCCTGCTGCTGCTGGACAAGGCCGGTGTGATCAAGCTCAAGGACAACAAGAACATCCTGTCCACCGTGAAGGATGTTGCCGAAAACCCGAAAAGCATCAAGTTCCGTGAGCTGGAAGCCGCCACCATCCCGCGTGTGCTGACCCAAGTCGATGCCGCCTTGATCAACACCAACTACGCGCTGGAAGCCAAGCTGAACCCGGAAAAAGACGCCCTGGCCATCGAAGGCAGCGACTCGCCTTACGTGAACATCCTGGTTGCCCGCCCGGACAACAAGGACTCGGAAGACATGAAAAAACTGGCGGCTGCGCTGCACTCGCCAGAGGTGAAGCAGTTCATCATCGAGAAGTACAAGGGCGCTGTGGTTCCGGCGTTCTGATCCAACATCCCCAGGGCCGCTTTGCGGCCCTTTCGCGGCACAAGGCCGCTCCCACCAAGTAAGGCGTACGCCGATCCATGTGGGAGCGGCCTTGCGCCGCGAAAGGCCTGCGCAGCAGGCCCGAAATCTCAATCCCGCTTCAAAAGCCCAGGCAACTGCGCCACCAGCTTCTGGTTGTTGAAGGGCGCCCGAATGAACCCACGCTGACTCCTGGTTGCCCGCCCGGACAACAAGGACTCGGAAGACATGAAAAAACTGGCGGCTGCACTGCACTCGCCAGAGGTGAAGCAGTTCATCATCGAGAAGTACAAGGGCGCTGTGGTTCCGGCGTTCTGATCCAACATCCCCAGGGCCGCTTTGCGGCCCTTTCGCGGCACAAGGCCGCTCCCACAAAGTAAGGCGTACGCCGATCCATGTGGGAGCGGCCTTGCGCCGCGAAAGGCCTGTGCAGCAGGCCCTAAATCTCAATCCCGCTTCACAAGCCCAGGCAACTGCGCCACCAGCTTCTGGTTGTTGAAGGGCGCCCGAATGAACCCACGCTGACGCCTGGCTGCCCGCCCGGACAACAAGGACTCGGAAGACATGAAAAAACTGGCGGCTGCGCTGCACTCGCCAGAGGTGAAGCAGTTCATCATCGAGAAGTACAAGGGCGCTGTGGTTCCGGCGTTCTGATCCAACATCCCCGGGGCCGCTTTGCGGCCCTTTCGCGGCACAAGGCCGCTCCCACAAAGTAAGGCGTACGCCGATCCATGTGGGAGCGGCCTTGTGCCGCGAAAGGCCTGCGCAGCAGGCCCGAAATCTCAATCCCGCTTCAAAAGCCCAGGCAACTGCGCCACCAGCTTCTGGTTGTTGAAGGGCGCCCGAATGAACTCACGCTGACTCCTGGTTGCCCGCCCGGACAACAAGGACTCGGAAGACATGAAAAAACTGGCGGCTGCGCTGCACTCGCCAGAGGTGAAGCAGTTCATCATCGAGAAGTACAAGGGCGCTGTGGTTCCGGCGTTCTGATCCAACATCCCCGGGGCCGCTTTGCGGCCCTTTCGCGGCACAAGGCCGCTCCCACCAAGTAAGGCGTACGCCGATCCATGTGGGAGCGGCCTTGCGCCGCGAAAGGCCTGCGCAGCAGGCCCTAAATCTCAATCCCGCTTCACAAGCCCAGGCAACTGCGCCACCAGCTTCTGGTTGTTGAAGGGCGCCCGAATGAACCCACGCTGACGCCCATCCGGCCCGACAACCGCCAGGTTGCCGCTGTGGTCCACGGTGTACCCCGGCTTGCTGGTATCGGCCGGGATGAACGGAATGCTCAAGGCATTCGCCAGCTTCTGGGTATCTTCGATCGACCCCGCCACCCCGACAAAGTCCTTGTCGAAATAGCCCAGGTACTGCTTCAGCTGGTTCGGCGTATCGCGGTTCGGGTCCACGCTCACCAGCACCACCTGCAGCCGGTCGACGGCTTCCTTGGGCAGCTCGCTCTTCACTTGGCGCAACTGGGCCAGAGTGGTCGGGCAGATGTCCGGGCAGTAGGTGTAGCCGAAGAACAACAGCGACCATTTGCCTTTCAGGTCATCCAGCTGCACGGGCTGGCCGTCCTGGTTGGTCATGGTCACGTCGGCCACGCTGCGGCTCTGCGGCAGCAGGATGATGCCGGCATCGATCAGCTCGGCGGGGTTGGCCTGGTCGCGGCCATTGAGCACCTTGTTGACGGTAAGGCCCAGGATCAACGCGACCAGGGCGACGAGGATGAAGACGGTTTTCTGGGTTCGGGTCATAGGTTCAGCAACAAGTAGTGGTCGAGGAGCAACGCGATGAACAGCGCGAACAGGTAGCCAATAGAGTACTTGAAGGTACCGATCGCCGCGTGCGGCCGGCTGCCACGGTACAGCACCCAGGCCCATTGCAGGAAGCGCAGGCCCAACGCCAGGGCACAGGCCAGGTACAGCAAACCGCTCATGTGGATGGCATACGGCAGCAGGCTCACCGCCAGCAGTATCAGGGTGTACAGCAGGATATGCAGCTTGGTGTAGCGCTCCCCGTGGGTCACCGGCAGCATCGGGATATCGGCCTTGGCGTATTCTTCCTTGCGGTGAATGGCCAGCGCCCAGAAGTGCGGCGGGGTCCAGGCGAAGATGATCAGCACCAGCAGCAAGGGTTCAGCGCTGACATGGCCGCTTACCGCCACCCAGCCGAGCAGCGGCGGAGCGGCGCCGGCCAAGCCGCCAATGACGATGTTCTGTGGCGTGGCCCGTTTGAGAAAGCCGGTGTAGAGCACCGCATAACCCAGCAGCGAAGCCAGGGTCAGCCAGGCAGTGAGGGCGTTGGTGAACACCAGCAGCAGGGCCATGCCCAGCAGCGCCAGCGCCAGAGCGAACAGCAACGCCGGTAGCGGTTCGACCCGGCCCTGGGCCAGCGGCCGCTTGTGGGTACGGGCCATCAGCGCATCGATGCGCCGGTCCACCACATGGTTGACCACCGCCGCAGCGCCAGCGCACAGGCCGATGCCCAGGTTGCCGAACAGCAGCACGCTCCAGCCGACACCCGCCCGTGTGGCCAGGAACATGCCTGCCAGCGAGGTGATCAGCATCAGAACCACCACCTTGGGCTTGGTCAGCTCCAGGTAATCGCGCCAACTGGCCCGCCGTGCGCTCAGAAGCGTCGCCACGAATCGTTCCTCATGTGATGGGAGATGCCCACACCGGCCACCGGCCGCAGGCGCCAGCCTTGGCCGACGCCCACGCGAACCTTGTCGACCACTCGAATGCGGTAGTTCACCAGCACCATGCTCAGCAGCAACAGCGCCCCGCCGGCATTGTGCGCAACAGCTACCGCCAGCGGCAGGTGAAACACCACGTTGCTGATACCCAGGCCCACTTGCAGGGCCAGCGCCAGCATTACCAGCCGCGCCAGGCCGGGGAGGCCACAGCGGTGCAGCTTCCAGCTGAGCATCAGCAGCACGCAAGTCACCAGTAGCGCGCCCAGGCGGTGGCTGATGTGGATGGCCGTGCGGGCATCACTGTCCAGTTGCCCGCCCAGGTAATTGGGGCCGACGTGCTGCGTCAGGTGGAAGCCATTGCTGAAGTCCGCCGCCGGCCACCACTGGCCGTGACACGTAGGCAGGTCGATGCAGGCGACTGCTGCGTAGTTGGCACTGACCCAGCCCCCCAAAGCGATCTGGCCGATCACCACCAACAAGGCCAGCGCAGCGATCCGCCGCAGGCTCAACGGCAGTTTCGGCAAAGGCGCAAAGGCACGGGACAGGCGCAAGGACAACAGGAACAACAAGCTCAAGGTAGTAAAGCCACCCAGCAAATGCGCCGTGACCACCTGCGGCCACAGCTTCAGGGTAACCGTCCACATGCCGAAGGCTGCCTGGGCCAGCACCACACCCAGCAGCAGCACCGGCAGGCGATACGGTTGGCCATCGCGGGCATGCCGACGCAGCGCCTGGAAGGCGAGCAGGGCAATCACCATGGCCAAGGTACCGGCGAAATACCGATGGACCATCTCGGCCCAGCCCTTGGCCTCTTCCACCGGGTGATCGGGGAAGTGCAGCTCGGCATGGGCGAGCTGGGCCTCGCTCTTGGGTACGCTGATGAAGCCATAGCAACCCGGCCAGTCAGGGCAGCCAAGGCCGGCATGGGTCAGGCGGGTATAGGCACCGAGCAGGACAACCAGCAGTGCCAGCAGGGTGGCGAACACAGCGATGCGGAATCCAGGTCTGGCCATGGCAGGCTCCTAGCCGATGTTGGACAGCTTGAGCAGGTGGCGCAGGTCATCCAGCACATGCTTGCCGTTGGCCTTGCCGTCGTAACGCAGCACCAGGTTGCCGTGGGGGTCGACGATCCACAGTTGCGGGCCAGGCTCGCCCACCTTCTGCAAATAGCGCGGGGCATCCAGCGGGTAGCGTTGCAGCTGCGGGTACTCGCGGCCCAGCAGCGCCTGGTAGTCGGCGCTCAGCGGCTGGGCTGTGGCCAGTGCATGGCTGGCACGGCTGGCGTCGCGGCCCAGGCCCACCTGGATCTGCCGGGCGAGGTACACCAGGCGCTGGCAGGCCTCGGCACAGGCTTCGGGGGCGCTGACCAGCAATTGCCAGCGCTCGTCCTCGCCTGACACGCCGATATCAGTACGGCTCTCACCGTTGCCGATCATATCGCCGTGGTAGCTGCGGCCCTCCGGCACCCAGAACTTCAGCTTGTACATGCTGGTGGCCAAAATCATCGGCCCGAGCACTACCAGCAGGATCAGCAAAAGCTGCAAACGCCCGCGGGCTCTGGGTTTGCTACGTTCAGGCACGTCCAGTGGAGTGGCGGTGGCCATGGCGTTTCTCCTTGTTGTGGTGCCAGCCGAAATAGAGGTAAAGCAGAACCAGTGCACCCGCCAGGGCAAACCACTGCACGGCGTAGCCCAGGTGTTTTTCCGGGCCCATGGCGACAACCGGCCAGTCCAGGCGATAGGCCGCCGGGCCGGGCTCCAGGCGCAACTCATGGGCATAGCCTTCGCGGGCTAGCTGCGGCCATAGCTGCGCGGCATCAACGGCGGTGAGCAGATGCGGCCATTGGCCGCCTTCAGGGTCGGGATGCAGCTGGAATGTGCTGCCGGGCGACACATACACCGAAGCGTCCAGTGCCAAGGCCTGTGGAGGGGTATTGAAATGCACCGGCACGCGGCGGTCTGGCCATGGCAGCCAGCCGCGGTTGATCAGCAGCCACTGGCCACTCGCCTGGTCATGGAAGGGTTGCAGCAGTTCGACACCGGCCTGGCCATCGCGCATGCGGTTGTCCAGCAGCACGCTGTGCTCGGCATCGAAGCGGCCGTACAGGTGCACGCGGCGGAAGGCGTTGTCGTCGTTTGATGCGAGCTGGGCCGTGGCGATCGGCGCTTCGACCCGCCGTTCGGCATAAGTGGCCAGCAGCACGCGCTTTTCCTCGGCCCGGCCGAGTTGCCAGCAGCCAAGCGCGATCAGCCCTGGCAGCAGTGCAAGCACCACCAGGGTCGGAATCCAGCCTGGGCGAAACCGCCTCACGGGCGCCTCGCTATACTTATCCACATCACCGCATCCCCCCGGAGTAGCGCCATGCTCAAGGCCGCGATTGTCCTGATGCTGTTGGCCACGATTGCCAGCCTGTTCAGTGGCCTGGTGTTTCTGGTCAAGGACGACGAAAACTCGACGCGTCTGCTGAAGGCTCTGACCGTGCGGGTGACCCTGGCGGCCCTGACAATTGCCCTGGTCGCCTGGGGTTTGCTCAGCGGTCAGCTGGTTTCACACGCCCCCTTCTGAAACTGCACTCGTTTTGCCGGCGATTGGCCCTACAGCACATACACAAAAATGAACAACCCCACCCACACCACGTCGACGAAGTGCCAATACCAGCTGGCTGCCTCGAAGCCGAAGTGTTTCTCGGGGTTGAAATGCCCGCGCAAGATGCGCACGAACATCACGATCAGGATGATCGTGCCCAAGGTCACGTGGGCACCGTGGAACCCGGTGAGCATGAAGAACGTCGCGCCATAGATCCCCGACCCCAGCGTCAGCCCCAGCTTGGTATAGGCTTCGTGATACTCGAAGGCTTGCAATGCAATGAAGCTGAGCCCCAGCAGGATGGTCAGGGCCATCCAGAATTTCAGCGGACCACGGTGGTCACGGCGCAGGGCGTGGTGGGCGATGGTGATGGTCACACTGGAACTGACCAGCAAGATCGTGTTGATCAGTGGCAGGTGCCACGGGTCGATTACTTCTTTGGGCGGCGGGAACAGTTTCGGATCCGGCGTGTGCAGCAGCGGCCAGGTGAACTCGAAAGTCGGCCACAGCATGTGTGCAACCCCTTTGGCGCCTTCACCTCCCAGCCACGGCCCGGCAAGCACGCGCACGTAGAACAGCGCACCGAAGAAGGCCAGGAAGAACATGACTTCAGAGAAGATGAACCAGCTCATCCCCCAGCGGAACGAGCGGTCCAGCTGCGGGCTGTACAACCCGGCGCGGCTCTCCTTGACCACCGCCCCAAACCAGCCGAACAGCATGTAGGCCAGGAACAAAGCGCCCACGAAGAAAATCAGCGGCCCGTGCGATTCCGGGTGGCCGGCCTTCATGTCGTTGAACCAGGTGCCCAGGCCAAACACCGTGATGAACATGCCGATGGTGGCGATGATGGGCCACTTGCTCTGCGCCGGAACGTAGTAGTGCTGATGACTTGCCATTGCTGTTCTCCTTCCCTTAACGGGCGCCCTGGACGTCCTGGGCCGCAACATGCGCGACCGGCGGGTGGCGAGCGGTGATGTCGAACAAGGTGTAGGCCAGTGTCAGGTGCTTCACGCTGGCCGGCAGGTCGCGGTCGACGATGAAGCGCACCGGCATCTCGATGCGTTCGCCGGGCTGCAGCACCTGCTGGGTAAAACAGAAGCACTCGGTCTTGTGGAAGTACGCCGCGGCCTCGGCCGGGGTGATGCTGGGTATGGCTTGCGCGCTCATCGGCCGATCGGTCGGGTTGTGCGCAACGAATATCATCTGGTTCACCGCACCCGGGTTGACCTCCAGCTGGTCGGCAGTGGAATAGAAATCCCAGACCATGTCGCTGGCATTGGTCGACATGAACTGCACCCGCACCGAACGCGACGGGTCGCTAACCTGGCTGCCCTCGTATTGCCCACCGGTCTTGCCGTTGATGCCAAAGGCCTTGCACATCACGTCGTAGATCGGCACCAGGGCGAAGCCGAAGGCGAACATCACCACCGTCAGCATCAACAGGCGCGTTACCAGGCGTTTCAGCGACAGGCCGTTCATGACAGGTTTCCTATTTCACTTCCGGTGGGGTCTGGAAGGTGTGGTAAGGCGCAGGGGAGGGGATCGACCACTCCAGGCCCTCGGCGCCATCCCAGGGTTTGGCCGGTGCCGGCGCGCCACCGCGAATGCACTTGATGACAATGAACAGGAAGAAGATTTGCGTGGCGCCGAACATGAAGGCACCGATCGACGACACCATATTGAAGTCGGCGAACTGCAGGTTGTAGTCGGGGATGCGACGCGGCATGCCGGCCAGCCCTACGAAGTGCATCGGGAAGAAGGCCATGTTCATGCCGATGAACGACAGCCAGAAGTGCAACTTGCCGAGGGTTTCGTCGTACATGTGGCCGGTCCATTTCGGTAGCCAGTAGTAAGCCGAGGCAAAGATGCCAAAAATCGCCCCGGGTACCAGCACGTAGTGGAAGTGCGCCACCACGAAGTAGGTGTCGTGGTACTGGAAGTCCGCCGGGGCGATCGCCAGCATCAGCCCGGAGAAACCGCCGATGGTGAACAGGATGACGAAGGCGATGGCGAACAGCATCGGCGTCTCGAAGGTGAGCGAGCCTTCCCACATGGTGCTGACCCAGTTGAACACCTTCACCCCTGTGGGCACGGCAATCAGCATGGTGGCGTACATGAAGAACAGCTCGCCCACTACCGGGATGCCGACCACGAACATGTGGTGGGCCCAGACGATGAACGACAGAAAGGCAATTGCGCCGGTGGCGTACACCATCGAGGTGTAGCCGAACAGCGGCTTGCGCGAGAACGCCGGGATGATCGAGCTGACCGCGCCGAACGCCGGCAGGATCATGATGTACACCTCGGGGTGGCCGAAGAACCAGAACACGTGCTGGAACAGCACCGGGTCACCGCCACCGGCCGCGCTGAAGAAACTGGTGCCGAAGTGAATGTCCATCAGCATCATGGTCACCACGCCGGCCAGCACCGGCATCACCGCGATCAACAGAAAGGCCGTGATCAGCCAGGTCCAGACAAACAGCGGCATCTTCATCAGGGTCATGCCTGGCGCACGCAGATTGAGGATGGTGGCAATCACGTTGATCGCGCCCATGATCGAGCTGATGCCCATCAGGTGGATGGCGAAAATGAAGAAGGTGACGCTGGCGGGTGCATAGGTGGTGGACAGCGGGGCGTAGAAGGTCCAGCCGAAGTTCGGCCCGCCACCCGGGCTGAACAGGGTCGAAACCAGCAGCAGGAACGCCGCCGGCAGCAGCCAGAAGCTGAAGTTGTTCATCCGCGGCAAGGCCATGTCGGGCGCCCCGATCATCAACGGGATCATCCAGTTGGCCAGGCCGACGAAGGCCGGCATCACTGCACCGAACACCATGATCAGGCCATGCATGGTGGTCATCTGGTTGAAGAACGCCGGCTCCACGATCTGCAAGCCTGGCTGGAACAGTTCGGCCCGGATGACCATGGCGAACGAGCCACCCAGCAGGAACATGATGAAGCTGAACCACAGGTACATCGTGCCGATGTCTTTATGGTTGGTGGTCAGCACCCAGCGCATCAGGCCCTTGGCCGGGCCGTGCGCATGGTCATGGCCGTGGGCTTGGTCGTCGATCACTGCACTCATGTCCTGTCTCCTGCAACCCATTGGTTGCCGCGAGTAACCCGGTTCACTTGGCTTCTGCCTGCTTCAGCGCCAGCACGTCCTTCGGCGTGACCATGTCGCCTTTGTTGTTACCCCAGGCATTGCGCTCGTAGGTGACCACAGCAGCGATGTCGACTTCCGACAGTTGCTTGCCAAAGGCGGCCATGGCCGTGCCGGGCTTGCCGTGGAAGACAATGCTCAGGTGGCCTTCCTTCGGCCCGGTGGCAATCTTCGAGCCCTTGAGCGCCGGGAACATCGGCGGCAGGCCCTGGCCTTCGGCCTGGTGACAGGCCACGCAGGTGGTGTGGTAGACCTTGTCGCCACGCGCCACCAGCTCTTCCAGGGTCCATTCCTTGCTGGTCAGCTCCTTGAGCTTGGCGGCTTCAGCCTTGCGCTCGCCCAGCCAGGTGTCGTAGTCGGCCTTGGACTTGACCTCGACCACCACCGGCATGAAGCCGTGGTCCTTGCCGCACAACTCGGTGCACTGGCCACGGTAGATGCCGGGCTTCTCGATACGGGTCCAGGCTTCGTTGACGAAGCCGGGGATGGCGTCACGCTTGACCGCAAAAGCCGGCACCCACCAGGAGTGGATGACATCCGCGGCGGTCACCAGGAAGCGCACCTTGGCACCCACCGGCAGCACCAGCGGCTGGTCGACTTCAAGCAGGTAATGCTCGTCCTTGGGGGCCTTGTTGTGAATCTGATCGGCAGGGGTGGCGAGGTTGCTGAAGAACTCCACGTCCTGACCCAGGTATTTGTAGTGCCACTTCCACTGGTAGCCGGTGACCTGGATGTCGATGTCCGACTCGCTGGCGTCGTAGATGTCGATCAGGGTCTTGGTGGCCGGAATGGCCATCACCACCAGAATCAGGAAGGGCACCACGGTCCAGAGGATTTCCACCCAAGTGTGCTCGTGGAAATGCGCAGCCTGCTGGCCAGTGGAGCGGCGGTGGACGACCATCGACCAGAACATCGCGCCAAACACCACGATGCCAATGATCACGCAGATCCAGAAGATGGTCATGTGCAGGTCGAAGACGGCGTTGGAAACTTCCGTCGCCCCCGGGTGCATGTTCACGGTCCAGGCGGCATTGGCCTGACCAAAAACCGACCACAACAGGAGGCCCATCCAGACATGTGGATGTCGCATCATTGCGGGTTCCCCTTCTAATTCTTGTTGTCCCGGAGGCGTGGCCTGCGGCAAGAGGGAACGGCGGTCAAGACTGCCTGGCTTCGACGACCGAGCCCCTGCTAAAAGCAGTCGGGCCTCATCAACGAATCACGTTCAACGGGAGTATAGACAGCGACCAATGGCACGCAATGAAGCGTGTGAAATGAACTTCACGAAATGGCTGAATGGCCTGAAAGCCGCGTGCTTGATGGGAAATGGCGTAATAATGGCACGGCTATATGCCTGATAGCGCACACGTTTGCGCGACTTATAACAAATACGTCTTAGGTATTCTGTATACCGAGCTAATTTAGTGTCTTCCGTTTGAAACGTAATGTCCCTGGAGTTGTCATGAACATCGCTGCTGTACGCGAGCAGGTAAGCCAAGCCCATCAACATGAAGGCCAGACCGGCCAATTGAAAGAGCGTCTCGAGCTGCAACTGCCCCACCTGCATCCCTCGATCCAACTGCCTGAGCAGGACGCCCAGGGTACTTTGGCGCGCTTCGTCAGCGCCTACATCGATCAGGTTCCGGAACTGCTGGAGGCCGCCCACGCGGTCGCCCGCGAAGCCGGGATCGAATCGCAGATCAAACCCGTACTGAAAATTGCCGAAGCCTACTTCCTGCAGCCGCCCAGCGTGATGCAAGGGCATGTCGGCCTGGACTGCTTGCTGGATGAGGCCTACCTGGCGCACCGCCTGGTGGAAGAGGTGAATGACTTGTACATCCGCCACTTCCAGCAGCCATTGATCCCGGTCGACACCACTGTCGCCAACCTGATTGCCCACCAGTTGATTGGCGAAAGCTTTGCCAACCAGCTGGATGAAGTGGTGCACCACTCGGTTGACGAAATGCTCAATGACGAAAGCTTTGCGGTGGAGTCGGTGGAGGCGTACCGCGAGAAGCTGAGCAGCCCGGCAACCGGCGAGGCGTGGAAGCGCTGGCCTTGCCTGTCGCGCCAGCTGGGTGTGGAGCTGGGTCAACCAGCCTGATATTCCAGTAACGGCCTCTTCGCGGGCTCGCCCGCTGCCACAGGTACTGCACAGCATTGAGTGTCTGCGCGGTCCCTGTGGCAGCGGGTTCACCCGCGAAGAGGCCAGTTCAGGCGATAGAAGTTTTCAGGCCCCAACCCCCGCCGTAGTCCGCAACCGCCCCTCGATCCGCCGCTTCAGGCGCCGCTGCTCTATCAGCAACCGTGACCCATTGGCCGAATTGCTGCGGCTCCAGTCCTCCAGCAACTCAAGGCACGAGTGATCGATATAGCTCAGGTTACCCAACGGCACATGCAGCGTAGTGCCCGCCGGTACCGTATCCAGCACCTGGGTCAGCGCCGGCACCTTGAGGAACGTCGCCGCGCCACTGAGGCGCAGTTCCATGTGCCCGGCCTTCTCCAGGCTCACCAGGTTGATCTTCAGCCGCGCCGCCTTGAACGCCAGCTTCAGCAGGGTCAGGGCAAAGCCCAGCAGCACGCCGGTCAGCAGGTCGGTGAAGATGATCGCCAGGGCTGTCGCCGCATAGGTGAACATCGGCATGCGGCCATAACGGCCCAGGCCACGAAACGCCTTGAAATCAACCAACTTCACCCCGGTAAACACCAGCACACCCGCCAGGCTCGCCACCGGAATTTGCTGCAGCACGCTGCTCAACACCACCACGAAGGCCAACAGCCACAGCCCGTGGAAGATTGCCGATGCCCGTGTCTGCGCGCCCGCCTGCACATTGGCCGAACTGCGCACGATCACGCCCGTCATCGGCAGCGCTCCGAGCACGCCACAGAGCATGTTGCCGATACCTTGGGCCGACAGCTCACGGTCGAAGTCCGAACGCTGGCCGCTGTGCATCCGGTCCACCGCCGCAGCCGACAGCAAGGTTTCGGCGCTGGCGATGAAGGCCAGGGCAAAGGCGGCAACCAGCAGGGTAGGGTCGGCCAGTTGCATCAGGTCACCCGGGCGGATCCAGTCGACGGCCTCGGACAGGTCTGCCGGCACCTGCACACGGTTTACCGGCAAGGCCAGCCACATACTGATGACGGTCATGGCTGCAACACCCAACAGGGCCCCAGGGACGAAGCGCAGCCGCTGGGGCCGCAGGCGCTCCCAGCCCCACATGATAGCGATGGTACCCAGGCCAAGCGCACCCGCCATCCAGCCGGAGCCTGAGCGTTCCTGTGGCAGGGCTGCGGCCACGGTGGACGGGAATTCCAGCAGGTTCTGCAGCCCCGAAGGCTGCGGCGCTGTATCGAACATCACATGTATCTGCGACAACACGATCAGCACGCCGATGCCCGCCAACATGCCGTACACCACCGCTGGCGCAGTGACGCGAAACCAGCAACCCAGACGCAGGCGCCCAGCCAGCAACTGCAGCAGCCCCGCCAGCAACAAGATCGGCCCGAGCATGGCCACGCCATGCTGGCGCACCAGCTCGAACACCAGTACTGCCAAGCCGGCGGCCGGGCCACTGACCTGCAATGGCGAACCGGCGAGGAAACCCACCACAACGCCGCCGATAATGCCGGTAATCAGGCCCTTGGCCGGCGGCATGCCCGATGCAATCGCGATACCCATGCACAATGGCAGGGCCACCAGAAAGACCACCACCGACGCCAGCAACTCACGCGGCAGGGCCGCTTTCAACTGTGTAATGTTCACCGTGTTTCTCCTTTCTTTGTCACACGGTCATTCCTCTGACCGTGGGCACGTTTGCCCCTGACTAGCGCGCAAGCGCGGGCCGCCAGCGGGCTTGCCGGCAGGGCAGTCAGGGAATTCAAGGCAGCCGAAGGCCGCGCCACACCCCAGCAGGGTGCAGCCGGCTATCAAGGTTCTAGCGGTGGATGGGTCGCTTAGTAGCGGCCTCTCGGAGTAGCGCAGGGGACCGGCTCGCCAGCAGCCAGGGGCAGGAAGCTGTCGCTGATGGCGTCGTAGGCTTCGATCTTGCTGGTTTCGATGTCGTAAACCCAGCCATGAATGAACAGCTCACCGGCTGCAAGGCGCGAGGCAACCGAAGGGTGGGTGCGCAGGTGATGCAACTGGGCGATCACGTTTTCCTTGGTCAGCACCTGCATGGTTTCGTGTTCGGTACCGCACGAGCAGTTGTTCTCGACCACGGTACGCGCCACTTCGGCATGGCGCAGCCAGGCAGAAACAGTCGGCATCTTGGTCAGCGATTGCGGGTTGAGTACCGCACGCATGGCGCCACAGTCGGAGTGGCCACAGACGATGATGTGGTGCACTTTCAGCGCAAGCACGGCGTATTCGATGGCGCTGGAAACGCCGCCGTTCATCTGGCCGTAGGGCGGTACCACGTTACCCACGTTACGGGTTACGAACAGGTCGCCGGGCGAGCTCTGGGTGATCAACTCGGGGACGATGCGCGAGTCGGCGCAGGTGATGAACATGGCACGCGGCGTTTGCGCAGTGGCGAGCTTCTTGAACAGCTCTTGCTGCTCGGGGAAGACGTCATGGTGAAAGCGCAGGAAGCCGTCGACGATGTGCTTCAGGGCGGCATCGGCGCCCTCGGCGGGTACATCCGGAACGACCTTGGATGGGTCCTTGACGGGCATGATTCATCCTCTTGACGGTGTGGTGGTAAATCCATTTTACCGGGGAAAGATTATGGCTATGCAGGGTTTTAGATGACACGCACGGGCCATAGATCACAGTCGGTGTGGACTGATTGCCTACGCTAGCGGGGAAAACTTAACTGAAACTTAATTCGGAGGCTCTAGAACGGGTGTTCCAGATGTAAAAGGCGGGAGCTGGATAATAGCAAAAAAACATCAACTGCCAATATGTATTAGTGCAATTATTAACTCGGATTAGTTGTATTGAGGGCTGGCAATAGGCCCCATTTGGGAACCTGAGACCTCCAAGGTACCTGTGGGAGCGGGCATGCCCGCGAAAAGGGCAACTCGGTATATGGCACCGGCTGCGCCAGTGTTCGCGGGCACGCCCGCTCCCACAAAAACCGTGATCTGTTCAAAGATCAAAATAGGGCCATCTGCCCACCGGGCGGGCAGAAGGCAGAGCAATCCAGCGTCTGTGCCTCGCGCCCTTCAAAATCCAGCCGCTTCATGGCTTTGGCAAAGCGCTGAGCCAACAACTCGGCAAATACCCCTTCACCGCGCATGCGCGCACCAAACCGGCTGTCATACAGCTCGCCGCCCCGGCTCTGGCGGATCAGGCTCAACACATGGGCCGCCCGTTGCGGATAATGGTCCTGCAGCCACTGCTCGAACAGCGGCGCCACTTCCAGTGGCAGGCGCAGCATCATGTAGGCCGCGCTCTGTGCGCCAGCTTCCTTGGCAGCCTCCAGCAAGCGCTCCAGCTCACTGTCGTTGATCATCGGAATCATCGGCGAACACAGCACCCCCACTGGCACACCCGCCTCGCGTAGCACGCGGATGGCCCTCAACCGGGCATTGGGTGACGCCGCCCGCGGTTCCAGTACCCGCTTGAGGTCGTCGTCCAGCGTCGTCAGGCTGATCATCACTCGCGCCAGTCGTTGCCGGGCCATCTCGGCCAGCAGGTCGAGGTCACGCAACACCAGCGAGCCCTTGGTCACGATGGTCACCGGGTGACGAAAACGCAGCAACACTTCGAGCAGGCGCCGTGTCAGCAACTGGTCCCGCTCGATCGGCTGGTACGGGTCGGTATTGGAGCCCAGGTTGATCGGCGCGCACACGTAGCCCGGTTTGCTCAACTGCTGCGCGAGTATCTCGGCGGCATTGGTCTTGGCGATCAGCTTGGTTTCGAAGTCCAGGCCGGGGGAGAGGTCCCAATAGGCATGGGAAGGCCGGGCATAGCAGTAGATGCAGCCATGCTCGCAGCCGCGGTAAGGGTTGATGGAGCGGTCAAAGGGCAGGTCGGGCGATGTATTGCGGGTGATGACCGATTTCGCTGTCTCGCTGCGCACTTCGGTGCCTTGGGTCTGCGGCACTTCCTGATACCAGCCGTCGTCCTCGACCACCGAATGGTTGGGGGCAAAGCGGTTATGCGGATTGTGCGCCGTGCCACGGCCCTTTAATGGTGCTGGAGGATTCATGGCTAACCCCTATACTGTATTTACATACAGTATCGCGACTACCATGAATCCACCAGCGCCTCTGATCCGACAGCCAGTGCTTACTCTGTCGGTTTCTTCAGCTTCGGATTAGGGAAGAACTGCACCGTCTGTACTTTGGCCGGCGCCGCCTTGGGTGCCAGGTGGTTAACCCGGGTACCGAGCTCCTTGGGCACCGACAAGCCCTGCTCGTTGAGGGTGTCGGTGAACCCGCAGGCGACGCACTCGCGGTGCGGTACGTCGTCTTCGCTCCACATCATCAGCTTGTCAGGCTCGCTGCATGCGGGGCATACCGCCCCGGCAATGAAGCGCTTCTTGGTCTTGTTCACAGCTACCTCGCTCACGCCGCAGCGCCTTCGGTAAGGCCGCTGTGCCGCAGCAGCGCATCAATGGAAGGCTCACGGCCACGGAAGTCGACAAACAGCACCATCGGCTCGCGCGAACCGCCACGGGCCAGGATAGCCTCGCGGAAGGCGCGGCCGGTCTCGGCATTCAGCACACCTTCTTCCTCGAAGCGCGAGAAGGCGTCAGCCGACAGCACTTCAGCCCACTTGTAGCTGTAGTAGCCCGCCGCATAACCGCCAGCAAAGATGTGCGCGAAGCTATTGGGGAAGCGGTTGTACGCCGGTGGGCGCATGACCGACACCTCGTCGCGCACGCCTTCGAGCACCTGCAGCACGCTGCGGCCGTCGCCATGGCTGGCGTGTAGCTCGAAGTCGAACAGCGAGAATTCAAGCTGGCGCACCATCATCATGCCCGACTGGAAGTTCTTCGCCGCCAGCATTTTGTCCAGCAGGTCCTGAGGCAAGGCCGCGCCGGTTTCGTAATGGCCGGAGATCAGTGCCAGGCCTTCTGGCTCCCAGCACCAGTTTTCCATGAACTGGCTCGGCAGCTCGACCGCGTCCCAGGCCACGCCGTTGATACCCGAAACACCGGCATGCTCGATGCGGGTCAGCAGGTGGTGCAGGCCGTGGCCGAATTCGTGGAACAGGGTGGTGACTTCATCATGGGTCAACAGTGCCGGCTTGCCGGGTGCGGCCGGAGTGAAGTTGCACACCAGGTTGGCCACCGGGCTCTGCAGTTCGCCACCGGCAGTACGACGACGGTCGCGGGCGCCATCCATCCAGGCCCCGCCGCGCTTGTTGGCGCGGGCGTAAAGGTCGAAGAAGAAGCGGCCGACATGCTGGCCGTTTTCCTTGATCTCGAACAGGCGTACGTCCGGGTGCCAGCTGTCGAAGCCCTTGAGTTCGGCGATTTCGATGCCGTACAGGCGCTGCACAATGCTGAACAGGCCACCCAGCACCTTATCGATCGGGAAATAGGCACGCAGGGCTTCCTGCGACACGCTGTAGCGCTGCTCGCGCAGCTTCTCGCCAAAGTAGCCGGCGTCCCAGCTGGCCAGTTCAGGGCAGCCTTGCTCAGCGGCGTAGGCCTTGAGCTGCTCCAGGTCCTGGGCTGCAAAAGGCTTGGAACGCTTGGCCAGGTCACGCAGGAAGCTCAGCACCTGGTCGCTGGACTCAGCCATTTTGGTGGCCAGGCTCAGCTCGGCGTAGTTCTTGTAGCCCAGCAGTTCGGCCAGCTCCTGGCGCAGGTCAAGGATTTGCTGCATGACCGGGCCGTTGTCGAACTGGCCGGCATTCGGGCCCTGGTCCGAGGCGCGGGTGCAGTAGGCGGCGTACACCTCTTCGCGCAGGGCGCGGTCGCTGGCGTAGGTCATCACGGCGTAGTAGCTGGGGAATTCCAGGGTAATCAGCCAGCCTTCAAGGCCCTTGGCCTGGGCCGCAGCGGCCATCTGCGCCTTGGCCGAGTCGGTCAGGCCGGCCAGCGCGGCTTCGTCGGTAACGTGCTTGGTCCAGGCCTGGGTAGCGTCGAGCAGCTGGTTGGAGAAGCGGCTGCCCAGCTCGCTGAGCTTGCTTTGCACTTCGGCATAGCGCTGCTGCTTGTCCGCCGGCAGGTCGATACCCGACAGGCGGAAGTCACGCAGCGCATGCTCGAGGATAGTTTTTTGCGCCACGTCGAAACCGGCGGCTTCAGGGCTGTTGATCAACGCCTGGTAGGCGTCGAACAGCGCACGGTTCTGGCCCAGTTCGGTAGAGTAGGCGCTCAGCGCTGGCAGGCACGACTCGTAAGCCTCGCGCAGCTCTGCGCTGTTGCACACTGCGTTGAGGTGGCTGACCGGGCTCCAGGCAGCGCCCAGGCGGTCGTTCAGTTCGTCTATCGCCAGCACCAGGCCAGCCCAGGTAGGGGCCTTGCCCTGCTTTTCGAGGATCTCGGCAATGGCTTTACGGTTGTCGGCCAGGATCGCTTCGATCGCCGGCAACACGTGTTCGGCACGGATTTGCGAGAAGGGCGGCAGATCGTGGGATTGCAAAAGCGGGTTGTTCGCAGTCACGGTTTGGATACCTTGGCAGAAGAAACACTGCCCCATCTTAATTACAATCGACGCCGACCGCAGCAGGCAGCCTGCCTATCGGCACAGATGAGAGACGCTATCATGGCCATCCGAAGCTTCCAGCAACACACTCCGAAAGTGGGACTCCGTGCCTTCGTCGACCGTTCGGCGGTGGTGCTGGGCGACGTGGAGATTGGTGAAGACAGCTCGATCTGGCCCATGACCGTGGTGCGCGGCGACATGCACCGCATCCGCATCGGTGCGCGCACCAGCGTGCAGGACGCCAGCGTGCTGCACATCACCCACGCCGGCCCGTTCAACCCGGACGGCTTCCCGCTGATCATCGGTGACGAGGTGACCATTGGCCATAAGGTGATGCTGCATGGCTGCACCCTGGGCAATCGCATCCTGGTCGGCATGGGCAGCACCATCATGGATGGCGCCATCATTGAAGACGAAGTGATCATCGGTGCAGGCAGCCTGGTACCGCCGGGCAAACGCCTGGTCAGTGGTTACCTGTACATGGGCAGCCCGGTGAAACAGGCCAGGTTGCTCAACGACAAAGAGCGCGCGTTCTTCTCCTACAGCGCCGGCAACTACGTGAAGCTCAAGGACCAGCACCTGGCCGAAGGCTACGACCAACCGGAATAAACCCGACTAACGAGACGAACATGCAACAGCAAAACATCCTCTTCGACCTCGACGGCACCCTGACCGACCCACGCCTGGGCATCACCCGCTCGATCCAGTATGCCCTGGCCAAGCTGGGCATCGACGAGCCGGACCTGACCCGCCTCGAGCACTTCATCGGCCCACCCCTGCTGCAGGCCTTCATGCAGTTCTACAGCTTCGACGAAGCAAAGGCTTGGGACGCGGTCAACTTCTACCGGGAGCGTTTCCGCGTCACCGGCCTTTACGAGAACCTGGTGTTCCAAGGTGTGCCTGAGTTGCTTGAAGCCCTTAACGGGCAGGGCCGCACGCTGTATATCGCCACTTCCAAACCGTGGGAATTCGCCCGCGAAATCGCCCGGCATTTCGCTTTCGACCAACACTTCAAGGTGATCTACGGCAGTGAACTGGACGGCACGCGTACCAACAAGGTCGAGCTGATTCGCCATCTGCTGGATGAAGAAGGACTGGACCCGGCGCAGACCCTGATGATCGGCGACCGCAAACATGACCTGATTGGCGCGCGCAGCAATGGCTTACAGGCGGTGGCGGTGGGGTATGGGTTTGGTAGCCGGGAAGAACTGATGGCAGAAGAGCCGGCCTACCACTTTGCGACCTTGGCCGAGATGCATCAGGCATTCATCAAGGCTTGAGTGCCCTAGGGGGCCGCGTTGCGGCCCCAAAATCTCACAGGCTAACCACCAGACGCTGCAGCGCCGCTTTCCTTTCTTCAATCGGCAACCGCCCCAACTGCTCGACCCGCTGGTAAAACCGAAGCCAGTCCCCACCCACCTCACGAAACACCGCCGCAAACGCCGGCACCCACTGGTCATAAAGCCCGAACGGCAACAACTTGGCATTACTCATCGGCCCATACATCCAGGCGTCATAGCGCTTGTCGCCGCCCCACTGGCCATCACGCACCTGCCGGTACTCACGCCTCAAACGCTCAAACTCGGCCTGCTTGGCCAGCCGCTTGTGTGCATCGTCCAGCGGCCCGGCATAAATCGCCTGCAACCGCTCGCGGCTGGCCAGCACCAGGCGGATGAACTGGTCACGCTGGCGCCCCTGGTTTTCGCCAATGGCAGCCAGCCCTCGCGCCGCACGCCATTGGCGTGTGCCTTCCTGCTCTACGAACGAGGCAAACGATTCGTTGAACTCGGTATCGTCCTGCACATAAAAGCGCTGGTGGGCCAGCTCATGAAAAATTAACGTCGCCAGGCGTTCATCACCCCAACCCACCATCGATGACAAGATCGGATCGTCGAACCAGCCCAGGGTCGAATAAGCCTCCACGCCACCGACATACACATCCAGGCCGTCTTGGCGCATCAACGCCGCCGCCCCGCGTGCTGCACCTTGCTGGTAGTAACCGCGATAAGCCACGCACCCGGCAATCGGGAAACAGTGCGTCACCGGCTGCAGCGACAGTTCGGGCGTGGCGAACACATTCCACACCACATAAGGCCGGGCTATGTCGGCATACACCCGATAGCTACGGTTATCCGGCAGTTTCAACTGCTCGCTGGCGAAAACCCGCGCCTGTTCAGCGTGCGCAAGACGCGAGCGTAATTGCGGTGACGTGGCCGGGTCGGCCACCACCTGCGCAACAGGCTGACGCGCACGCAGCAACTGAAACTGCCCCTCGGCCAGCTGCCCATAGTAGGCGACGCTGCTGCAACCGTTCAGCAGGATCGCCCCCAGCAGGGGAACCAAACGGGTGAAAACGCGGTCGAGTGCCCCAGGGCCTGAGCGCTGCATAAAAAAAAGTCGAAGCATCCGGGCTGTATGACTCGCTCAAGGCCAATTCGCTCCAAGACTATCTCGCCAAGGGGGAGTTTCGCCATGCGTGCATTGCTGGTCGCCGGTTCACTGTTGCTGATATCCGCCTGTTCCACGTTGCCAGCCCCGGACCCGAACCAGGCCTGGATCGACCTCACCCCCTACGACAACACTTCGCTGGACGCCGTGCAGGTCGATGAACGTGACTGGGCCGACAGCCGCTATTTCGAAGTACAGCCCGGCAGCCACGAGCTGACCGTGCGCTATCAGTTCCCGGTCACTCCCAGCAATATCGGCCCGGTCGACGAGCCGTTGTGGCGCGATTGCCAGGTCAAACTCACCTTCAAGGACTTCGGCGCCGGCCAGCGCTATCAGCTGCACGCTGGCAGTATCGGCTTCCGTCCCTGGATCAAGCTCTACGACGACCAGCAAAAAATGGTCGGCCAAGGCTTGCCGGCAGGCTGCCAACGCACCTGAACCGTACAAACGGCGCTATGCTTGTAACGTGTAAATCGCAAGTGGGAGTTTTGCCATGCGCCAGCCCATGATGCTGATCGCCCTCAGTGCACTGGGGGCTTGCGCCAGCCCCTTGCCACCCGTCGACCCCAAACAGGCCTGGGTCGATCTGTACACCATGACCCCTGGCCGGGTGATCATGGCCGACCGCCTCGATGGCAAGCGCCTGGAGGACGGCCGTTACTTCCAGGTAACGCCGGGCAAGCACGAACTGGTGGTGCGCTTTGATTACGAAATCTATTCAGGCGGCATCATGTCTGAACCCAGGGACCGAACCTGCTACCTGACCGTACGCTTTGACGACTTCAAGGCCGGCGAGCGTTACCGCCTGGAAGCGCGGGCGCCGGTGATGGAACCGCAGGTGCTGCTGTATGACGCGAGCCGCAAGGTACTGGTGAACGAGCCTAGCAACGTGTTCTGCATTCCGTGAGTCGGGGCTGCTTTGCAGCCCCACAATCCCGAATCTACTGATCATTCTTCTGGTAAATGATCTTCTTCGTGCCGCCATCGCAAGTGCCGACGACCATGTTCTGGTCCTTGACCTCACTGTTGGGCACGATCTCCAGGGTGTAGGACGGCACACCCTGAGCCTGGATCTTGGCCTCGATCTCGGCCTTGAGCTCCTCGCACGGCTTGACTGCCGCCAACGTGGATGTGGCGACCAGGGAAGCCAACACGGCGATTGCTACGCGAATCATGGAACGGCTCCTGAAAAGGCAGCGTGCTGCCGACGCTGTTTAGACTACAGCAAACCGCTGCCGTTGCGCCGCTTCAGCCCACGAGCGCCGCATCCAGGCTGATTTTGGCGTTCAGCACCTTGGACACCGGGCACCCTTCCTTGGCCTTTTTGGCAATGTCCAGGAACTGCGCCTCGCTGGCCCCAGGCACCTTGGCCCTGAGCACCAGATGCACGGCCGTAATGGCAAAACCGTCAGGCTGCTTGTCGAGTGTCACCTCGGCAGCGGTGTCGATCCGGTCCGCTGTCAGCCCTGCTTCCCCAAGCATCATCGACAACGCCATCGAGAAACAGCCGGCATGCGCCGCGCCAATCAGCTCCTCCGGGTTGGTTCCAGGTGTACCCTCGAAACGGGTGTTGAAGCCATACGGGTTCTGCTTGAGCGCCCCGCTTTCGGTAGAGAGCAGGCCCTTGCCATCTTTCAAGCCACCTTGCCAGATCGCCGATGCTGTCTTTTTCATACTGCCTCCTGGTCATTCGGTTATGTGGTTATGGATTCAGAGGCCAGCGGCTTACGGCAAGTTCAGACCAATCGCACAGCAAACATTGAATCCCCCGAATATGCCCATACAGAGTTACAAAGGCCTCTGGCCAACCACCTTTACGGAGGCTCCCATGACGCAGCTGCGTGACCTGAAAATATCCACCCTCGACCTGGTGCCCGTGCGCGCCGATGCAGGCCCGGCGCAATCGCTGCGCAACTCGCTGGACCTGGCGCAACACGTCGAGCGTTTTGGCTACAACCGCTTCTGGGTGGCCGAGCACCACAACATGGACGGCATCGCCAGTTCAGCGACTTCGGTGCTGATCGGCTACCTGGCCGGGGGTACTTCGACCATTCGCGTGGGCTCTGGCGGGGTGATGCTGCCCAACCACGCACCGCTGGTGATCGCCGAGCAATTCGGCACCCTGGCCAGCTTGTACCCGGGGCGTATCGACCTGGGCCTGGGCCGTGCGCCGGGTTCAGACCAGATGACGGCTTATGCTTTGCGCCGCGACCGTGCTGGCGGCCCGGACGACTTCCCGGACGATGTCGAGGAGCTGTCGCGCTACCTCGGCCCACGTACCGACGATCAAAAAGTGATCGCCGTGCCGGGGCACGACACTGACGTGCCAATGTGGCTGCTGGGTTCCAGCCTGTTCAGCGCCCAGCTGGCAGGCATGCGCGGCATGCCCTATGCCTTCGCTTCGCACTTTGCGCCGCGCTACATGCACGAGGCCATTCGCGTGTACCGCAATCATTTCAAGCCCTCGACCACACTGGACAAGCCGTATGTGATGCTGGGCATCCCCATGGTGGTGGCAGAAACCGACGAAAGGGCCGAATACCTGGCCACCTCGGTGTACCAGCGCATCCTGGCGCTGATTCGCGGCCAGAGCCTGATGCAGAAGCCGCCGGTAGAAAGCATGGATGGGCTGTGGTTGCCCCATGAGCGGGATACGGTAGGCAGTTTCCTCGGCCTGGCGATGATCGGCAGCCCGCAGAAGGTAAGGGCCAAGGTGGAGGTGCTGCTGGAGCAGACCGGGGCGGACGAGCTGATCTTTACCTGTGACCTGTATGAGCATGCGGACCGGATCCGGTCCTATGAGCTGTTGGCGCAGGCCCTCAAGACCGCCTGACCTTCTTCGCGGGCTCGCCCGCTCCCACAGGACTGCACGGGTGCCTGACCCTGTGTATTACCTGGGGGAGCGGGCGAGCCCGCGAAAAAGCAAACGCATCAACCGCGACGGTACACAATCTCTTTGGTACCCGCCTCGCAGCTGCCAATCACCTTGCCGGCCGGCTCGCCCTTGTTGACGATCTCCAGCTTGTAGCCAGTAACCCCTTTGGCATCGAGCTTGGCGGCAATCTCCGCCTTCAGTTCCTCGCACGGCTTGCCCGCCGCCAGCGCACCACCGGCCAGTGTCATCAGGCCAAGCGCCAGAATCAGTTTATTCATCGATCGCTTTCCTTGTGCAGATGAAATCAGAAAAGGCGCCGCCAAGGCGCCTCTCTTCTAAATACCCCATCAAGCCGGGATCATCCAGTCCCGCAATGTTTCAGCTATTAGCGATACGGAAGCCCACCTTCAACGTGACCTGGAAGTGCGCCGCCTTGTTGTCGCGGATATGCCCACGGGTATCCACCACTTCGAACCATTCCAGGTGCTTGATGCTCTTGCCGGCTTCAGCCAGGGCATTGTTGATTGCCTCTTCGATACTGGTTGGCGAGGAGCCCACCAGCTCGATCTTCTTGTACGTGTGATGGTCAGTCATGTTCACGCTCCTTGGTAACGGTGAAATTCAGCCTAGCAGCGTAGGCCCGGTTTACCTGCGAGCCGTCCGCCAAGGTGAAAGTTCGATCGCACTTTCGCGCAAGCCAAGGGTCGCAACCTTACAGCCCATACTGCAAAGGAGAGTCAACATGCACCGCAACTCGCTGCGTAAATCATCCCTGGAAAGCATGGAAGCAGAGATCGAGAGCCTTCTGAAAAGCCTGGAAAACCTCAAGCATGACGCATCGGAAGAGTCCCAGAAGTCGGTGAAGGCAATCCGCAGCAATGCCGAAAGCGCGCTGAAACATTCGCGTAGCTTGCTCAGCGATGCCTATGAGGAGGTAAAGACCCGCACTCGCCAGACCGGGATCGCCACCCGTGAGTACGCACAGGAGCACCCGGTTACCACAGCGGGCGTGGCGATTGGCGCCCTGGGTCTGCTGGCGGCCTACCTGCTGACCCGTCGCAACTAAGCCGCCTGCCGTTCCAATTCGCGGCGCAGCCACTGCGCCAACTGCTCGGCGCGCCCATCTGCGGCGCGCCGGGGCACCCACAAGGCCAGCGCTGCCCGGGTAGGGGAAAAGCCCCATGGCGCGCTGAGGCGCCCGGCCCGCAAGTCATCCGCCACCAGTGGTTGTGGCGCGATGGCCACCCCAAGGCCGGCAACCGCAGCCTCCAGCAAATAGTACAAATGCTCGAATGCCTGGCCATACTGCAACCCGGCCGGGTCCAATCCCTGTTGCCCTGCCCATGTCGGCCATGCTTGTGGCCGCGAGGTGGTATGCAACAGGGCCTCGTCCAGCAGGGCTTTGGCGGGCGCATCTCGCAAGCGATCGAAGCCGGCAAAATGCGGGCTAAGTACCGGCCCGATACGCTCCTCAGCCAGCACATGCACCTGCATGTCCGCCGGCCACGGGGGTTCAGCGTACACCAGCAATGCATCGAGCCCTGGACGACGTGGGTCGAGATCACCTTCACCGGCGGACAAGTGCAGGCGCAGCTCAGGCAAATCCGCCTTCAGGCGACCAAGCCTTGGGATAAACCAACGCGCCAGCAGGCTCCCCGAGCAGCCCAGCACAAATGGCGCCTCGCTGACATCGCGGCTGAGTTCTGTACACACGCTGCGCAACCGGTCGAAGGCCTCACCGCTGGCATCGCGCAGACGCACACCGGCATCTGTGAGTTTGATGCCACGCCCGTCCTTGACGAAAAGCGCCACCCCCAGGTGCTCCTCCAGCACCTTGATCTGCCGACTGACAGCGCCATGGGTAACATGCAGCGCTTCAGCCGCCTGGCTGACGCTGTTAAGCCTGGCGGTAGCCTCGAAGGCGCGCAGAGCATTCAGGGGAGGGAGATCGTGGGCCATTTTACCTGTGAGTTTTTCTGACAAGTTTGCGCAATCTTATCGGTTTTCAGCCGGACGTGCCGTGGTTACAGTAAAGCCCATCACTCATTCATTACGCCCTGGAGCGCCCCATGACCCAGTCCCAATACCGCCCCGGCCCCGACGCCAATGGCCTGTTCGGCTCGTTCGGCGGCCGCTACGTGGCCGAAACCCTGATGCCACTGGTGCTGGACCTGGCCCGCGAATATGAAGCGGCCAAGGCAGACCCCAAGTTTCTCGAAGAACTGGCCTACTTCCAGCGTGACTACATCGGCCGCCCCAACCCGCTGTACTTCGCCGAGCGCCTGACCGAGCACTGTGGCGGTGCAAAGATCTTCTTCAAGCGTGAAGAGCTCAACCACACCGGCGCGCACAAGGTGAACAACTGCATCGGCCAGGTGCTGCTGGCCAAGCGCATGGGCAAAAAGCGCCTGATCGCCGAAACCGGCGCCGGCATGCACGGCGTGGCCACCGCCACCGTCGCTGCCCGCTTCGGCCTGCCGTGCGTGATCTACATGGGCGCTACCGACATCGAGCGCCAGCAGGCCAACGTGTTCCGCATGAAACTGCTGGGCGCCGAAATCGTCCCGGTCACGGCCGGTACCGGCACCCTGAAAGACGCCATGAACGAAGCCCTGCGCGACTGGGTCACCAACGTCGAAGACACCTTCTACCTGATCGGCACTGTCGCTGGCCCACACCCGTACCCGGCCATGGTCCGCGACTTCCAGTCGATCATCGGCAAAGAAACCCGCGCCCAGCTGCAAGAGAAGGAAGGCCGCCTGCCAGACAGCCTGGTTGCCTGCGTGGGTGGTGGTTCCAACGCCATGGGCCTGTTCCATGAGTTCCTCGAAGAACCAAGCGTACAGATCATCGGCGTCGAAGCCGGTGGCCACGGCGTGCACACCGACAAGCACGCCGCCAGCCTGAACGGCGGCGTGCCGGGGGTACTGCACGGCAACCGCACCTACCTGCTGCAAGACTCGGACGGCCAGATCACTGACGCCCACTCGATTTCTGCAGGCCTGGACTACCCGGGCATCGGCCCTGAACACGCCTACCTGCACGAAGTGAAACGTGTCGAATACGTCAGCATCACCGATGACGAAGCGCTGGATGCGTTCCACGCCAGCTGCCGCCTGGAAGGCATCATTCCAGCTCTGGAAAGCTCCCACGCCTTGGCCGAAGCCATCAAGCGCGCGCCGAAGCTGCCCAAGGACCACCTGATGGTGGTGTGCCTGTCGGGCCGCGGCGACAAAGACATGCAAACCGTCATGAGCCACATGGCCGCCCAGGAGAAACAGGCATGAGCCGTCTTGAACAACGCTTCGCCGAACTTAAGGCCGAAGGCCGTTCGGCACTGGTCACCTTCGTCACCGCAGGTGACCCGGGCTACGACGCCTCGCTGCAGATCCTCAAGGGCCTGCCAGCAGCCGGCGCCGATGTGATCGAGCTGGGCATGCCGTTCACCGACCCGATGGCCGACGGCGTGGCCATCCAGCTGGCCACCTTGCGCGCGCTGGAAGCTGGCCAGACCTTGGCCAAAACCCTGCAGATGGTGCGCGAGTTCCGTGTGGATAACCACACCACGCCAATCGTGCTGATGGGCTACTACAACCCGATCCACCGCTTTGGTGTGGACACGTTCGTGGCAGAAGCCAAGGAAGCGGGCGTCGATGGCCTGATCATCGTCGACCTGCCGCCAGAGCACGACGCCGAACTGGCCACCCCGGCCCAGGCTGCAGGCATCGACTTCATTCGCCTGACCACCCCGACCACCGACGATGCGCGCCTGCCGCGCGTGCTGGAGCGCAGCTCCGGGTTCGTCTATTACGTGTCGGTGGCCGGTGTGACCGGTGCCGGCTCAGCAACCACCGAGCACGTGACCGAGGCCATTGCCCGCCTGCGCCGGCATACCGATCTGCCAATCAGCGTTGGTTTCGGCATTCGGACCCCGGAGCAAGCTGCGAACATCGCCCGTCTGGCGGATGGTGTAGTGGTGGGCTCGGCGCTGGTCGACAAGATTGCCCAGGCCAAAAGTGCCGATCAGGCGGTGACTGATGTATTGAGCCTGTGCTCGGCACTGGCTGAAGGCGTGCGCTCAGCTCGCAATTGATCGCGAGGGCTCCGCCCTCGTTCGCGGCACAAGGCCGCTCCTACAGGGTATTGCGATCACCTTTTAGGAGCGGCCTTGTGCCGCGAAGAGGCCGGCACAGGCAATACACATCTACCCACCAAATATCGACAGCTTCAATGGCCGCACGGCCCCCATCCAGATCGCATGATCCCGGTGGTCCGCCAGTTCATCCCCGGTTTCCGGGTGCATGAATACCACCAAACCCTTGCGGTACAGCGCCAACCAAGGCAAAACCACCCCCACCACTTCAGGCCCGAACGCCAGCTGGCAGCTCCAGTCCGGATGCGGCCCCACCGGCTTTTGATGCATGCGCCCCATGGTCACGGGAAACAGCCGCGTCGCCTCCTCGCACAGCTCCCGCGCCTGCTCCATGGTCGCTGCGTCGTAATAAACGTGGGCGTGGTAACCCTTGATCCTCTGCACGATAACTCCTGATTGCGGTCCAACCATCACCACCTGCAAAGGAAGTGATGCAGTGAAAAACGCCGAAACCCCAGTATTCAAACTGGTCCTGTTCGGGCCTGAAAGCAGCCTGGGCAAAGCCCTGATGGCCGAGCTGCTGTCGCGCCAGCACGAAGTCACCGCCGTGGTCGATGACCTCAACCGCCATACCGCACGCCCGGGCCTGCACTTCAAGATAGGCGGGCTGGACGATGCCGACCAGGCAGAGCAGGGCGCGGCAGGCGGCTCGGCGGTAATTGCCCTGTTGTCGGCGCTGGCGCCAGGTGACTTGCCGGGGCAAGCACGCCTGAGCGAGGCGCTGGTGGCGGGGCTTGAGCGTACGACTATACGCCGGCTGTTGCTGGTGGGCGATTTCGCTGTGCTGGATGAGCCGGCCAAGTACAGTGAGGTAGAGCGGGCATATGTGGACCAGGTGGTTGATGGGTTGCAGCGCAGTGCTTTGCACTGGACCTTGATCAATATGCCGCAGGCGTTGCCCGATGAGGGGTGGGCACGCGTGGCGGCGGGGATGGCGGATATGCTGGAACTGGACCTGCACCGGGGCGAGCATCTGAACTTTGTGGTCTAGATCGTCGGGGCTGCTGCGCAGTCCCAAAATCTCAAAGGCTGCGCTCATCCTCCAGCCACCCCACAAACCGCTCGATCAGCGCCCCACGCCGCTTGCGCGGCGGCAGCACCGCGTAATACCCGCGCTGCGAGCGCAAACTCCCCTGCAGCGGCCGGCACAGCAACCCTTGCTCCACCAACCCATCCACCAGGTGCCCCCAACCGATCGCCACCCCTTGCCCGGCAATCGCTGCCTGAATCAGCAACGTATAGTTATCGAACCGCAACTGCCCCGCAGGCGGTGGGCTGGCCACGCCAAACCCGCGAAAAACGCCGGCCCAGTCAAACCAGCGGCTGGCCTGCTCGCCCTTCAAATGCAGCAAGGGCAATCGTTGCAAACCCACGGCTGACAAGGGTTTGCCATCGGTCAGCCGGGGGCTGCACACCGGAAACACTTCCTCATCGAACAGCCAGCGGCTTTCACCCTGATGGAAGCGCCCATCACCAAACAGCACCGCCACATCCACGTCCGGGCGCAACATCCCCTGGCTGCGTTCACCGGTCACCAGGCTCACATCCACCTGTGGATAAGCGTCGTGAAAGCGTTGCAGCCTTGGCATCAGCCAGAACGCGGCAAAGGCAAAGTCTGTGGCCACCTGCAGCACTTCGCGCTGACCGCGCCCGCTGGCCTGGGAAATGCCGTCATCCATGGCTTGCAGGCCCTGGTGTACCTGTTCAAACAACAGCTGGCCGGCCTCGGTGAGCTCGATGCCCCGATAAATACGGTCGAATAGGCGCGTGCCCAGCTGGGCTTCCAGGCGTTTCACCTGCTGGCTTACTGCCGGTTGCGTGGTGCCCAGCTCCAGCGCCGCCGCAGTAAACCCCCGCAGGCGTGCCGCAGCTTCGAACACGCGCAAGGTATCCAGCGACAGCTCGGCAAGGTGCTCAAACATAAGCTCAGCTAATCCCAGTCATTGCCCGCCATGGGCTTTACCCATGTTATCCGCAGTCTCATCTTGGAAGGCAAGCAAATCGCATAACCCTCAACGATGGAAGCCACCATGACGCGCCCGAATATCCTGTTCATCATGGCCGACCAGATGGCCGCACCCTTGATGCCCATCTACGCCCCTTCGCCCGTCCAGATGCCGCACCTGAGCCGCCTGGCCGAGCAGGCGGTGGTGTTCGATTCAGCCTACTGCAACAGCCCGCTGTGCGCGCCGTCACGCTTCACCCTGGTCAGCGGCCAGCTGCCCAGCCGCATCGGCGCCTACGACAATGCCGCCGATTTCCCCGCCGATATACCGACCTATGCGCACTACCTGCGCCGTCTGGGCTACCGCACTGCGCTGTCAGGCAAGATGCACTTTTGCGGCCCGGACCAGCTGCATGGCTACGAAGAGCGCCTGACCAGCGACATCTACCCGGCCGACTATGGCTGGGCAGTGAACTGGGACGAACCGGATGTGCGCCCAAGCTGGTACCACAATATGTCCTCGGTGCTGCAGGCCGGCCCGTGCGTGCGTACCAACCAGCTGGATTTCGACGAGGAGGTGGTGTTCAAGGCACGCCAGTACCTGTACGACCATGTGCGCGAAAACGACGGTCGGCCGTTCTGCCTGACCGTTTCGATGGCTCACCCGCACGATCCGTACACCATTCCCAAACGCTACTGGGACCGGTACGAGGGTGTGGATATCCCCATGCCCCGTGCAGAGTTGAGCCAGACAGAGCTCGACCCGCATTCGCAGCGCCTGCTGAAAGTCTACGACCTGTGGAACAAGCCGCTGCCTGTGGACAAGATCCGCGATGCCCGCCGCGCCTACTTCGGCGCCTGCAGTTACATTGACGACAACATCGGTCAGCTGCTGCAAACCCTGGATGAGTGCAACCTGGCCGACGATACCCTGATCGTGTTCTCAGGCGACCACGGCGACATGCTTGGCGAGCGTGGCCTCTGGTACAAGATGCACTGGTTCGAGATGTCGGCGCGGGTACCGCTGCTGATCCATGCGCCCAAGCACTTTGCGGCGGCTCGGGTCAGTGCCTCGGTATCGACCTGCGACCTGCTGCCAACCTTGGTAGAACTGGCTGGCGGCATTGTGGATAACAACCTGCACCTGGACGGCCGCTCACTGCTTGGCCACCTCCAAGGGCAGGGCGGCCACGATGAAGTGATCGGCGAATACATGGCCGAAGGCACCGTCGGCCCGCTGATGATGATCCGCCGCGGGCCTTACAAGTTCGTGTACAGCGAAGACGACCCATGTCTACTCTATGACCTGAGCCGCGACCCGCACGAGCGGGAGAACCTCGCCGGCAGCCCGGACCACCAGGCGCTGCTGCAGGCATTTGCCGATGAAGCACGACAGCGTTGGGATATCCCCAGCCTGCGCCAGCAGGTACTCGCCAGCCAGCGGCGCCGCCGCCTGGTGGCCGAGGCGCTGGCTATCGGCACGCTGAAAAGCTGGGACCACCAACCGCTGGTGGACGCCAGCCAACAGTACATGCGCAACCACATCGATCTCGACGACCTCGAGCGCAAGGCACGTTATCCACAGCCCGCACCCCTGGATTGAAAAGAGAGGCCGCCATGCACAAGTTCTCCGCCGCCGTGTTCGCCCTGGCCCTGAGCGCCGCCACGGCCCACGCCGCCGACAGCGACGCGCAATGCAGTACCGTAAAAATGGCCGACCCCGGCTGGAGCGATATCGCCACAACCAATGCCGTGGCGCGGCTGTTACTGGAAAGCCTGGGCTACCAGGTGAAAATCGACAGCCTGGCCGTGCCGATCATCTACGGCGGCCTCAAGGACGGCCGTGTCGACGCCTTCCTCGGCAGCTGGATGCCCGCGCATCAAGGCTTCCATGACAAGTTCATCGCCAACGGCGATGTGCAGCAGCTGTCGCGCAACCTGGAGGGAACCGAGTTCACCCTGGCGGTGCCCGATTACGTGTGGAATGCCGGGGTAAAGGATTTTGCCGACCTGCAGAAGCATGCCGACCAGTTCGACAAGAAGCTGTACGGGATCGGCTCCGGCGCACCGGCCAACCTGTCGCTGAAGGCAATCATCGACAAGAATGAATTCAACCTTGGCCAGTGGAAACTGGTGGAGTCCAGCGAGCAGGCGATGCTGGCCCAGGTCGACCGGGCGGCGAAGAAACAGCAGTTCATCACCTTCCTTGGCTGGACCCCGCACCCGATGAACGTGAAGCTGAAAATGCATTACCTGACCGGTGGGGAAAAGTGGTTCGGCACCAAGGGCGAAGTGTACACGCTGACCCGCAAAGGTTATCCACAAGCGTGCCCGAATGCGGCGAAGCTGCTGGGCAACCTGAAATTTACCCTGGACATGGAAAACGCCATCATGGCCGAGGTTGTGGATAACAAGATCAGCTTTGATGACGCGGCCAGGGCTTGGATTAAAACGCATCCCGAGTTGCTGGAAGGGTGGTTGGCTGGGGTGACTACCAAGGCCGATGGCAATGCCCTGGAGGCCGTGAAAGCCAAACTGTAGTTTCAGACACGACGCGCCCCCTGTGGGAGCGGGTTCACCCGCGAATGCTGCATTGCATGTACCGACGCATTCGCGGGTAAACCCGCCCCACAGGGGACAGTGGACCTTTGGAAATGTGAATATCTCATGCATCGCATCATTCACCTGCTGCCCTTCCTCACCTGGCTCCCGCGCCAATCGGGCCGCAGCCTGCGCCAGGACCTGCTGGTCGGCCTGAGCGGTGCCATCCTCGCCCTGCCACAATCCATCGCCTACGCCCTGATTGCCGGCCTGCCCGCCGAATACGGCCTGTACGCCGCCATCGTGCCGGTGCTGATCGCCTGCCTGTGGGGCTCGTCCTGGCACCTGATCTGCGGCCCCACCGCCGCCATTTCCATCGTGCTCTACGCCAGCATCAGCCCGCTGGCCGTGGCCGGCAGCGCCGATTACATCACCCTGGTACTGTTGCTGACCTTGCTCGGCGGCATCTTCCAGTTGCTGCTCGGGCTTATGCGCTTTGGCGCGCTGGTCAATTTCGTCTCTCACTCGGTAGTGCTCGGCTTCACGCTGGGGGCTGCCATCGTCATTGCCTTGGGCCAATTGCCCAACCTGCTGGGCATGGACCTGCCCAGCCAGGCCACGGCACTGAAAACCGTACAGGACCTGGCCAGCCATGCAGGGGAGGTCGACCTGTCTTCCTTTATTCTGGGCCTGGCCACTGTCGTGATCGGCGTAGCCTTCAAACTGTGGCGCCCACGCTGGCCGAGCCTGTTGATAAGCCTGATGCTGGTCAGCCTGCTGGGTTGGCTGTTGCCGGGCTACTTTGGCCATGTGCAAAGGGTGGCGGCGTTTACCGGGCAACTCCCACCCTTCAGCCCGCTGCCTTTGCTGGATCTGGAACTGATGCTGCGCCTGCTGCCCAGCGCCGTGGCGGTAGGCATGCTGGGGCTGGTCACCAGCCTGTCGATTGCCCGCTCCTTGTCGGCACGTTCAGAACAACTGATCGACCCCGACCAGGAAATCCGCGCACAGGGCCTGTCGAACATCGCCGGTGCATTTTTCTCCGGTTACCTGTCTGCCGGTTCCTTCACCCGCTCAGGCCTGAGTTATGAGGCAGGTGCCCGCTCGCCCATGGCTGGGGTGTTCTCGGCGCTGTGGGTGGCGTTGTTTGCCGTTACCGGCGCCGGCCTGATCGCGCACCTGCCGATACCCGCCATGGCTGGCAGCATTCTGCTGATTTGCTGGGGGTTGGTGGACCATCGGGCGATTCGCGCGCTGTTTCGGGTCAGCCGCTCGGAGTTTCTGGTGATGGCGCTGACGGCGGCGGCGACATTGTTGCTGGAGTTGCAGACGGCCATCTATGCAGGCGTGCTGGCTTCGCTGTTCTTTTACCTCAAGCGCACGTCACGGCCACGGGTGCAGCAAAGCCGGGAAGGGGACGCGGATGTGTTGCGGGTGGGCGGGTCGATTTTCTTTGGTGCGGCGCATTACCTGCAGGTGCGCTTGCAGCGCTGCCAGGGGCCGCATGTAGTGATCGATGCCCGGCAGGTGAATTTTATCGATTACTCGGGTGTGGATATGTTGCACCGCGAAGCGCGGCGGTTGCGGAGATTGGGCGGGAGTTTGACCCTGCACCGGGCCAGGCCGCAGGTGATCGAGGAATTGCAGAAGCTGGAAGGGGTGGAGTTGTGTCCGATCCGGTTTGAGGAGTGACGCTGAGATCCTGGGGCTGCTGCGCAGCCCATTCGCGGCACAAGGCCGCTCCTACAGAGGATCGGCGTACGCAGTACTTTGTGGGAGCGGCCTTGTGCCGCGAATGGGCCGCAAAGCGGCCCCGGCAATTTCAGCCCCGAGCCAGTTGCCGGCGCAGCTCCGCCAACACCGGCGCCGTATCCGGTCGCACCCCACGCCAGATAAAGAACGCTTCAGCCGCCTGCTCAGCCAGCATCCCCAACCCATCGAGCACCTTGGCCGCACCCAGCCGGGTAGCCCACGCGCAAAACGGCGTCGGCTCCTTGCCATACATCATGTCGTAGCAAACCGTGCGCCCCGCCTCGACCAGGCTGTCGGCAATCGGCGGCATTTCTCCGGCCAGGCTTGCCGAAGTGGCGTTGATAATCACATCCACCGGCTCCTGCAACCAGGCAAACCCGCTGGCCACCACCGGCCCCAGCTCATCGAACTCACGCGCCAGCTGCTCGGCTTTCTCCACAGTGCGGTTGGCAACCACAAGGGACTGCGGGTTGTGCGCCAGAATAGGCTCCAGCACGCCTCGCACGGCGCCACCGGCACCGAGGATGAGAATGCGCTTGCCAGCCAGTTCGACCCCGGCATTTACCGTCAGGTCGCGCACCAGGCCAGCGCCATCGGTGTTGTCGCCTTGCAGGGTGCCATCAGCCAGCTTGCTTAGCGTGTTCACTGCGCCAGCGCGCTGGGCACGCGGGGTCAGGCTGTCGCACAGGCGGTAGGCCTCTTCCTTGAATGGTACGGTGACGTTGCCGCCGCTGCCTTGCTTGAAGAAGCCGCGCGCGCAATCGCTGAACTCGTCCAGCGGCGCCAGCAGGGTGGCGTATTCCAGGTCCTGGCCGGTCTGCTCGGCAAACAGGCGGTGGATCAGCGGCGACTTGCTGTGGCCGATGGGGTTACCAAAAACGACATACTGGTCCATGACGGCTCCTTGGTTATCCACAGGCTTACTGGCCCAGCCAGTCGCGGTCTTGCAGGAAGTACTCGGTCAGGCGTGCTTCTTCGCTGCCGGGTGCGGCCTTCCAGTCGTAGCCCCAGCGCACCTGAGGCGGCAGCGACATGAGGATGGACTCGGTGCGGCCACCGGATTGCAGGCCGAACAAAGTGCCACGGTCGTAGACCAGGTTGAACTCCACGTAGCGGCCGCGGCGGTACTCCTGGAACTCACGCTGCTGCGGGGTATAGGGCGTGTCCTTGCGGCGCTGTACGATCGGCAGGTAGGCGTTGATGTAAGCATCGCCGATGGCACGGATGAAGGCGAAGCAAGTGTCGAAGTCCCACTCGTTCAGGTCATCGAAGAACAGGCCGCCGATGCCGCGTGGCTCGCCACGGTGCTTGAGGTGGAAGTAGCGGTCGCACCAGGCCTTGTAACGCGGGTACACGTCGGCGCCGAACGGTGCGCAGGCCTGTTCGGCCACGCGGTGCCAGTGAATGCAGTCTTCTTCGTTGCCATAGTATGGGGTCAGGTCGAAGCCGCCGCCGAACCACCATACGGCCTCTTCACCTTCCTTTTCGGCGATGAAGAACCGCACATTGGCGTGGGAAGTGGGCACATGCGGGTTGTGCGGGTGGATCACCAGCGACACTCCCAGGGCCTCGAAGCCCCGGCCCGCCAGTTCAGGCCGGTGGGCGCTGGCCGAGGGGGGCAGACCGGTACCAAACACATGGGAGAAGTTGACCCCGCCTTTCTCGATCAGCTTGCCGTCGCCAATCACCCGCGTGCGGCCCCCGCCACCGGCTTCGCGCACCCAGGCATCCTCGACGAAACGGGCGCCGCCGTCTTCTGTTTCGAGGGCAGAGCAGATGCGGTCTTGCAGGTCGAGCAGGTAGGCTTTCACGGCCTCGGTGCGGCTAGTCATCGGGTCACCAGGAACGGGCAGGGAAGAATTCGCGCGTAGCATACCACCGCCAGCGCGCGCGCCGCAGTTGACGGCGATCACGCAAAGGCGTCCGATAGAAGGCCTTTTCCCGATCCCGACTACAGGAGTGCGAGATGGCCAAGCGTATCCAGTTCAGCCAGCATGGCGGCCCGGAAGTGCTGCAGTTTGTGGAATTCGAACCCACCCCGCCCGGGCCGCAGCAGGTGCGCGTGCGTAACCACGCCATCGGCCTGAACTTCATCGACACGTACTTTCGCAGCGGGCTGTATGCTCCGCCGTCCCTGCCTTCTGGCCTGGGTACTGAGGCGGCCGGCGTGGTCGAGGCTGTGGGCGAGGGTGTCACACGCCTGAAGGTGGGTGACCGCGTGGCCCATGCCGGCGGCCCGCTGGGTGCCTACAGCGAAGTACATACGCTGCCGGAGGCCAACCTGGTCAAGTTGCCCGACAACATCAGCTTCGAGCAGGCCGCAGCGGTGATGCTCAAGGGTTTGACCGTGCAGTACCTGCTGAAGCAGACCTATGAGGTGAAGGCGGGTGATGTAATCCTGTTCCACGCCGCAGCGGGTGGCGTCGGTTCGCTGGCCTGCCAGTGGGCCAAGGCCCTGGGCGCCAAGCTGATCGGCACCGTGAGTTCTGCCGAGAAGGCCGAGCGGGCCAAGGCGCTGGGGGCATGGGAAACCATCGACTACAGCCACGAAGATGTGGCCAAGCGGGTACTGGAACTGACCGACGGCAAAAAATGCCCGGTGGTGTATGACGGGGTAGGCGCCGATACCTGGCTCACCTCGCTGGACTGCCTGCAGCCACGCGGGTTGATGGTGAGCTTTGGCAATGCCTCGGGCGCGGTGAGCGGGGTGAACCTGGGGATCCTGGCGCAGAAAGGCTCGCTGTACGTCACCCGGCCGACCTTGGCGACCTATGCCAATAATGCCGAGAACACCCAGGCCATGGCCGATGACCTGTTTGCGATGATTGCAAGTGGCAAGCTGGTTGTGGATATCCAGCAGCGGTATCCATTGAGCGAGGCGGCCAAGGCGCAGGCAGAGCTGTCGGCGCGCAGGACTGTGGGGTCGACTGTTTTGTTGCCTTGAGAAAAGCGGGGAATTGCGTCAGGGCGGCCAGGCGCACGCCTTGAGAGTTTCAGCGCCTGTGACATCGAGCGCCGCCCGCGCGGCGCTTCGCGGGGCAAGCCCGCTCCCACATCTGTTTCGGGCCAATTATTCCTGTGTCAGGTGGGTTGCAGCTTTGGTGCATGGCTGCAGATCGAGGAACCGCAGTTGCGCAACCCTCGATATCAAATGGAACAAACAAAGCGGGCAGCGGTGACTTCCCAGGAGGGATTGGCCCGAAACAAATGTGGGAGCGGGCTTGCCCCGCGAAGCGCCGCGCGGGCGGCGCTCGATGTCACAGGCGCTGAAACCCTCAAGGCAGGCACCTGTCAGCCCTCACACCTTCTTTTGCGGCTGCGGCGTCGACTCGATGCCATCGAGTATCGCCTCAATCACACCCTCCGCCATTTCAATCGCATGCAGGTTCGACCAGAACATGCCACGGCCCTCTTCGCGCATGTAGTCCAGGGCTTTGTAGCCGGTTTCGTAGGCGCTGCGCAGGTACAGGGCTACGTGGACCAGAGCGTCCTCGGCGGAAATGTTCGGGTTGACGGTAAAGAGAGGATCATGGCCGGCGTCGCAGCGGCCGAAGGAGCGGGTGGAGGTGCAGGGTAGGGGTGGATCGGGCACTATCTTTTTCATAGCTTGCTCCAGGCATTGAAGCTAACGCCGGGCCGTTACCACACGGATTAGGCGGCAGCTGTACGCGAGGTGGTAAACCGGGCTGGAGGCGCTCCCGGCAGGCATGACGCCTCCCGCGCACAGCTGCCATAGCTGTGACGCCTCAAGCACATCCGGGTTACCACACCCGATCGCCAAGTTATTCGGCGACGGTTTAAGCCTAAGGGCAGAGGTTCCCACTGAGAAGGTGATGGCAGAGGACGCGGCTCGTAGGATATTTCCGAAGTGGCCAACTGGACAGCCATTTTGGCAAAAATCAGAAAACCCTGATCCAGTAAAAGCCAACATGAAGCGCATGCACAGCGCGCTAGAAAAAGGTCCCGGCTTGACCGTAAAGATTCGGAAGGGTAGCCTTTGTGCTTGTGGATGTACTGGTGCGCCGGTTGAGTTTCAAGTTATCCGGGCGAGTGCATCCCCACCCTTTAGGCCGCTTAAGCGGCCTTTATTTTTTGGGCTTGTTTCTATCCCCTTTAGGGATGATGGAATAGAGCTCTGCCTTGGGCTTGCGGGCCGTCAGTTCAAAAATCGCCTCATCAAGGACCTCATTGCCATAGCCATCATTGCGGCCAATCGTGCTGCGAAGGGCCGTCATGTGCGTGGCGCCTTTCCAGATCGATGTCACCGCCAATGCTGCCTCAATCTGCAGAACCATGTCATCGATGGCGTAACCATCCCGTAATACCCGGCTCCTGTAGGCATGGCTACCAATAAAGACGATGCCTGGGTCCTCCAGCAGCGGCAAATCCTGCCCTTCTTTCTGCCTATTGATCGCTTCGAACTGATCGGCGGTGAATCTACCGATTTCCACCGCTCTGACCCGATGGTTGGACGCAAGCTGCTCGAGATTCGCCCTTATCAGGTATTCGGCATTTTCGAATAGCGGCATTTGTCCCAGTGCTCCCGCCGAATGACGACGGCCTTTGCTAGCGCCAAGATCGAGCGCCGCCCATGCGACGCATGGCCATCAAGCTAGAGGGAGGGGGTTCTGCAGGGAAGGTGACGACTGACGACGCGGGCAGTAGGAATTTTCCCGAACTACGTGCCGGCCAACCATTCGAGACAAAATCAGAAAAATCTGCAGGGGTTTGCCGCCCAATCGCCGGCAAGCCAGCTCCCACACCGAGCGCACCGGCTTCAAGCCATGTGCAGTACCTGTGGGAGCTGGCTTGCCGGCGATCGAGGGCGAAGCCCTCGCCAGCGGTATCAGCCCGGGCGCACAACCTCGCCGGTTGCCAGGTTGCGAATCACACTCGGGTTCTTCCGCCCCCCCAGCGCCCCGCCAAGCACCAGGTCCAACTGCCCATGGAAATACTGCTCCACCCGCAACCGGGTCTTCGCCGCCGGGCGACCGCCGGGGTTGCACGAGGTGGAAATCAGTGGCCCCACCAGTGCGCACAGTTCACGCACCACCGGGTGGTCACTGACGCGCAGCGCCACCGTGTCATGCTGCCCGGTCACCCACTCGGGCAGCAGGTCCTGGTGCGGCACCAGCCAGGTATTCGGCCCCGGCCAGGTGCTGCCCATGCGGTCGATCCAGTCTTCGGGAAAGTCCTCGAACAAAAAGTCGAACTGGCGGATGTTGTCAGCGATCAGAATCAACCCTTTATCCACAGGCCGCGATTTCAGCGCCAGCAGGCGATACACCGCGTCCTCGTTCCACGGGTCGCAGCCCAGGCCCCAGACCGCTTCCGTCGGGTAGGCGATAACTGCGCCCGCCCGGATCTCACGTGCGGCTTGTTGCACACGAAAACTGCTCACCATTGCTGCTTCTCCGCCTGAATACCTTGCTTATGCGCAGTGTACTTAGCCCGCGCGGGCAAACCAACGCCCTGCTTCATTGCTGACCCGGCCTTCCAGCTCCAGCTCGGTCAGCTGCGCCAACACTTCGGCCAGCGGCAGCTCGCTGCAGTGTGCGAGGCTTTCGCTGGTTTGAGGCGCTGCATGCAGCAGGGCAAGCAGGGGATGGTCGAACCTGTCCACAACTGCAGGCGGCAGGTTCTGCCAACCCTTCAGGCTTTCCAGGATCTGCTCCACACTTTCCACCAGCAGCGCCCCGTCACGGATCAGCTGGTGACAGCCCTTGGCCCCCGGGTGGTGAATGGAACCCGGAATGGCATACACCTCACGGCCTTGCTCGGCCGCCAGGCGCGCCGTGATGAGCGAGCCACTGGCCAAGCTGGCCTCGACCACCAGCACGCCCAGCGACAAGCCGCTGATGATGCGGTTGCGCCGTGGGAAGTTGCCGGGCAGTGGCCCGGCGTCCAGCGGATACTCGGAAACCAGCGCACTGCCGTTGTCGATCATCGCCTGCGCAAGCTCTTGATGGCGCTGTGGATAAAGTTTTTGCAGCCCCGTGCCGAGCACGGCAATCGTGCACCCACCAGCCTGCAACGCAGCCCGATGAGCGGCACCGTCGACGCCTACCGCCAGCCCGCTGGTAATGGTGAAACCTGCCTGCGCAAGGTAGCGGGAAAATGCCCGGGCTGTGTCGAGCGCCGGGGGTGTGGCACGTCTGCTGCCCACGATGGCCAACTGAGGGCGGTCGAGCAAGGCCGGGTCGCCAGCAACAAAAAGCAGCGGCGGGGCATCGTCGATTTCTGCCAGCAAGGCTGGGTAGCCAGCGCCGTCCCACATCAGCAAATGCTGGCCGGGGCGCTCTAACCAGGCCATTGCGGCCAGCGCGCCATCGCGGACCTCGGCACTGCGCCGGGCATCGATGGTGGCTTGGGGGATGCCCAACGCTCGCCAGGCCGAACCGGGAGCGCTAAGCGCGCTAGAGGCGCTGCCGAACGCATCCAGCAAGGTGCGAAAACGTCGCAATCCTGTCTCGGGCAGGCGATGCAGGCGTAATCGCGCCTCCAGTTCGGCAGGCGGGCAGAGCGACGAATGGTAACTGGGCATGGGGATCGTCCTTGATCGAAACAGGGCCATCTACGTGGCACAACCTGTGGATAACTCTGTGAGTAACACTTTGAAAACCTGTCCATTGGCTGGGGGCTATCAAGCCCATAGACACCCTAGACGAGCTTGCCAGGTGCCGAAATCCCCGTTTCCCTTTATTATGTGTGCTCAGTTTTCAACCGAACGCACAGTGACTGCCTGACCTTATGGCCATCTTGAACATTCTCGAATTCCCGGACCCGCGCCTGCGCACTATCGCCAAACCGGTGACGGAGTTCGACGACGCCCTGCGTCAGCTGATCGACGACATGTTTGAAACCATGTACGAAGCCCCTGGTATCGGCCTGGCCGCCACCCAGGTCAACGTGCACCTGCAGGTCGTGGTCATGGACCTCAGCGAAGACCGCAGCGAGCCGCGCGTCTTTATCAACCCCACGGTCGAAGAGCTGACCCACGACATGGGCCAGTACCAGGAAGGCTGCCTGTCGGTGCCTGGCTTCTATGAGAACGTCGACCGCCCGCTGCGTGTACGGGTCAAGGCCCAGGACCGCGACGGAAAGCCGTTCGAGCTGGAATGCGAAGGCCTGCTGGCGGTGTGCGTGCAGCACGAATTCGATCACCTCAACGGCAAGCTGTTCGTTGACTACCTGTCGCAGCTCAAACGCGACCGGATCAAGAAGAAGCTGGAAAAGCAGCACCGCCAGCAAGCCTGATCCCCCCCTTCCTGAAGGCTTGCTCCGGCAAGCCTTTTTCTATTTTGAAGCGAGAACTCCATGCGCATCGTCTTTGCAGGCACTCCAGAGTTTGCCGCCGAACACCTCAAGGCCCTGCTCGACAGCCCGTACGAGATCGTGGCCGTCTACACCCAGCCCGACCGCCCGGCCGGTCGTGGCCAGAAGCTGATGCCAAGTGCGGTCAAGGCACTGGCCGTCGCCCATGACATCCCGGTGTTCCAGCCGCAGACCCTGCGCAACGCCGATGCCCAGGCCGAACTGGCCGCGCTGCAGCCGGACCTGATGGTGGTGGTCGCCTACGGCCTGATCCTGCCGCAGGCAGTGCTGGATATCCCGCGCCTGGGCTGCATCAACAGCCACGCCTCCCTGCTGCCACGCTGGCGCGGTGCGGCGCCGATCCAGCGCGCCGTGGAAGCCGGCGACGCCGAGAGCGGGGTAACCGTGATGCGCATGGAAGCTGGCCTGGACACCGGCCCAATGCTGCTCAAGGTGGTCACCCCGATCAGCGCCGACGACACCGGCGGCACCTTGCATGATCGCCTGGCCGAAATGGGCCCGCCCGCAGTCGTTCAGGCCATCGCTGGCCTCGCCGACGGTTCGCTGCAAGGTGAAACGCAAGACGATGCCCTGGCCACCTACGCCCACAAGCTGAACAAGGACGAGGCGCGCATTGACTGGACCCGCCCGGCCGTCGAGCTGGAGCGCCTGATCCGCGCCTTCAACCCGTGGCCGGTGTGCCACAGCACCCTCGATGGCGAAAGCGTGAAGGTGCTGGCCGCCAACTTGTCCACAGGCAAGGGCGCCCCGGGCGAAATCCTGTCCGCCAGCAAGGACGGCCTGGTCGTTGCGTGCGGCGACCAGGCGCTGAGCCTGACCCGCCTGCAATTGCCCGGCGGCAAGGCGCTGAACTTCAGCGACCTGTTCAACAGCCGCCGCGAGAAGTTCGCCGCTGGCAAGGTGCTGGGCCAATGAACCCACGTCTCGCCGCTGCCCGTGCCCTTGCCGCTGTACTCAGTGGCAAGGCCTCGCTGAACAGCTCGCTGCCAGCACAACTGGACAAGGTCGATGAACGCGACCGTGGCCTGACCCAGGACTTGGCGTTCGGCACCGCACGCTGGCAGCCACGCCTCGACCTGCTGGCCGCGCAACTGCTGCAAAAGCCTTTCAAGGCCGCCGACGCCGATGTGCAGGCGCTGCTGCTGGTCGGCCTTTACCAGTTGTTCTACACCCGCATTCCGGCCCACGCCGCCATCGGCGAAACCGTGGGCTGTGCCGACAAGCTGAAAAAGCCGTGGGCCAAGGGCCTGCTCAATGCCGTGCTGCGCCGCGCCCAGCGCGAAGGCGAAGCACTGCTCGCCGGCATGGAGCGCGACCCAGTGGTACGCACCGCCCACCCGCGCTGGCTGCAGAAGGCACTGAAAGCCTTCTGGCCGGAGCAGTGGGAAGCCATTTGCGCCGCCAACAACGCCCACCCGCCGATGATTCTGCGGGTCAACCGCCGTCACCACAGCCGCGATGCGTACCTTGCACTGCTGGCCGACGCGGGCATTGACGCCAGCGCCTGCCAGTACAGCCGTGACGGCATCGTGCTGGCCGAGGCCTGCGACGTGCGCGGCCTGCCCGGCTTCGCCGAAGGCTGGGTGAGCGTGCAGGACGAAGCCGCGCAGCTGTCTGCCGACTTGCTCGAACTGGCCCCCGGCCAGCGCGTACTGGACGCCTGCTGCGCCCCAGGGGGCAAAACCTGCCACTTGCTGGAGGCCGAAGCCGGCCTGGCGCAGATGGTGGCCATCGATCTTGAAGCCAAGCGCCTGACCCGCGTGCGCGAGAACCTCGAGCGCCTGCAACTGGACGCCGAGCTGATCGCCTGCGACGCCCGCGACACCGCCAGCTGGTGGGACGGCAAGCCGTTCCAGCGCATCCTGCTCGACGCGCCGTGTTCGGCCACCGGCGTAATCCGCCGTCACCCGGACATCAAGCTGACCCGCCAGGCCGACGACATCCCGGCCCTGGCAACACTGCAAGGCGAGCTTCTCGACGCCCTGTGGCCGACCCTGGAAGTAGGCGGCATGCTGCTGTACGCCACCTGCTCCAGCCTGCCGACCGAGAATACCGAAGTGATCGGCGCCTTCCTGGCCCGCACCCCGGGCGCCCGTGAACTGGACCTGGCCACCGAGGCCGGCCTGCGCCAGCCCCACGGCCGCCAGTTGCTGGCCCAGGAGGGCGGCCACGACGGCTTCTACTATGCCAAGCTGATCAAGATCGCCGCCTCACGCGGATAAGACCAAACGGTAGGGAGTAGCGGATGAAGATCATCATCCTCGGCGCAGGGCAGGTAGGCGGTACGCTGGCAGAGCACCTGGCCAGCGAAGCCAACGACATCACCGTGGTCGACACCGATGGCGAGCGCTTGCGCGACCTCGGTGACCGCCTGGACATCCGTACCGTGCAGGGCCGCGGTTCGCTGCCGACGGTGCTGCGCCAGGCGGGTGCCGACGACGCCGACATGCTGGTGGCAGTGACCAACAGCGACGAAACCAACATGGTCGCCTGTCAGGTGGCCTATTCGCTGTTCCACACCCCGACCAAGATCGCCCGGGTGCGTGAATCGTCCTACCTGACACGCGAAGAGCTGTTCGACAACGACCATATCCCGGTCGACGTGCTGATCAGCCCCGAGCAGGTGGTGACCAACTACATCAAGCGCCTGATCGAACACCCAGGCTCACTGCAGGTGATCGACTTCGCCGAAGGCAAGGCCCAGCTTGTGGCGGTCAAGGCTTACTACGGCGGCCCACTGGTCGGCCAGCAGTTGCGCCAGATCCGCGCGCACATGCCCAACGTCGACACCCGCGTGGCGGCGATCTTCCGCCGCGACCGGCCAATCACCCCACGTGGCGACACGGTGATCGAAGCTGACGACGAAGTGTTCTTCATCGCCGCCAAGAAGGACATCCGCGCCGTGATGGGCGAGCTGCGCCGCATCGACGAAACCAATAAACGCATTGTGATCGCCGGCGGTGGGCAGATCGGCGAGCGCCTGGCCGAAGCCATCGAGAGCCGCTACCAGGTGAAGATCATCGAGATGAACCCGGCCCGCTGCCGGCACCTCTCCGATACCCTGGAAAGCACTGTGGTGCTGCAGGGCAGCGCCTCGGACAAGGACTTGATGCTCGAAGAGAACATCGCCGACGCCGACATCTTCCTGGCCCTGACCAACGATGACGAAGCCAACATCATGTCGTCGCTGCTGGCCAAGCGCCTGGGCGCGGGCAAGGTAATGACCATCATCAACAACCCGGCCTATGTCGACCTGGTGCAGGGCGGTGATATCGACATTGCCATCAGCCCGCAGCTGGCCACCATCGGCACCCTGCTTGCGCACGTGCGCCGAGGCGACATTGTCAGCGTGCACTCGCTGCGCCGTGGTGCGGCCGAGGCCATCGAGGCGGTGGCGCACGGGGATTCGAAGTCGAGCAAGGTTGTGGGCAAGGCCATCGAAGACATCGCCCTGCCACCGGGTACCACCATCGGCGCCATCATCCGCGACGAAGAGGTGATGATCGCCCACGACGACACCGTGATCGCGTCGGGTGACCATGTGATCCTGTTCGTTGTGGATAAAAAACACATTCGGGATGTGGAGAAGCTGTTCCACGTTGGCTTGAGTTTCTTCTAGGAGAAGAGGGCATGCGCGAATCGCTGGAGAAGATGCTGGCCAAGGGTGTGGATAACCCATTGCTGCGGTTCGGGCTGGGGAAGGCCTGGCTGGATGAAGGCAATGGCGCTGAAGCGGCGGTGCACCTGGCACGGTGTGTGGAGCAGGATCCCAAGTACTCCGCAGCGTGGAAGTTACTGGGCAAAGCGCATCAGTTGCAGGGTGACCTGGCGGCAGCGCGCAGGGCCTGGGAAGACGGGATCGTGGCGGCGCAGGCCCATGGGGACAAGCAGGCCGAGAAGGAGATGGCCGTGTTCCTGAAGAAACTCAACAAGGCCTGAGATTGCCGGGGCTGCTTTGCAGCCCATTCGCGGGGCAAGCCCGCTCCCACAGAGATAGCGTGGGCTGCGCTGAACATCGCGACACAGGGCCGCTCCTTCGGGTGACCGTGACCCCGTGTGAGAGCAGGCCGAGAAGGAGATGGCCGTGTTCCTGAAGAAACTCTACAAGGCCTGAGATTGCCGGGGCTGCTTTGCAGCCCATTCGCGGGGCAAGCCCGCTCCCACAGAGATAGCGTGGGCTGCGCTGAACATCGCGACACAAGGCCGCTCGTTCAGGTGACCGCGATCCCATGTGGGAGCGGGCTTGTCCCGCGAAAGGGGCGCAAAGCGCCCCCAGAAATCTCAGTACCAGCGCGGCTCGCCAGCCGGGCGCTTCTTGAAGCGTTTCATGCTCCACATGTACTGGCTGGGGTACTCGCGCACATAGCGCTCGACCACCTTGCTCATCGCCGCCGCCGATTCGGTCACATCGGTGCTGTACATCGCTTCCGGCGCTGCCTCCAGAATCACCCGAAAGCCCGAACCATCCGGCAGCCGCAGCGCATGCAGGAACACACCCACCGCCTTGCCACCCGCCAACATGTTCGGCACGAACTTGCTGGTCAGCGCCTGGGTGCCCAGGAACGGCACAAACACCCCTGCCGATTCGGCCGGCTCCGGGTCGGCAGGAATACCCACCTGGCCACCGCGGCGCACTTCCTTGATCACGCTGAGAATGCCTTCCTTGGTCGACGGCGCCACGCGGTTGCCCATCTGCACACGCTGCTCGCGCAACAGGTCATCCACCGCTTTGAGCTTCGGCGGGCGATAGAAGATGATCGGTTTGCACTGGTTACAGTAAAAGTGGTTCAGCACTTCCCAGTTGCCCAGGTGGCTGGTGATCCCCACCACGCCCTTGCCCGAGGCCAGAGCCTGCTCAAGCACTTCCAGGCCGTGCACTTCCTTGACCAGCTCCAGCGAACGCTGCGGCGGCCAGATCCAGGCACAGGCACTTTCGACAAAGGATTTGCCAATATCCCGCAGCGCCTGGCCAACCAGCTGCTCACGGGCAACCGGGTCCATCTCCGGGAAACACTTGGCCAGGTTGATCCGCACCACGTTGCGCGAACCATTGGGCACTTTCCACATCAGCCAACCGATACCCGCGCCGACGCGCTGTACAGCGCCCCAGGGCAGCTTGGCAAACAGGCGCAGCACCCCGACCATCAGGGCGCCCTTGAACTTTTCCACAGGCGAATTCCTTATTTCAGCAAGGCGCGCATTGTAACCCCTCAGCGCAACAAGGCGGCGTAGCGATCGCAATCGGTGGTGTGGTCCATGACCATGCCGGTGGCCTGCATGAAGGCGTAGCAGATGGTCGGGCCGACAAAGGTGAAGCCGGCTTTCTGCAGGGCCTTGCTCATGGCCTTGGCTTCGTCGGTAACAGCCGGCACGTCGCCGCGCCCGTTGAAGTGGTTGATCTTCGGCTCGCCGCCAACGAACGACCACAGCCATTCGGCCGGGTTATCCACAGCCCGCCAGGCCTGGGCATTGCGCCGCGCAGCCTTGAGCTTGAGGCGGTTGCGGATGATACCCGCATCCTGCATCAGTTCTTCGATACGCTCGTCGCTCATGGCGGCCAGCTTTTCCGGGTCGAAGCCGTACATCACCTCGCGATAACGCTCGCGTTTGCGCAAAACGGTTATCCACGAAAGCCCGGCCTGGAACCCTTCGAGCAAAAGCATCTCGAAGAGCAACGCCGGGTCACGCTGTGGCGTTCCCCATTCCTGGTCATGGTAGGCCTGGTACAACGGATCGTCGGTACACCAAAAGCAGCGTGGCATAAGGCTCCAATGAGTAGAGGGCGAGGCGAATCAGGTTATACTCCCGCTCTTTACATCCGCATCCCCAGATACAGGTGAATTTCGTGAGCCAGCCTACGCCAGCCGTGCGTACCTTCCAAGACCTGATCCTCGCCCTGCAGAACTACTGGGCAGCTCAAGGTTGTGTGGTGCTTCAGCCCTACGATATGGAAGTAGGCGCCGGCACTTTCCATACCGCCACGTTCCTGCGCGCCGTCGGCCCAGAAACCTGGAACGCCGCCTACGTGCAGCCTAGCCGTCGCCCTGCCGACGGGCGGTATGGCGAAAACCCAAACCGCCTGCAGCACTACTACCAGTTCCAGGTCGTGCTCAAGCCCAACCCGGCCAACTTCCAGGAGCTGTACCTCGGCTCGCTGAAAGCCATCGGCCTGGATCCGCTGGTGCACGACATCCGCTTCGTCGAAGACAACTGGGAATCGCCGACCCTCGGCGCCTGGGGTCTGGGCTGGGAAATCTGGCTCAACGGGATGGAAGTCACCCAGTTCACCTACTTCCAGCAGGTAGGCGGTATCGAGTGCTACCCGGTCACCGGTGAAATCACCTACGGCCTGGAGCGCCTGGCCATGTACATCCAGGGCGTCGACTCGGTGTACGACCTGGTGTGGGCCGACGGCCCGTTTGGCAAAGTCACCTATGGCGACGTGTTCCACCAGAATGAGGTGGAGCAGTCGACCTACAACTTCGAGCACGCCAATGTCGACAAGCTGTTCGAACTGTTCGACTTCTACGAAAGCGAAGCCAACCGCCTGATCAAGCTGGATCTGCCGTTGCCGACCTATGAAATGGTCCTGAAGGCCTCGCACACCTTCAACCTGCTGGACGCCCGCCGCGCCATCTCGGTAACCGAGCGCCAGCGTTACATCTTGCGTGTACGTACCCTGGCCCGGGACGTGGCGCAAAGCTATCTGCAAGCCCGCGCACGCCTGGGCTTCCCGATGGCCACCCCTGAATTGCGTGACGAAGTGTTGGCTAAGCTGGAGGCTGCACAATGAGTGCTCAAGATTTCCTGGTAGAACTGGGCACCGAAGAGCTGCCACCCAAGGCCCTCGCCACCCTCGGCGACGCCTTCCTGGCCGGCATCGAGAAAGGCCTGCAGGCCGCTGGCCTGAACTACACCGGCAAGCAGGTGTACGCCGCGCCGCGCCGCCTGGCCGTGCTGATCCGCCAGCTGGACGTGCAGCAGCCTGACCGCAGCATCAATATCGACGGCCCGCCCCTGCAGGCTGCTTTCAAAGACGGCGAGCCGACCCAGGCTGCTCTTGGCTTTGCCAAGAAATGCGGTGTAGATCTGTCGGAAATCGACCAGAGCGGCGCCAAGCTGCGCTTCTCCCAGCATATCCCAGGCAAGGCCACCGCCGGCTTGCTGCCAACCATCGTCGAAGATTCGCTCAACGACCTGCCGATTCCCAAGCGCATGCGCTGGGCGGCCAGCCGTGAAGAGTTCGTACGCCCGACGCAATGGCTGGTGATGCTGCTGGGCGACCAGGTGGTCGACTGCACCATCCTGTCGCAGAAAGCCGGCCGTGAATCCCGTGGCCACCGCTTCCACCACCCGGAAAACGTCGTCATCACCACCCCGGCCAACTACGTCGAAGACCTGCGCAAAGCCTACGTGCTGGCCGACTTCGCCGAGCGCCGCGAGCTGATCAGCAAGCGTACCGCCGAGCTGGCCATGCAGCAGGAAGGCACCGCCATCGTGCCGCCTGCGCTGCTGGACGAAGTGACTGCCCTGGTCGAGTGGCCAGTGCCGCTGGTGTGCTCGTTCGAGGAGCGTTTCCTTGAAGTGCCACAGGAAGCCCTGATCACCACCATGCAGGACAACCAGAAGTACTTCTGCCTGCTGGACAGCGAAGGCAAGCTGCTGCCGCGCTTCATCACCGTGGCCAACGTCGAGAGCCGCGACCCGAAGCAGATCGTGCAAGGCAACGAGAAGGTCGTGCGCCCACGCCTGACCGACGCCGAGTTCTTCTTCAAGCAGGACAAGAAGCAGCCGCTGGAAACCTTCAACGAGCGCCTGAAAAACGTGGTGTTCCAGGCTCAGCTGGGCACTGTGTACGACAAGGCCGAGCGTGTTTCCAAACTGGCTGCGTTCATCGCCCCGCTGATCGGCGGCGACGCCCAGCGCGCCGGCCGTGCCGGCCTGCTCTCCAAGTGCGACCTGGCCACCGAGATGGTCGGCGAGTTCCCCGAAATGCAGGGTGTTGCCGGTTACTACTACGCGCTCAACGACGGTGAGCCGCAGGACGTCGCCCTGGCTTTGAACGAGCAGTACATGCCGCGCGGTGCTGGCGCCGAGCTGCCGCAGACCCTCACCGGTGCTGCCGTGGCCATCGCCGACAAACTCGACACCCTGGTTGGCATCTTCGGCATCGGCATGCTGCCTACCGGGAGCAAGGACCCGTACGCCCTGCGCCGTGCTGCCTTGGGCGTGCTGCGCATTCTGATCGAGAAGCAGCTCGACCTGAACCTGACCGGTGCGGTCGAGTTCGCAGTCAAGCAGTTCGGCGCCAAGGTCAAGGCCGCTGGCCTAGCCGAACAGGTACTGGAATTCATCTTCGACCGCCTGCGTGCGCGTTACGAAGACGAAGGCATCGACGTGGCCACCTACCTGTCGGTGCGTGCCCTGCAGCCAGGCTCGGCCCTGGACTTCGACCAGCGTGTGCAAGCTGTGCAGGCCTTCCGCAAGCTGCCGGAAGCCGAAGCCCTGGCCGCGGTGAACAAGCGTGTATCGAACTTGCTGAGCAAGGCCGAAGGTGCCATCGCCGAACAGGTCGAGCCAAAGTACTTCGACAACGCCAACGAGTTCTCCCTGTACTCGGCCATCCAGCAGGCCGACCAGGCCGTGCAGCCGATGGCTGCTGCACGCCAGTACAGTGAATCGCTGGCTCGCCTGGCGGCCCTGCGTGACCCGGTCGACGCCTTCTTCGAAGCGGTGATGGTCAACGCTGAAGATGCCAAGGTACGCGCCAACCGTTATGCCCTGCTCAGCCGCCTGCGCGGCCTGTTCCTGGGCGTGGCCGACATTTCGCTGCTGGGGTAAGCCTTGAAACTGCTGATTCTCGACCGTGACGGGGTCATCAACCATGACTCCGACGCCTACATCAAGACGCTGGAAGAATGGGTGCCGATCCCTGGCTCGGTCGAGGCCATCGCGCAGTTGAGCAAAGCCGGCTGGACGGTGGCCGTGGCCACCAACCAGTCCGGCATTGCCCGTGGCTACTACACACTGGCAACCCTGGAAGCCATGCACGCACGCCTGCGCGAGCTGGTGGCGGAGCAGGGGGGCGAGGTGGGCCATATCGTGTATTGCCCGCACGGGCCGGACGATGGCTGCGATTGCCGCAAGCCAAAGCCTGGCATGCTGGTGGCGATTGCCGAGCATTACCGGGTCGCCCTGCAAGGCGTCTGGTTCGTCGGCGACAGCAAAGGTGACCTGGAGGCCGCCCTGGCCGTCGGTGCACAACCCGTGTTGGTAAAAACTGGCAAGGGCGAGCGGACCCTGGAAAAAAGTGTCCCTGAAACTACACTGATTTTCGACGATCTGGCAGCTATCGCCAGAGAACTAATTTAAACAGTGCGCCTCGGGCGCATTTTTCTCAGGCGGGCATGCCCCGCAATGGTACAAGCCACTATGTCGATCCTGCAGGCGATCAGAATCTTTCTTTTTTACCTGCTGCTGGGCACCAGTTCACTGCTGTGGTGCTCGCTGAGCTTCTTCATCGCGCCGTTCCTGTCGTTCCCCAAGCGCTACAGGTTCATCAACGTGTATTGGTGTCGCTGCGCGCTGTTCCTGGTGCGCACCATTCTCGGCATCGACTACAAGGTCACCGGCGCCGAAAACGTGCCGAAAGAGCCCTGTGTGATCCTGTCCAACCACCAAAGCACTTGGGAAACCTTCTTCCTTTCCCAGTACTTTTCGCCGCTGAGCCAAGTGCTCAAGCGCGAGCTGCTGTACGTGCCGTTTTTCGGCTGGGCCATGGCCATGCTGCGGCCGATCGCGATCAACCGCGACAACCCAAAGGAAGCGTTGCGCCAGGTGGCGAGCAAAGGCGACGAGCTGCTCAAGCAGAAGACTTGGGTGCTGATCTTCCCGGAAGGCACCCGCGTGCCCTTCGGCACCGTGGGCAAGTTCTCCCGCGGCGGTACTGCGCTGGCCGTGAATGCCGGGCTGCCGGTGCTGCCGATTGCCCACAATGCCGGCAAGTTCTGGCCGAAGACAGGTTGGGGCAAGCGTGCCGGTACCATCGAAGTGGTGATTGGCGAGCCGATGTACGCCAATGGCACCGGGCCACGTGCCATCGCCGAACTCAATGACCGCGCAGCGGCGTGGAACGAAGCGACTCAACGGGCCTTGGGTTCGCTGCCGCCAGCTGATGAAAAACCCCAACAGCAGATGGCCTGATCATCTGTGGATAACTTGTGAGCAGTTTTTCGATCAAATGCTTGAAATGATCGCTAAGTACTTGAATTAGAAGTTTATTTCCACTTATGAAATTTTTCTGAAAAGCGTGCATAAGTTTTTCCGCGGCATAAAAAAACCGGCTTTTACAGCCGGTTTTTTTATGCCGGATGAACAGGGTCAGACCTTGTCGAGATCCACATCCTTGGTTTCTTTAAGGCAGAAAATCCCCACCACCAGGCTGATCCCGGTCACCAGCACCGGGTACCACAATCCGTAGAAGATATCCCCGGTATACACCACCAGCGCGAACGATACCGTTGGCAGGAAACCGCCGAACCAGCCATTACCAATATGGTAGGGCAGGGACATGGAGGTGTAGCGGATACGGGTCGGGAACAGCTCGACCATTACCGCTGCCAGCGGGCCATAGGTCATGGTCGCGATCAGGATCATCGCCACGATCAGCACCACCACCATTACCTGGTTGACCTGCCCTGGGTCGGCCTTGGCCGGGTAGCCCGCCTGCTCCACTGCGCTGCGCATGGCCGCTTCGTCGTAGCCATTGATGGTCTTTTCACCAATATTCACTACCACATCGCTGCCGGCCACGTTCACTGAGCTATACGGCAGGCCCTGCTTCACCAGGAATGTCTTGACCTTGTCGCACGGGCTGTCAAAACGAGCCTTGCCCACCGGGTCGAACTGGAAGGTGCAATTTTGTGGGTCGGCCGTGACCACGATAGGCGCCTGCCGGCTGGCTGCGTCGATCTGAGGGTTGGCGTAATGGCTTAGCGCCTTGAACAGCGGGAAGTACAGCACCGTGGCCAACAGCAGGCCGAGCATCAGGATCGGCTTGCGGCCAATACGGTCCGACAGCCAACCGAAAAACACGAAGAACGGCGCACCGATCACCACACTGATGATCAGCAGCGTGTTGGCCTGGGCAGGGTCCATCTTCAGCATTTGGGTCATGAAGAACAACACATAGAACTGCGCCGTATAGAAGGTCACGGCTTGCCCGGCGTTGATGCTGAACAAGGCGGTCAGCACCACTTTCAGGTTCGGCCACGAGGTGAACGACTCACGAATAGGCGACTTGCTGACCTTGCCCTGGGCCTTCATTTTCACGAAGGCCGGCGACTCGTGCATGCTCATGCGGATCCAGGTGGAGATGGCCAGCAGCACGATCGACAACAGGAACGGCAGGCGCCAGCCCCAGGTTTCGAACTGGTCGCCACTGATGTAGCGGCTGCCCAGCACCACCAGCAGCGACAACAACAGGCCAAGGGTGGCCGTAGACTGGATGAAACCGGTGTAAAAGCCCCGTTTGCCATGGGGCGCATGCTCGGCCACATAGGTGGCAGCACCGCCGTACTCCCCCCCCAGCGCCAGCCCTTGGAGCATGCGCAGGATCACCAGGATGATCGGTGCGGCAATGCCGATACTGGCATAAGTGGGCAGCAACCCCACGGCGAAGGTGGACAACCCCATCAGCACGATGGTGACCAGGAAGGTGTACTTGCGCCCGATCATGTCGCCCAGGCGGCCGAACACCAATGCACCGAACGGCCGCACCAGAAAGCCGGCGGCGAAGGCCATGAGGGCGAAGATGAATGCGGTGGTGTCGTTCACCCCAGCAAAGAACTGCTTGCTGATGACCGCTGCCAGCGCACCATAGAGAAAAAAGTCATACCACTCGAAAACCGTCCCGAGGGATGACGCGAAAATGATCTTGCGTTCTTCACGGCGGCTGGAGCTGCTGGCCGCCGCACCCTGTTCCTGGATGTAATCCGACATCGTTGCTGTCCTCGGCCCGCAGGCCACAGTGATTATTCTTTTTGTTCCACTGTCGGCGGCCTCTGACCGCGAGCCACCGGTGTTGCACGCACCCGGGTCAGGGGGTCGGTATCGCGTCTTCGTTCATGTAGGTCTGGGTAGCAGCTCCTTTGAGGATCAGTTGCGCCGCCTTCTCGGCGATCATCAGGGTCGGTGAACAGGTATTACCGGAGGTGATCTGCGGCATGATCGAGGCATCGGCCACACGCAAACCGGGGATGCCGTGCACGCGCAACTGGTTATCCACAACGTCCAGGGCACCGCTGCCCATACGGCAGGTACCGACCGGGTGGAAGATGGTGGTGCCAATTTTGCCGGCTGCCTCAAACAGCTCTTGCTCGGTTTGCAGGGCTGGGCCTGGCAGGTATTCCTTGGGGTCGAACGCTGCAAGGGCAGGGGCCTGCACGATGCGCCGGGTGAGGCGGATGGCATCGGCGGCCACGCGCAGGTCCTGTGGCTCGCTGAGGTAGTTGGGGTCGATCAGCGGCGTGCTGTTCATGTCGGTGCTGCTGATATCGATACGCCCGCGGCTTACCGGGCGCAGGTTGCACACCGATGCGGTAAAGGCCGGGAACGAATGCAGCGGCTCACCGAAGCGCTCCAGTGAAAGCGGCTGAACGTGATACTGCAGGTTGGCGGTGGCCTGGTCCGGGCTCGAGCGCACGAACGCGCCCAGCTGGCTCGGCGCCATCGCCAGTGGGCCGCTGCGGTCATAAAGGTAGCGCAGGCCCATGCCCATCTTGCCCCAGAGGCTATTGGCCATCTGGTTCAAGGTGCGGGTATTGCGGATCTGGTAGATCAGGCGCAGTTGCAGGTGGTCCTGAAGGTTGCCCCCCACGCCCGGCATATCGTGGCGTACACCAATGCCCAGGCTTTCCAGCAGCTGGCGCGGGCCGATGCCGGAGCGTTGCAGAATACCGGGTGAACCAACAGCGCCGGCGCAGAGGATGATTTCGCGACGCGACGCAAACTCGTGCCAGGCGCCTTGCCAAAATGCTTTCACGGCCCTCGCCCGGGTGTTGTTGAGCAGTACCTGGTCAACCTGAACGCCGGTCAGCACAGTGAGGTTGGCGCGGTCCTTTATCGGCCTCAGGAAAGCTTTGGAGGCGTTCCAGCGTACGCCGCTGCGCTGGTTGACCTGAAAGTATCCACAGCCCTGGTTGTCACCGGTGTTGAAGTCGTCGACCTTGCCGATGCCGCTTTGCTCGGCGGCATCACGGAAAGCATCGAGGATCGGCCAGCTGTAGCGCTGGCGCTCGACCCGCCATTCGCCGTCACCGCCGTGGTGCTCACTGGCGCCGGCGAAGTGGTTTTCGCTGGCCTTGAACAGCGGCAGCACGTCCTTCCAGGCCCAGCCGTCATTGCCTTGCTCGGCCCAGCGGTCATAGTCCGCCGCCTGGCCACGCATGTAGATCATGCCGTTGATTGAAGAACAGCCACCGAGCACCTTGCCGCGTGGGTAGCCCAGTGCGCGCCCCCCCAGGCCTGGCTGCGCCTCGGTCTTGAAGCACCAGTCAGTGCGCGGGTTGCCGATGCAATAGAGATAGCCGACGGGGATGTGAATCCAGGGATAGTTGTCGCGGCCACCTGCTTCCAGCAGCAAAACGCGGCAGGATGGGTCGGCGGACAAACGGTTGGCCAGAAGGCAACCGGCGGGACCGGCCCCTACGACCACGTAGTCGAAGACAGAATCGGCTGATGGCATGTGCAACCTCGCGCCCGTTTTTATTCTTGTCCCGATCCATCTTAGTGCGTAATTTCGTGAGTGAAACACGAGATTTCGCGCAGCCGTTGTGCGTTTTAGCACAGGGGTAAGCCTATACCGGCCTCTTCGCGGGTAAACCCGCTCCCACAGGTTCGACGCTGCTTCTGAAGGCGGCGCGGTCCCTGTGAGAGCGGGTTTACCCGCGAAAGGGCCGGACGAACAGCCACAAGGATCAGCATGTTCGACTGGAACGATCTGCGGTTTTTCCTCGAGTTGCAGCGCAGCGGCCGCCTGCTTACCGCCGCCAAGCGCCTCAACACAACCCACAGCACCGTGGCCCGGCATATCGAGACCATCGAGCAAAGCCTGGGCACTGCGCTGTTTGTACAACATGCCCAGGGCTACGAGCTGACCCCCTCGGGCCAAGCCCTGCTCAAGCATGCCGAGGCCATGGAGAACGTCGCGCTGTTGGCGCAGGAAGAAATCACCCAGGCCATCACCCCGTTGGGCAAAATTCGCCTGGGGGTGACCGAAGGCATCGGCATCATGTTCTTCACCCCACGCATGAACGCGTTGTTCGAGCGCTACCCGGGCCTGGAGGTGGAACTGGTGGCGGTGCCGCGCTTTGTCAGCATCCTCAACCGCGAAGCGGAGATCAGCATTCACCTGGAACGCCCCAACGCCGACCTGCTGATAACCCGCAAGCTCACCGACTACCGCCTGGCGCTGTACGCCAGCCAGGACTACCTGGACCGGGCACCGCCGTTGCGCAACCGTGAGGACCTGGCCCGGCACAACTGGATCGGCTACGTCGACGACCTGCTGTTCAGCCAGGAACTGCTGTTTCTCAACAGTTTCTGCCGGGCACCGACCGTGGTGTTTCGCAGCACCAGCGTCATTGCCCAACAGGCTGCCGCCCGCGCCGGGCTGGGCATCGCCGTACTGCCCAACTACATGGCTCACGACGACCCGACGCTGGTGCGCGTACTGCCTGGCGAAACCATCCAGCGCAGCTACTGGATCTGCACCCGCCGCGAGCTGCACAAGTCAGTGCGCCTGCGGGTGGTGTGGGACTACCTGCTGGCGCTGTGCGCCGCAGAACAGGAAGCGCTGCTAGCCCAATAGTGCCTTGCCCGCCAGCAGCAATGCCGCCGTCCAACCGGCCACCGCAAACATCTGCTGCAAACGCGGCCCGGCCAGCCTGGCCGCCAATGGCCGCGCCAGCAGCAGGCCGAGCACCGCGCCTGATGCAAACGGGGCTCCAACCTGCCAATGCATCACACCCGCCAGGCTGGCGCTGACCACACTGCCGGTGGACACCAGTGCGATCACCGCCAGCGAGGTGGACACGATGCTGGCCATGCGCAGGTTGGTATAGCGGTTCAGGGCCGGGATGATGACGAAACCACCGCCAACCCCCAGCAGACCAGACAGCAACCCAGACAAGGCACCGGTAAATGCCAGGGCACGCGCGCATGGCAGGGTCCAGCGCAAGCGACCTTGCAACGGGTTCAGCACACAGGGTTCGATATAGCGATGGGCGTCATTGGCTTCACCGCGCAGGTCTTTGGCCGCCTTGCGCCAGATACGCAGGCAGGCGTACACCAGCACCCCGGCAAACACCAACTGCAAAGGTGTATTCGGCAAGCGGTGCGCCAGCATCAGCCCGAACGGCGCCGCTGCTACGCCGATCAGTGCGATAAACAGCGCCGCCCGATAACGCACCAACCCCTGACGCAAACCCAGCACTGCGCCAACCGCCGCCGCCATGCCTACGGCCAACAGGCCGACCGGTGCAGCCTCGACCATCGACAGCCCCAGGCCGAACACCAGCAAGGGCACAGCAAGAATGCCACCGCCGGCGCCGGTCAACGCCAGCACCGCACCGATGATCGCGCCCAGGCCCGCCCCCAACAATTGATGTTCGATCACTGCCCACCCTCGGCTACCAACTGCGGGCGCGCCAGCCACTCGCGGCCCTTGAGCATGCCTTGCCAGTACAGCGGCGGCAGCGCCTGCGCCTTGAGCAACCAGGCCAGACGCGTCGGCTTGCGGCCATCCAGCAACCAACTGGGAAAGCTCGGTGCCAGTTTGCCGCCATAGGTGAACTCGGCCAGGACGATCTTCCCGCGCTCTACCGTCAGCGGGCACGAGCCATAGCCATCGTACTGGGCGAGGGTGGGCAGCCGGCCCAGTGCCACCAGCACGTTGTTGGCCACTACCGGCGCCTGCTTGCGGGCCGCTGCGGCGGTCTTGGCATTGCTGGTATTGGCCACGTCACCCAGGGCATGGATGTTGGTGTACTTGCGATGGCGCAGGGTATGCGGATCGACATCGACCCAGCCGGCGTTATCGGCCAATGGGCTTTCGCGAATAAAAGCCGGCGCCACCTGTGGCGGTACCACGTGGAGCATGTCGAACGCCTCGATGCGCGTTTCACTGCTGCCATCGGGCAGCGTGCGTACGAAGGTGGCGCGCTTGTTCGGACCGTCCACAGCGACCAACCTGTGGGAAAAATTGAGGTCCACAGCGTATTTTTCGATGTACTTCATCAACGCAGGCACGTAGTCCGCCACACCGAACAACACTGCCCCGGCATTGAAGAAGCTGGCTTTAACCGCCCCCAGATGGCCGTTGCGCAGCCAATGATCGCAAGACAGGTACAGCGCCTTCTGCGGTGCGCCCGCACATTTGATCGGCATGGGCGGCTGGCTGAATACGGCACGGCCTTGCTTGAGTTTCTGCACCAGCTCCCAAGTGTAGGGCGCCAGGTCGTAACGGTAATTGGAGGTGACCCCGTTGCGGCCCAAGGTTTCACAGAGCCCCTCAATTGCCGCCCAGTCCAGCGTGAGGCCAGGGCACACTATCAGCTGTTCATAGCTGATGGCACGACCGCCCTCGAGCATGACCAACTGGCCCAGAGGGTCGAAACCCTGCACCCGCGCCTTGACCCAGCGCACACCACGCGGGATGGTCGAAGCCATGGTGCGGGCGGTGCTCGGTGCCTTGAACACACCGGCCCCGACCATGGTCCAGCCGGGTTGGTAGTAATGCACATCGGCGGGGTCGATCAAGGCAACGTCCAGCGACGGGTCACGGCTGATCAGGCTGGAAGCGGTGGCGATACCAGCGGCACCGGCACCGACGATGACCACCTTGTGGTGGTCGGTATTGGCAGGGGACAACAAGGCAGGCATGGCGGTAAATCCTGGAAATCTGATTATGGGGCAGGGCGGTTACAGCTTGTTCAGCGGGATTTTCAGATAGCTCACGCCGTTCTCTTCCGGCGCGGGGAAGTGCCCGCTGCGCATGTTCACCTGCACCGAAGGCAGGATCAGCACGGGCATGTCGAGGGTCTTGTCACGGGCTTCGCGCATGGCGACGAAACTGTCCTCGTCGACACCCTGATGAATATGAATGTTGCTGGCGCGCTGCTCGGCCACGGTGGTGACGTACTGCATGTCGCGGCCACCTGGCAGGTAGTCGTGGCACATGAACAGCTGGGTATGGTCAGGGAAAGCCAGAAGACGACGGATCGAACGGTACAGGGTACGGGCATCGGCCCCAGGGAAATCGCAGCGGGCAGTACCGTAGTCGGGCATGAACAGGGTGTCACCGACGAACACTGCAATCTCGCCCGCATCTTCAATCATGAAACTCATGCACGCGGGGGTGTGCCCAGGTGTGTGAAGTGCCCGGGCGTGCAGGTTGCCGATGCGCAAGCCTTCCTCGTCTTCGAGCAGCACGTCGAACTGGCTGCCATCACGGGCGAAGCCAGGCTCTGCATTGAACAAGGCGCCGAATACTTTCTGTACCTGGGTGATGTGAGCGCCGATCGCGGTATGGCCACCCAGCTTTTCCTTCAGGTAGGCGGCCGCTGAAAGATGGTCGGCGTGTACATGAGTTTCCAGCACCCAGCGCACGCTGGCGTTCAGCTCGGTCACGCGCTCGATCAGGCGATCCGCCGAAGCGCTGCAGGTGCGCCCGGACTTGGGGTCGTAATCCAGCACACTGTCGATCAATGCACATTGCCGGGTTTCACGGTCCATGACCAGGTAGCTGATGGTCGAGGTCGCCTCGTCGTAAAAGGCGTCCACGTGAAGGTTGTTGCCGATGATCATCACGTTCTCCAATTTATCTGCCCCGCCTTGCAAGGCGTAGGCAGTGCCAGGAGGTGTATCAAGATGCATGCCAGGCCTTTTACCGCGCTTGCGCCAATGAAACCGGCCCGGTCAAGACGACTGGCAGCGATACTGGCAAGGCAGGTGGCAGTCGACTGTCAGCCAATGGCAGTGTTTGGCAGTCCTTGTTACGCTGCGCCGTTCATCCAAACGGTGCCGTCATGCCTGAAGCCCATCCCCTCATCCTAGCTCTGGTTTCCTACCTTGAGCACGATGCCCTGCCGGCCATCGTGCTGGATACCGACTACAACATCCTGGCCGCCAATGCCGCCTATCGCCGCCAGTTCGGTCAGCATGATCAGGCGCCGCTGGGTGAAAAATGCCACAAGGTCTCGCACCACTATGCCGTACCGTGCGACCAGGCCGGCGAGCATTGCCCAATGCGCAAGGCGTGGGACAGCAAGGTGCCCGAGCGAGTGCTGCATGTGCATCACACACCACGCGGCCCCGAGCATGTGGATGTCGAGCTGCGCCCGATTCTGGATGAGCAGGGCAGGGTGGTGGCGTTTGTCGAACGCCTGACCACCATCACTCTCGCGTCAGCGCAACCTCAGGAGCAGGGCCTGGTGGGCCGCGCACCAGCCTTCAAGGCTGCCTTGGCCAGCCTGCAACGTGCAGCGCCAGCGCAGATCCCGGTGCTGCTGCAGGGTGAGTCCGGTAGCGGTAAAGAGCTGTTCGCGCGTGCAGTGCACATGGGCAGCCCCCGAGCAAACGGCCCGTTGGTGGTAGTCGACTGCACCGGGTTGACCGAGTCGTTGTTCGAAAGCGAGTTGTTCGGTTATGAGAAAGGTGCGTTCACCGGTGCCCACCAGCGCAAGATCGGCCTGGCTGAGGCGGCACATGGCGGTACCCTGTTTCTCGACGAAATCGGCGAAGTACCGCTGGCGATGCAGGTAAAACTGCTACGCCTGATCGAGTCCGGCAGCTTCCGCCCGGTGGGTAGCCTGCGCACAGTGCATTCAGATTTTCGCCTGGTATCCGCTACCCATAAGCCGCTCAAGCAGATGGTTGCGCAGGGCTCCTTCCGTGAAGACTTGTACTACCGCATCAGCGGCTTTCCGATTCGCCTGCCGGCATTGCGCGAGCGGGTAGAAGACCTGCCGCTGCTCGCGCAAAGCCTGCTGCAGCGCATGGCCACGGCCGGTAAACCCACGCCCACGCTGAGTGACGATGCCTTGCAGCAACTTGGGTTGCATCCGTTTCCGGGCAATATCCGCGAGCTGCGCAACATCCTGGAGAGGGCGCGGCTGTTCGCCGATGACGGGCTGATCCGCCCTGAACACTTGCCGGAAGATATCGGGCCGCTGGCAGCGAACACGGCAGGTGGCCGTCGCACCCACCTGGGTGAGCTGGCGCAGGCGCTGGAAGAGTTCAAGGGCTCGCGTAGCGAACTGGCCAGCCATCTTGGCATGAGTGAACGTACACTGTATCGCCGCTTGAAGGCACTCGGACTGAACTGAATAGGCGGCAGACTTTACCGGACCTTTACCTGCGCCCTGACATTAAACGTAAAAAATCGTGGTCTGATCAGTTAACCGCATCTGGCAGTCAGCACTGGCCAGACGATAACAGGCAGAGGACCGCAGCAAATGAAGAAAACCCTAACCGTGATCTGCGCCGCGCTCATGCTCAGCGCACCGTTGGCCGGCTTCGCGCAGCCGGGCCCACCCGATCGACATGATGGCGGTCCATCGCACCAAGGCAACCCGCCACATGGCCAGCCCAAGCAACAGGGCCGACATGACAATGGCCGCGGCCCTGCTTACCGTGACTCGAACTTCCGCCCACAGCCAGGTATGCCTGTACCGCACCAGCAATGGCAGCGTGGTCATGCAGTTGATCCACATTACCGTGGTGACCGTTACTGGGTGACCGACTGGAAAGCCCGCCACCTGTATGCGCCACCGCGTGACCACCGTTGGCTGTATGTAAACGGCGACTATGTGTTGATGTCGATCGCCAATGGCAGGATCGTGAACATTCTTACCGGCTACTGATTTTTTGCAGGCACTAAAAAGCCCGCATCAGCGGGCTTTTTAGTGCCTGGCGAATTACACCTGATGTAGGTTCACAAAATAGGTGATAGGCCAGACCCCGTGAAATTGGAATCTTCGCCATTTTTTTTGTGAAATGAAGGGGTGCTTTTCACAGAAAAGCCGAGAAATCCCTACTCACCAATCACAAAAGTTGATTGGCCTGGAAAGGGCCGTTTACGACCGACGCGTGACTTTTCGGTAAGGGATGAGGAGTAGTCGCAGCGATCCTTTAGCTCCTAGTCTGGCGACCTTGGGTTCAGAATCCGACTGGCAATGCCCGCCGTCACTACTTCAGAGGAACCAGCTTCCTCTGCTGCCAAAATTGCGGGGGCTCATGCTGGTACCCAGGCCCGACAAATGCGCAGTTGCAGCCCTCAATTGCAAGGCTATCCAAAGCGGCACGCGTGTCAATCAAGATCTGATGCATGACGATGGCCGGCCTCACGGAGGTGAAACCGGAGATTCAGAATGACTAAACCGACCCCGTAGACACCAACCTCCACGAAGGCCGCTATCGACCCAAAGCTGTCCTTCAAGAAAGGCAGCTAACGGCGAGAAGCGGTCATTTTGTATCTACAGGTTTCGGGGCGATTCACTCGTCTGATGCTCAGGAGCACCAGGATGGGCGTCAAGGAGGTGGTCATCTTGAGGTGGACTATGCTGACCAGTTGCTCTCAAATCTAATCGTGAGGTCCTCCATGGCAAACCCCAATCTGCTGGCTCTATTCAGAGATGAAGTCCTTCTGACCGGGCCTGAAAGCTCCCTACCTAGCAACCTATCTCAGTTCTGGCTTGAGGAGCTCCAGAATCATCTGGAGAGGTATTTCGACGGTTTGAACTCGGAGTCAGATGCAGAAGAGAAGGATCTCGACATCTCCCTCCCACTCGCAGCGATCATCCACATCTTGTTCGCAAAAAATGGTGGGGAGGAGATATCCGAGAGCTCTGAAAAGCTGTACGAGTATTTCCAAGACTACCGGCTCGAACTGGCCCTTGAAGAGATCACGCGAAAGACTCATGTGGCTGCCGAGGCTGCAACCATTGAGACCATCTTCACCAACCGAGACGTCCTGGTGGAGCAAAGCCCCCTTCTTCAATAGGTACCTCCACCGATGCCATCGCCGGCGGGCACGCTCCGAGGCATTGATGGAATGCATTTTGACGACTGCCGAGATCAGCGAATGAAAGAAATTGCTGCGCCGATGTTCGATCTAATCGCTTTGTCGCTTCCACGAGGGTTGGGGTTTGGGGACAGCCCGCCAGTAGGGGCATGGCTTAGTGAGGACGGAATTTCTTGTGCCGCTCTAACCCGAAATATCAATTCCGGCAGCTTCGGAATTGTCACCTTGCGGCGTCGTGTCGATAGCGTGTGGGTGCTCCTCAGCCATGGTGAGTGCACCACTGGCGAGTCCGAAGCCCGCGCCTCAATCAGCCATTTTCTCTATACCCAAGCCCATCCGCTTCCACTCCCTTCAGGTGAACGACGACGTGCTCCTCTAAGCAGAATGGGTAAGCGCACACCAAGCGTGGTGTTCAAATCACTATTTGATCCAAGCCGCCGTATTGGGGCGTGGGCGCTGAATCAACTGTATCTCGCACTGCCATCCCCAGACAGAAATTGGGTTCCCGATTGCCAGACTGAGAATTTTCACACCCGCCTCTGGGAAGCCCACCTATTAGCGATTTTTCGTGAACAGGGACTCTTGGTCACCCAGCCTAAAGAATCACCCGATTTTCACATCGAGAATAGGCTGGGAGATGAGGCCTGGGTTGAAGCAGTGACAGCCAACCCGGAAGAGCGGTATGAGCATTTTGGCGCCTCGCCGGTCCCCCCACCCGCTGACCGACATGAGCGTTTCTTAGGAGCGGCTGCAGAAAGGTTTGCGAGGACCATCCAAAACAAATTGGACAAGCGTTACGAATCCCTACCGCACGTGGAGGGTAAGCCGCTCATTCTGGCCTTAGCCGATTTCCATGCGCCCAGTTCAATGCTGTGGAGCAGGGAGTCGCTCATCAGCTATCTCTATGGCTTTGCAGTTCACTCATCTGCGCATCGTGGTACGCACCTGATAACTGTGGAGGAAGAGACATCTCTGCTATCAGGGCGCCCCAACGGCCTATTTACGCTAATGGAAAATGCCCATCTTTCAGCGGTCATTTTCACCAATGCCTGCACAGTGCCAAAGCTCAGCCGAGTGCCGATCTCAGGTGGAGCTCATCTAGACGGGTACCGATACTTGCGGTTTGGTGAGTTTTTCGACCGTTCTCCGGGAGCATCACGAGGTATCCCATTTCTGTTGGATGTAGCGTCCAGCGACTACGGTCAGCTCTGGCCGCAATATGGCTACGAGCCGTGGTCTGCTGAAGTGGAGGTATTCCATAACCCTATGGCACTATACCCGGTGCCTAATGAGTTGATACCAGAAGTCACCCACTGGAGAGAAGTAAACGGAAGAGTCGAGTGCGAATCTTTCTTTGATGTATCCATACTCCGATCCAGAACACTCGTCCTCAGTGCAAACGCTAAGGTTCCGTCACTCGATGAGTTGCTGACAGCAGCCAGTCCTCCAGAGCTCTGACGGCGGCGGGGTGGCCGCATCGTTGCCACGCAGGTAGATGAGAATTTCTCAGCAAGCTACCCAGCCAGGGGAAGGACATGAGATCCCCTGCGCAATTCAGGACCGTTGAAGCGTCACCTCTCTTCGGGTAAAAGCATGACCGTCATACAACGCTACAACAGCGTCATACCCGAGAGCATAGGAAGAAAAATGTCGATCCAAGGACTAAAACGATACTTTGGAAACAAGATTCACGCAGTGATAATGATGGCCCCGCTTAAGCGGGAAATGATACGCCTCGGCATATGCACCCTTATGGCGATTATTCTGAATATCATCTTGTATACCGGCGTTGAAGTAGACGGCACCATCAAGCCGTGGGCAGAAACCCCGATAAAACTGTTTGCATCGTCGATGTTATTCGCCTTCATGATCAAGGCTTTTCTGCCAGTTCTCGGCTGGACGATACTGAAAGCAATGCTGTTGAGTGCGAACAATGCCTTCAGCGGCATACTGAGTTTTTTGGGCAATCAGTTCACAGGCGTCATGTACTGTACCGGAATTATTATGGGTTCTATCACGATTAAATTGTATATGGTTTCCGGGGTTTTAGACTCTGAGTTTGCTTATCTGTCCGCAATCGTATTTGCTTCCGGGGTTTTATATTTCTATGTGCTGCAATGCGCCATTCAAAAAACAATGAGTCCGGCCCTGCGTACACCAGCAGTACCGCGTTAAACCACTAGGCTGTGACTATTCATCTCTGGTGCTCAGTAGGCGCTCGCTCTGCTGAACCCTCACCCATACACAACCATTAATGGACTGGCCCGCCTTCGACTTTATGAAGAAGGCGAGCGAGCACGTGACTGATTGCGCATGTATTCCGAGATGAGACTTTCGAAATTGATGTCCGCCTCCTCAACGAGAATATTGACGTGACAGTACAGCTCTTCAGGACCTCTGAGATAATTGAAAATCCTTGATCTAACGATGCCGCAAACCCCTTCTTTGACCGCCGTAGAGGGGAGGTTGATAACATCGCCAACGCACGGGATAAGAGCTAGGCCATGGTCGCTGTTGAAGACAATGTCAGCTGGACAGGCATCAATGCTGGCATCGGATTGTCCTTGCGAAACCTGCTGATAATCAATGCTATACCTCATGTACAGCCTACCTCATTTGTTGAGTGAGGAATCAGCGCCGCGGATCGTAAACAGAAACCTCAAGTTCGCAAGCGACGGGAGCATGTAGCGGATTTTCGGTACTAGAGAGCTTGGCAACTATCGTTTTTCAAGCACATACCCTACGCCCCGAAGCGTATGTATCAGTTTGGTCTCGAAAGGGTCATCTATCTTGGCTCTGAGTCTTCGAATCGACACCTCTACAACGTTTGTGTCGCAGTCAAAATTCATATCCCAAACCTGCGAAATAATTTGGGTGCGGCTCAGCACCACACCGGTATTACGCATCAGGTAATGCAGTAACGCGAATTCTTTCGTGGTCAGGTCAATGCGCTGACCGTCCCTGAATGCCCTGTGCCGGCTCTGATCAAGCTCCAGGTCAGCGACGCGAATGACCTCTACGGATGCAGGGTGATCTGACCTGCGCATCAAGGCGCGAACCCGGGCCAGCAGCTCAGGGAACTCAAATGGCTTGATCAGGTAGTCATCTGCTCCGTTCTCCAGCCCCCGGACCTTATCCGCCAGCCGGCTTCTCGCCGTCAGCATCATGATACGGGAAGGGCAGTTTTTACGACGCAACAACTCAAGGACCTGCCAACCGTCCATCTCTGGCAGATTTATATCCAGGATAATCAGCTCATATTCGTGCTGCTTAGCCAAGAATAATCCATCTGACCCGGTGTGGACGCAATCTACGACATAGCCACATTCCGTCAGACCTTGACGCACATACTCCGCAGTTTTTACTTCATCCTCAATTACCAGAATTCGCATGGGATTTTGTCTCGATATCACTGAGCAATTAACCGCGCACGCGCGCCGGCATTATTGAAAGGGATGGTAAATCAAAATGAGCGTGCCGGGGCTCAAATGACGGATTTGTAATTTCTAGGTAATACAGTTGATAGTCTGGCGGTATATCTTGTCGCGGTTTGGGTTTGACAGTTGCGGGCCCTCTCTCCAGCAGGTGATTTGACCTTATGAAGTATTGGGTTATTTTCTTCTTTGTGCTGGCTTCGTTCCGCTCAGATGACGGCGAGGTCGCTCACATTGAAGAGACTGGTCATTGGTGTAGTCATGAACTTCACCGGCATGCGATGCGTACAATCGAACGCCTACTTGAATTTTAGGCAAAAAAAAGGCGCCCAATGGGCGCCAAATATCCACCTTTTACCAAAGGAGCACTTAAGCCACTCAAGGTGAATGCGTAATGCTCGTTTTACTAACAGGACCCGCCAATGGATAACTGGCCCAGTTAGCGAATTACAGAATCGAAAGCGGGTACTCGATGATTACACGAGTTTCATCCAGATCCGATTCGAAAGCAGTGGCACGCGTGGTTGCCTGGCGCAACCGGAAGGACAGATCTTTTGCCGGACCGGTTTGGACAACGTATTTGACTTCGACGTCACGCTCCCAACGCTTCTGATTGTCGAGCGGGTTGCCGTTGTCGTCGGTGCGCATGTAGAACTGGTTAGCGTTCGAGTAATCCGCACCCGAGCCTCTGGCGTAGCGCGTCATGAACGTCAGGCCTGGAATGCCGTAGCTGGTGAAGTTCAGGTCATAGCGCAGCATCCAGGAACGCTCTTTCGGCGAGTTGAAGTCGCTGTACTGGATGGAGTTGTCGACGAAAATCGAGTCCGACTGACGCAGGTAGTCGAAATCGTCGTCGCCGTTGTTGCGCTGATGCGACAGGGCCAGGGTGTGGGCACCGTAACGCACACCGACCTTGGCACTCCAGATGTTGTTGTCGAATTCACCCAGGCGCTTCTTACCTTCATCTACGGCTTTGTAGTAGTTGAAGCCACCGATCAGCGCCAGATCGTCGCTCAGCGGGTAAACCACGCTTGTGCCGGCGTAGTACTGATTCCAGACGTCTTTCAGCTGGCTGGCGTAGACGCTCACAGTCCAGTTGTCGTTGATCGAGTAGTCACCGCCACCGTAACCGATCCATGGCGAGTTGACCGGGCCGCCGTAGAACGTCACGAAGTTGTCGTTCAGGTTGCTTGAGACCGGCTGGCTCATCGCATGCAGACGACCACCCTGGAGGGTAAGGCCCTGGATGCTGGTGTTCTCAACGGTCACACCGCGGAAACTCTCTGGCAGCAGGCGAGAGTCACCCGATGCGACGACCGGGGTCGATGGGAAGACATCACCCACTTTCACGATGGTATCGAACAAGCGGACTTTGGCTGCGCCGCCGACCTTGGTGTATTCGTCGCGAGCTTCACCCTTGTTATCAACGGGCAGCACGTCGAAGGAGCTACGGCCGCCGTTGCGCCCATCACCGGTGTCGAGCTTGAGGCCGATCATGGCAAAGGCATCAACGCCAAAGCCAACGGTACCTTGGGTAAACCCGGAGTTGAATTTGCTGATGATCGCGTGCGCCCAGGCTTCGGAGTAGCCGTTCGTATTGCCCTTGCCACTGTTGTAAGTGGGGGCGGTGCTGTCGCGGTTATCACGGTTGAAGTAGAAGTTACGGTTCAACACTGTAAGGCTGCTGCCTTCAATGAAGCCTTCTGGCTTGTCTTCAGCTTGTGCCGAAATAGCATAGCTTCCAGACAGCGCAGAAACTGCCGCCAAATACAGTGGTACTTTGATTTTCATCCGATGCTCCTTTGATTCACGGCAGTTTTTATTATGTTTACCGGCGCGGGTGTCGTTAGTTGTTCTGACCCGGCGGCGCGCCTAGCGTAGCGCGAGCTCATATTTGCAGGCCGAAGATAACGGGAGGGTGATAGGACAATTACAATTTCGTCATCTACCTGTTATTCGGCACCTTCGCACCGCGTGTTTGCCATCTCTGTTGCTTGTATCGAAATCATCGTGTCGGGTTGGGTTTCCCAGTATTTACGGGCATTACAAAGCTTTCTTACGAAATTGTAATTTTCTAGCCACCCCTCTGATAGCTACCGCTCATTAGAGTGCCATCACCTAATCAAGTGGGGCTTGGCAGCTGTTTCGGCGTTCTCGCCAAGCTTTATCGAAGTTTGTGCACGAGGACCATCAAAGTGCCCCGGTATAACCGCAATGTCTTACCCAAGACCCCCGTCTCGCCCTGGAAGATCGCTGCACTCTGTGCAGTCATCTCTGGGTTGATGGCGCCTGCAGCCCTTGCCCAAAGCATCAGCTTGCCCCAGGCGCTTTCGACGGCCATGGATGCCAACCCAGACCTGGCCGCGGCCAGGCAAGAAATTGGGATCGCTGATGGTGCTCGCAAGCAGGCCGGGCTTATCCCCAACCCCACAATCTCGTATGACGTGGAAGACACCCGTCGTAACACCAGCCAGACGACTGTCTCTCTCAGCCAGACCCTTGAGCTGGGCGGTAAGCGGGGGGCTCGTGTTGACGTCGCCACATACGGGCAGACCGCCGCACAGCTTGAGTTAGACCGTCGCGTTAACGGCCTGCGTGCAGATGTCGTCCAAGCCTTTTACGCCGCGTTGCGGGCCCAGACAGGTCTCGACCTGGCCAAGCAATCTCTCGAACTGACTGAGCGCGGTCTTCGCATCGTCGATGGCCGTGTTCGCGCAGGTAAGTCGTCCCCAGTGGAGGCGACCCGCGCTCAAGTGCAACTGGCCGAAGCCCAGCTGCAAGTTCGACGTGCAGAAACGGAAAAAGCGACCGCTTACCAACAGCTCGCTCAAATTACCGGGAGCTCAGTCACCGTGTTTGATCGACTCGAATCGCCAACCCTCTCCCCGGGCTTGCCACCTCGCACTGAAGATCTGCTGGCTAAGCTCGACCAAACAGCAGAAATGCGTCAGGCCGTGGTGCAGATAGACAAGAGCGATGCCTCGCTCGGCTCAGAGAAAGCTCAGCGTATCCCGAACCTTACTGTCAGTGTAGGTAGCCAGTACGACCGCTCTGTGCGCGAGCGGGTCAACACTGTGGGCCTGTCTATCCCTTTGCCGCTGTTCGATCGTAACCAGGGCAACATTCTTTCCGCTTCTCGTCGTGCAGATCAGGCCCGGGACCAGCGCAATGCTGTTGAGCTGCGCCTGCGCACCGAAACCCAAACCGCGTTGAACCAATGGTCCACCGCCATGCAGGAGGTCGAGTCCTACGACAAGACCATTCTGCCTTCAGCCCAACAAGCCGTAGAGACCGCAACCCGCGGCTTCGAGATGGGCAAATTCGGTTTCATCGAAGTGCTGGATGCCCAGCGCACCTTGATCGTCGCTCGTGGCCAATACCTCGAATCGTTGGCAGCGGCGACCAATGCGCGTGCGCAGGTGGAAAGGGTTTATGGCGAAGTCGGCTCAACCGCCGGCACTCGCTGAACGGGCCAAACATTTTCTTCGGCACACAGCCTTGAACAAGCCGGTGCCTACGATCAGCAGGAGTAGCAATGGATAACAAACGCAAGATCGCCCTCGCGGTAGCCGCTGTGGCAGCCCTCGGATTTGGCAGCCTTGCCTGGAACAACAGTTCCGGACAGCAGGCCGCCAGTACTGCCGAGCATGGCGCTAACGATGGCCATGGCGACGAAAAGAAAGCCGCATCTGCCGCCAAAGAGGAAGGTGATGAGGGCCATGGTGAAGAAGGCCACAGCGAAGAGGGCGGTGAAGAAGAGGGCAAGCTGACGCTCAGCGCTGAACAGATCAAGGCCGCTGGTGTTGCCCTGGAAGCTGCAGCGCCTCGTGACCTCGGTACCGTCGTGAGCTTCCCTGGCGAAATTCGCTTCGACGAAGATCGTACTGCCCACGTGGTTCCTCGTGTTCCTGGCGTTGTTGAGGCTGTCCAGGCCAACCTGGGCGAGACGGTCAAGAAAGGGCAAGTCCTCGCGGTAATCGCCAGCCAGCAGATCTCTGACCTGCGCAGCGAACAACAGGCCGCACAGCGTCGCGTCGAACTGGCGCGTGTGACCTTCGAACGTGAGAAGCAACTGTGGCAGGACAAGATCTCTGCAGAGCAAGACTACCTCCAAGCACGCCAAGCGCTGCAAGAAGCGGAGATCTCCTTGGCCAACGCCAAGCAGAAGGTCGGCGCAATCGGTGCCTCGGTTAACTCCGTTGGCGGTAATCGTTACGAGCTCCGCGCTCCCTTCGACGCCGTGGTAGTGGAGAAACACCTGACCGTCGGCGAAGTCGTCAGCGAGGCGACCAACGCCTTCATCCTTTCCGACCTGAATCAGGTCTGGGCGACCTTCGCAGTTCCGCCGACAGATCTGGGCAAGGTCACGACTGGCCGTGCAGTGAAAGTCTCTTCGCCTGACATGAACGTCGAGGTCGAAGGGAAGGTGGGTTATGTCGGCAGCCTGCTGGGCGAGCAAAACCGTGCAGCTACTGTCCGCGTCACCTTGACCAACCCCAACGGCGCCTGGCGTCCAGGCCTGTTCGTAAACATTGCGGTCACCTCCCAGACCGATCGAGTTGCCGTAGCGGTCCCTGAGCACGCTGTGCAGACCGTTGAAGACAAACCTTCGGTATTCGTACGCACCCCAGATGGCTTTGACACCCGCCCGGTAAAACTGGGTCGCCGCGACAATGGGTACGTGGAAATCATCGACGGTATTGAAGCCGGCGCCCAGGTAGCAACCAGTGGCAGCTTCACACTCAAGTCCGAGCTCGGCAAAGCTTCTGCCGAACACGGTCACTGATGCGAACTGACAGGATGATTTCTCATGTTTGAACGTATCATCAGATTCGCCATCGAGCAGCGCATCGTAGTAATGATCGCCGTTCTGATCATGGCGGGTATCGGTATCTACAGCTATCAAAAGCTGCCCATCGATGCGGTACCCGATATCACCAACGTCCAGGTGCAGATCAACACTGCAGCGCCTGGTTACTCGCCCTTGGAAACCGAACAACGGATCACGTTTCCAGTTGAAACGGCCATGGCCGGTCTCCCGGGCCTTCAGCAGACCCGTTCCCTGTCTCGCTCTGGCCTGTCTCAGGTCACCGTGATCTTCAAGGATGGCACTGACATCTTCTTTGCCCGCCAGTTGATCAACGAGCGGCTGCAGGTTGCGAAGGAACAGCTGCCAGAAGGTGTAGAGGCCGTCATGGGTCCGGTATCTACCGGCCTCGGCGAGATCTTCCTGTGGACTGTTGAAGCCGAAGATGGCGCGGTCAAAGAGGACGGTACGCCGTACACCCCGACCGACCTGCGCGTGATCCAGGACTGGATCATCAAGCCTCAGCTGCGTAACGTCCCGGGTGTGGCCGAGATCAATACCATCGGCGGTTATGCCAAGCAGTTCCTGGTTGCGCCGGATCCAAAGCGCCTGGCTACCTACAAGCTGACACTCAATGACCTGGTCGCAGCGTTGGAAAGTAACAACGCCAACGTCGGTGCCGGCTACATCGAGCGTAATGGTGAACAGTTGCTCATCCGTGCACCGGGTCAGGTAGGCAATATCGAAGACATCGCCAACATCGTGATCACCAGTGTGGATGGTGCACCGATTCGCATCAGCAGCGTTGCTGACGTCAGCATCGGTAAAGAGCTCCGTACAGGTGCTGCTACTGAGAACGGCCGCGAAGTCGTGCTCGGTACCGTGTTCATGCTGATTGGTGAAAACAGCCGCACCGTATCTCAAGCTGTCGCCGCCAAATTGGCGGACATCAACCGCACCCTGCCAAAGGGCGTGGTGGCTGTGACTGTTTACGACCGTACCAACCTGGTTGAAAAAGCCATCGCGACGGTGAAGAAGAACCTGGTGGAAGGCGCGATCCTGGTTATCGCCATTCTGTTCCTGTTCCTCGGCAACATCCGTGCGGCTCTGATCACCGCGATGGTGATTCCGCTGTCCATGCTGTTCACCTTCACAGGCATGTTCAACAACAAGGTCAGTGCCAACTTAATGAGTTTGGGGGCACTCGACTTCGGCATCATCGTCGACGGTGCCGTGGTTATTGTAGAAAACGCGATCCGTCGACTGGCTCATGCGCAACATAAGCATGGCCGCATGCTCACCAAAACCGAACGCTTCCACGAGGTCTTTGCCGCGGCGCGAGAAGCTCGCCGGCCGCTGATCTTCGGTCAGCTGATCATCATGGTGGTGTACCTGCCGATCTTCGCCCTCACCGGCGTCGAAGGCAAAATGTTCCACCCGATGGCCTTCACCGTTGTGATGGCGCTGCTGGGTGCAATGGTCCTGTCCGTTACCTTTGTTCCTGCAGCTATTGCCATGTTCGTCACTGGCAAGGTGAAGGAAGAGGAAGGCGTGGTCATGCGCACAGCTCGACTGCGCTATGAACCGGTTCTGCAATGGGTGCTGGGACATCGGAACATCGCTTTCTCGGCCGCAGTAGCCTTGGTCGTGCTCAGTGGTTTGCTGGCAAGTCGTATGGGTAGCGAGTTCATCCCAAGCCTCAGTGAGGGTGACTTTGCGATGCAGGCCATGCGTGTGCCTGGAACGAGCCTCACTCAATCTGTCGAGATGCAGCAGCGTCTGGAGAAAGCGGTGATTGCGCAGGTGCCTGAAGTTGAGCGGATGTTCGCACGCTCGGGTACCGCAGAAATTGCATCTGACCCGATGCCGCCGAACGCCTCTGACGCCTACATCATGCTCAAGCCTCAGGATCAGTGGCCTAACCCGAAGAAGCCTCGTGATGAGCTGATTGCTGAAGTGCAGAAGGCCGCAGCGGGTGTTCCAGGAAGCAACTACGAGTTGTCGCAGCCAATCCAACTGCGTTTCAACGAGCTGATTTCGGGCGTGCGTAGTGACGTCGCTGTGAAAGTCTTCGGCGATGACATGGACGTGCTCAACAACACCGCCAACAAGATCGCGGCAGCGCTCAAAGCGGTCCCGGGCTCATCGGAAGTGAAAGTTGAGCAGACATCCGGCCTGCCGGTGCTGACCATCAACATTGACCGCGAAAAAGCAGCACGCTACGGCCTGAACATCGCGGATGTTCAGAACTCGATCGCTATCGCCGTGGGTGGCCGTCAGGCCGGCACGCTGTATGAGGGCGACCGTCGGTTCGACATGGTAGTACGCCTACCAGAGACCGTTCGCACCGACGTAGCGGGTATGTCCAGCTTGCTGATCCCGGTACCTGCCAATGCGGCACAGGGTGCCAATCAGATCGGCTTCATCCCGCTGTCCCAGGTCGCCAATCTGGACCTGCAACTGGGCCCGAACCAAATCAGCCGCGAGAACGGCAAACGTCTGGTTATCGTCAGCGCCAACGTTCGAGGCCGCGATCTGGGGTCCTTCGTTGAGGAGGCGACCGCATCGCTGGACAAGAAGGTGCAAATCCCTGCGGGCTACTGGACGACTTGGGGGGGCCAGTTCGAGCAGCTGCAGTCGGCTGCCAAACGCCTGCAGATCGTTGTTCCAGTCGCCTTGCTGCTGGTCATGACCTTGTTGTTCCTGATGTTCAACAACCTGAAGGACGGCATGCTGGTCTTCACCGGTATTCCATTCGCACTCACCGGTGGTGTTGTGGCGTTGTGGCTGCGGGACATCCCACTGTCGATCTCGGCAGGTGTCGGCTTCATTGCACTGTCCGGCGTTGCAGTACTGAACGGCCTGGTGATGATTGCCTTCATCCGCGGGCTAAGGGAGGAGGGACGAACGCTCAGACAGGCAGTCGATGAAGGTGCATTGACCCGTCTGCGACCTGTTCTGATGACAGCCTTGGTAGCGTCCCTGGGCTTCATCCCGATGGCTTTGGCCACCGGCACCGGTGCCGAAGTTCAGCGGCCATTGGCGACGGTGGTGATTGGCGGGATCCTGTCCTCCACCGCACTGACCTTGCTGGTACTGCCTGCCCTGTATCACTGGGCACACCGCAAGGATGAAGACGGCGACGAGGCCGAAGTGGTTAGCTAACAGCCTCCGCTAAAGAGAAGCCCACAACACGTGTTGTGGGCTTTTTTGTTTAAAGTGAAGTAGATGCACTTACCTTTCAAAATTGTAAGTTTCTCGTCATGCCGGTGATGCCTATGCATTGCTAAGGTTACGCCCGAGAAGTTTTGAAATTGAGAGGGTTTTATGAAAAAGCTAATTATCGCTGCTGCACTTGTTGTTTTCTCGGTGGCTTCGCAGGCCAACACTTTCTCCGAGAGCAAGCAGCTTCAATACACCAAGGAACACCAGACCGCAGTGGCCAAGTACGCGGAGAAAAATGGCAAGCCAATGCCAGAGATTCAGGATTACAAATATGGCATGAAGATAGACGTTGCGAAATTCGTACGTCAGTCGCAGGACCCCCGTACCTGCCAGGTCTATCCACGGTTGATGACCTTCGAGGACTCCCAGGGCACGCTCAAGACTGTTCGTTACTCGATGTATTCGCAATGCATCAACAACAAGTAGTAAACGATTTGAACAGAACAATTAGAGAATTCATAAATGCCAGGCAGTGCCTGGCATTTTTTATTACGCCCGATACCCCATAGCTTCGAAATGTTAACGCCTGGGCTCGGGCAAACCGTGCAATAGATCTTAGCCAACCAACAGAGACGGCTCCCCAACTGCAGAGGGCAATTGGAAGCCTTGACCCCAGAAGGGACGAGTTATGAAGAGTTTGCTTGAACGCCCTGATGACCAAGCCGGGCATGAAGGTCATAGCCATGAGCATGGCGGCATTTTTGGAATGAACACAGAGCTGATTTTCGCGCTGATCTGTGGTGCTCTCCTGGGTGCCGGAGCTCTCGCAGGAAAACTTGGCCTGATTGATCGTCTGCCTCTGATTCTGTACGTGTCGGCCTACGTGTTCGGTGGATGGTTCACCACTAAGGAAGCGGTTACCAACATCCGTCAGAAACGCTTCGAGATCGACTCGCTGATGCTTCTCGCCGCAGTCGGTGCCGCGAGCATCGGCGCCTGGGCGGAGGGGGCTCTGCTGCTGTTCCTGTTCAGTCTGGGGCATTCCCTTGAAAGCTACGCGATGGGGCGGGCCAAGAAAGCGATTGAGGCACTGTCCAAGCTCGCACCAGCCACCGCGATCGTACGCAGAGCAAATGGCACGGTGGAGATGCCCGTGGAGCTGCTGGTTCCCGGTGACGTTGTCATCGTGCGCCCCAATGACCGCCTGCCGGCCGATGGTTTTGTAGTCGTAGGCTCCTCAAGTATCAACCAGGCGCCAGTAACCGGTGAGAGCGTCCCCGTGGACAAGCAACCTGTTCCTGATGCCGAACTCGCACGCAGCAAGCCAGATGCAGTGGATGCAGCCTCGAAAGTCTTCGCCGGTACCATCAATGGCGAAACGCTCATCGAGGTTGAGGTAACCCGGCGCTCTACGGAGAGTACCTTGGCGCGGGTCATCAAGATGGTCAGTGAAGCCGAAGTCAGGAAGTCACCGACCCAGCGATTCACGGACCGCTTCCAACGCATATTCGTCCCGTTGGTTTTACTGCTGGTAGTCGGGCTGCTATTTGCCGGCATTTTCCTTGACGAGCCGTTCCGTGACTCGTTCTACCGGGCGATGGCCGTACTGGTTGCAGCCAGCCCCTGCGCGCTCGCGATCGCTACACCAAGCGCCATTCTCTCTGGCATCGCCAGGGCAGCCCGAGGTGGCGTGCTGATCAAGGGCGGTGCGCCACTTGAAGAGCTTGGATCATTGAATGCCATGGCATTCGACAAGACCGGTACCCTGACCGAAGGGCGCCCACGTATCACCGATGTAATACCCATAGGCGGCACGCAGATCGAGGATCTGCTAAACGTCGCCATCGCTGTGGAGTCGATGAGCGACCATCCGCTGGCTGCGGCAATTGTGCGTGACGGTGAAGAGATGATTGGCACACGGTGCCGATTCCAAGCCAAGAACATGAGCAACATGATTGGCCGCGGCGTGCGTGCTGAGCTTGATGGGCAGTTCGTCTGGATTGGCAAGGTCGAGATGTTCGGTACCAATGGTATTCCCGCACTCAGCAAGGCAGCCCTGGAGGCTGCGGAGCGTCTACGTCAGTCAGGCCGTACCACCATGGTGGTACGGCGTGCTGACAAGGATCTGGGCGCTATCGGGCTATTGGACACACCCCGGGAGGGGGCCAAAGAGGCACTCCAGAAGCTTAGAGAGATGGGCATCGAACGCATGGTCATGATTTCTGGAGACCACAACCGCGTTGCAGAGGCTGTAGCCAAACAAGTTGGCTTAGATGAAGCGTGGGGAGACCTGATGCCGGAAGACAAGGTCAAGGCCATCAAAAACCTGCGCCTTAGCGCCAAGGTGGCCATGGTGGGTGACGGCGTCAATGATGCCCCTGCCATGGCCAGTTCGAGCGTTGGTATCGCAATGGGGGCTGCTGGATCTGATGTTGCCCTGGAAACGGCTGATATCGCGCTTATGGCTGACGACATCAGGCAACTCCCATTTGCGGTGGGGCTGAGCCGTCACACGCGATCGATCATCCACCAGAATCTGTTCGTCAGCTTGGGGATTGTGGCCATCCTGGTTCCGTCCACCATCATGGGCTTGAGCATTGGTGCCGCTGTTGCGATCCATGAGGGCTCCACACTGTTGGTCGTCTTCAACGCCTTGCGCCTGTTGGCCTACCGCAGAAGCACCTGATCCCTGAGCTTCAATCATGAAGCTAAGCAGGGAAATGACCTGAAGTAGAAGTACGGGTCGTGCGCGATCAGCGCACGACCCGTACTTTTCTCTCACTCGTCGATCCCGATGCGCTTGAGGCTTTCAAGGGCCTTTCCGCACTCAGGTGAGCCATGCCGTAAGCCGCAGGCCAATGCAGCTTTGAGGCTCATGACACCGGCTACGAAACCGACTTGATTGCCGACTCCGTGTCCGTCCGCAAATCCCTGATCATACGCAATCTCGACAAGCGCATTGATCGCCGCCAGGGTGTCCTGTTTGTTTTTACTCTTTTGCATATCTACTCCGCGAGCATTCAGCTCATATCGCTCGGTTAGGTGGCGGCGCCTTCAGGTTTGGGGTGAGCGAATCCCGCTCCCATAGCCAATCCCTAACGGGGGGCTCAGCCCGCCACCGTAAGGAAAATCAGCTATTGAGAGCAGATGACTCGTTTTGGTCACCCGTGCTGCTCGCCTCACCGCATTGGCACTGAGTGGGTACATCCGGGTAGTCGCTGTGATTCTCAATGAACAGCGTTCGGCAGGTTTCGCACCCATAGATCCGGGGCAGGGATTTAAGGCCGCTCGGAAGCACGTCACTCAGAGGCTCGTTATGCCAAGGAGCCCCGTCAAGGATTCTTGAACGCAGGATGTTTCCCAGGCGCCAGGTGTCACTTTGTGCGCGCCAGGACCACATCGGCGCAGAAAGCGAATACTGGATGAAGGTCTCTTGTGACTGCCTGGATAGCGGGTACTTGGGGCGGGTCCAGCCGGAATCGATGATGCTGAACCCCATGCCCATTTCTGCGCTCGGGTGGGTCTTTTCACCAAAGAAACGGTCATGCGTCGCTGGAGCCGTCGCATGATGGTCAGTCGGTGGGAATACCCACAGATAACACTCATCCCGGTTGACCATGCTGATGAGCTCGCTTGGCCCCCGCATGGGGGAATTTGCAGCCAGGGCGAAGCGATCCTTCCACGACATTTTGGGAGGCGGCGCAATACCAGCAGCGATGGCCAACGTGGCAGTCTTGGGGACGAAGCGATCGCCTAGCTCGTTCAGATCCAGGTTCTTGCAGAGAGCCTTGAAGGCCTTTTTGCGAGTCTTCGAGCTGAAGGAGGGGTCAAGGAGCAGGCGAACCTGGTTCACGCCGATTCCCGCAGTTCGTAGCACCTCAATGACTTCTTCAGCCACACCGACTGCTTGAAGATCGGTCAATCCTAAGCACGTTTTCGCCCGCTCGACCGCCGCGTAGAGGTTGTACTGCCGTGTCTCGTTGTCACGACAGACCTGAATTGGCAGCTTGTCTTGGATGGCAACTTGCGGTGCAACGGAGCCGATGGCCGCGTGGAACAGCTGGTGGAGGTGCAGATGAGAGTACGGGCGGCCAGAAGCCGAGAACGAGGCGTGCAGCTGAGCAGCGAGAGGTTGAAGCAGCTTTTTTGCAGGCATGACTATCCCCTAATGAGCGACGTTGGGGTAGCTGCGCTTGTAGGGCCGTTAGACGCGAAGCTGGACGTCGAATCAGGTTCAATCATGAATAGGAGTCAGGTTTGATTTGCTTGCACGGCCACCATGCAAAGCCCGACGCGGCAATCACATCAGATTCGCCGAGCTTTGGCAAGAGCGGTCATCGGTAAGCGAAAGCAGGTAGGAGGAGGGCGCTCCATGCTTGATCACCTCCAGAAACAGGAAAGCCGGAAGCACGTTGAGCGCTTCCGGCTTTCTCACGTCAGACTGATGAGAGGGATCAGAAGACGTATTGCAGGCGGGTCACGATGGCATTGCCGCTGTCGTCGCCCACGGTGTTCTCGTTGTTGTCGGTGCGCACGTTGATGTAGTTGGCACTGACTTTCACCGCCTCGTTGACGTACCAGTTCACACCCACCGTGTGGCTCTTGGCCTTGCGCTCGTTCGATTGGTCCGCCGCGGTGACCAGGTTGCCGTCTTCGACCTTGATATCGTCAAAGCGGTAGAAGACTTCCCAGGCCCCCAGTTCCTTGTTCTCTGGTTTGATAGTGTCGAACTTGGCACCATCGAGCTTGTAGATACGCGGCTCGCCGGTCAGGGTGTAAGCCATCTGGGCGTAGTAACCGGAGGCCTTCATGTCGTTGTTGGCCTGGTCAGCTTTCAGCTTGCGGCGAAGGTATTCCGCTTGAACCGAGAACGGGCCGGTGGCCCAGGCACCTTCGAGACCCCAGACCGAGTCGTCCTTCCACAGGCCATCTTGTGCAGCAGCACCGCCAAACAGCATGCGGTTGCCGTTGGTGCCGGCATCGCCGCCGCCATTGGTATCTACACCGCGGACGCCCAGACGCGAACGAATCCGGGTATCGACCGCACTGTTTTTGAGGTCGCGGTAAGCGTACTGAGCACCGACGTGCAGGACGTTGCCATCACTGTGCAGCGGTGCGAACACGCCACGTACGTTGTAGCGCTTGGTGCTGTCGCCATCCGAGTTGTTATTGGTTTCGCTGAAAACGCTACCGGAAACATAAGCCATGTCAGCGATGGTGCTGGTGGCTTGAACACCCATGCCGGCGTTGTCGTTGATCCAGTCCGCCAGGTCGTACGAGAGGTTCCGCTCCATGGCGGTGGTCCACTTCGAACTGGTGGCTTTCTCAAGACCGAAGTCGGTGTAGAAACGGCCAAAGCGCAGTTGCACCGGCTTGAAACCCGTGTAGGTCAGGCTGGCTTCGTCGAAGTAGCCGTCGGAGTCGTTGCCCGTGTTGCGGGAAAGGTCGTAGTTGAGCTGATACTTCCAGTCGCGGTACAGCACGCCACCGAGCTCAAGGTAGGCGCGACGGAAGTAGCCTGCGTCAGCGGTATCGCCATTCTTGGTGAAGACACCATCGAAACGGCCGTAGTCGGCCTGAACTCGGCCGCCCAGTTTGAAACTGAATTCCTTGTCAGAAGTCGATACTTCAAGACCGCCCTTGGTCTTCAGAACGATGTCAGCTCCGTCAGTGGTTACTGTTCCGGAGAATGCTTGCGAGGAAAATGTGCCTATTATTGCGGCAGCCAACAGCTTTTCCCGCATGTTCGAAGAACGGATCATTGCTTGCCTCTCGTATGTTAAGTGCTTAGCTACCGACGTTATATTTCGCCCTGCGCCGGCCTAAATTTATCTTGCAGATGGGAGCAGGCCACGGTTGTCACCTGCTGTAACAAGATGCCTTTGTTCTAAGCACTCTGACTAGGTTGCAAGCGAATATGACAGTTGTGTTTCTGTAGTGTTAACGGAGGAGTTTCAAACCTAACAAAACTGTTACCGAACAAGCCAGTCCTTCTTATCAAAGAAGCTCTTCTTGATCAATCTTCGAATTTCCAAAACCTGCGGATTGCGGACAAGCTTCGTTTTGATAACAAGATAGACATCTTTCTCCTCCAGGTCGTCCAGGAAACCCGGCACGGGTAGGATATTTCTCTCCAGTTTTCGGCTGTAGTCGGGCAGCACTCCAATACACGCACCGCCAACGACAAGGCCTCGTGATAGGTTGTAGCTCTTGACCCGAGTGGTACCGCCCTGATGCTCAGCCATTATCGATGCCCACTTTCGTGAGCCCGCCAAGATCTCTTCATCCCAAGGGACAACGAGCATGAAGTTGTGCAAATCCAAGCTCTCCACTGGAAGGGTGACGCTTCTTGAATAGCGGCTGGAAATGAACAGGGCGTGCCCAATCCGGCCAAGCCGTTCAAACCTATACGTAGGATGGCGATCAAGCGCGCCTTTATCATCTGGGCTCACCAAAGCGATACCCACATCGACTTCACACTCAGAAAGCATCTGCGTTGTGCATTCTGAATGGATTTCCAGCTGCATTTCGGCATGATCACGCACGTAGGCGACTAGATCGCGGTTTACGATGTCGTTCAGCACTGGCTCTGTGATCGCGATGGTAAGCCTGGGGACTTCCTTTTCACCGGACTTGCCAAGGCCGTCTGGGCCGAAGAGCTGGCACAGGTAATGGCTGACCCTCTCGCCTGTGCGGGTCAGGGCAAGCTTGTTGTGTTTGTAGACAAACACGGGAGCACCAATGTGCTCTTCCAGTTTCTCCAAGCGTTTCCGCAGGCCTACCACTGGCACATTGAGCCCTCGGGCAGCCTGTTTGAAACTGGCACAACGTGCTGTTGCGAAAAACTCTACGGCCAGCTGATCATCAATTGGCAAATCATCCAATATGTCAGGGCTGTAAGGAACAACGGTGCTTGTATATGTTTCATTTTGTGTAACCATTAGGTCCCCCTTAATTCGGGGAATCTATCTCAATGCCACCCGGTGTTTCCTTATCTTGTCAACATTGTAATCCACGGGTCATGCATGCGTTATCGGAAGGCTTTTATTTCGAAAGCGTAATTTTCAGGCAATCCCTCTGATATTGTAGCGTGCTAGCCTAGTGCGCCGACTTGTTACTTACCATATATAGATTCGGCTAATTACGCATTTACATTTAGTTCACTATTTTTTCACCTTTGCCTCCATAGGCTTTGGGCATGGAAAATCAAACCCCACCTCTTACTACCTTACTGATTCGTTATCTGGGGATCGGCTTCATAGCAACGGGAGTCCATTATGCGGTGTTCCTATTGCTGGTTACGACAGAATTCGTTACTCCGTTACTGGCCAGTATCTGTGGCGGCATGGTTGGCGCAATCGCGAGCTTCATTGGAAATAGGGCGCTCTGTTTTGTGGCAGATGGCTCTCGTAAGTTTCAGCCTGTCAGGTTTGCACTGGTCGCGTTAACCACAAACTTCGGCAATGGCGTGGGTATGTGGTTCCTCATCAAGTCGAATCTGTCACCGCTCATCTCCCAAGTCGTAGTGACCTTAAGCCTCACTGCACTTGGATTCATTGCACATCGTTTTTGGACATTCAATCATGCAGACATTACATCGCTTTCCCGAGCGCCCTGATCCCTTGTTAACCATCGTGGTCCCTTGCTTCCAGGAAGAGGAAACCATCCCCGAGTTCCACCAGCGAATCACCCGCGTGGTGAAGCGCTTACCCGTCTCCTGCGAAATCCTCTATGTCGACGACGGCAGTAATGACCGGACGGCCGACATTCTTCGCCACTATCAGGATGGGTCATCTGTACGTTGCCTGTCCCTGAGTCGCAACTTCGGCAAAGAGGCTGCACTGAGCGCCGGGATAGACCATGCCCGTGGCAGTGCGCTGATCTTCATTGATGTCGACCTGCAGGATCCACCAGAGCTCATCGCGGCCATGGTGGACTACTGGCAACGCGGCTACGACGTGGTGAACATGCAGCGCAACCTGAGAATCGGTGATTCGTGGTTCAAGCGCATGAGTGCCCGGGCTTACTACTGGGTCATGCAGCGCCTGGTGGAGAAGGTGGACATGCCGGCCGATGTCAGCGATTTCCGATTGATTGGGCCTGCGCCGCTGGCAGCCCTGCGGGCCCTGGATGAACGCTCCAGGATTCTCAAAGGCATGATCGGCTGGGTAGGCTTTCGTACCATCGAACTGCCCTACAATCGCACTGTTCGCCATGCCGGGAGCACCAAATGGAATGCAGCTGGCCTGTTCAATCTGGCCATCGAGAGCATCGTCAGCTTCTCTCGCAAACCACTGCGCATTTTCAGCCTCATCAGTTTCGGTCTTTTCGTCTCCAGCATCTGCTACATGCTTGCGTCGCTTGTGGCAGGCAGTTTCGACATCCATCACCTGATCGTCGGAATGGCTTCATTCATGTGCGTCGGTGTCGCCATGGTGGGGGAGTACCTGGGCGTGACACTCGCGGAAGTGAAGCGCCGGCCTCTCTATTTCCTGAAGCACAGCAACAAGGCAGATCCCGTGTCACTCCACCCTTCGATGGCTTCGATCGAGGGTAAGAAATGCTGAACCTGAAGAACGAGAGGACGCTGTGGTGGGTCCTGGGTTCGATTTTGCTATTGCGTTTGGTGGGGCTGGGCATCTACCCGCTGATGGACACATCTGAGGCCCGTTACGCTGAAATGGCTCGCAAGATGGTCGAGTTGAATGACTGGATCACGCCCATGTTCGACTACGGGGTACCGTTCTGGGGCAAGCCTCCGTTGTCCTTCTGGACCCAGGCCGCGAGCATGACGGTCTTCGGCGTTAACGAGTTCGCTGCGCGCTTCCCAGCGTGGCTACTCCACCTGGCAAGCTGTTTCATCATCATCAAACTCGGCACGCAGCAGATTTCTCGTAACGCCGGCATCTGGGCTGCCATTATTTTTTCCAGCACCACACTTGGCCTGGTCTCCAGCGGTGTTGTGCTGACTGACCCTGTTTTGTCGTTCTCGATTCTGCTGGCCAGCTACGGTTTCTGGCGTTGGATGAAGTGCGCCAGCAAGGCGGATGCCTACCTGATGTTCGCAGGTCTCGGGCTGGGCTTGCTTGCCAAAGGGCCGCTGACCCTGGTGCTTATGGGGGCGCCGGCATTCGCCTGGTTCGTTATCTACAAGGAATGGGGACGGGTACTGAGGCTTCCCTGGATTAGCGGCCTTGTACTCATGTTCGGTATATCCGTGCCATGGTATGTCGCGGCCGAGATGAAAACGCCCGGCTTCATGGAGTACTTCTTCGTTGGTGAGCACTGGAGCCGCTACGTCGTCAGTAACTGGGCAGGGGACCTCTATGGTAGTGCTCATGCCAAGCCGTACGGCAGCATCTGGATCCAGCTCGGATTGTCGCTACTGCCATGGGCCTTGTTTCTACCACTGTTGATCCGCAAGCGTGGATCGATGCAGCGCTTCAAAGCCTACCTCTGGCTGTGGGCCTTGGCGACACCGGTCTTCTTCACATTTGCAGGCAACATTCTGTGGACCTACCTGCTACCCGCGCTGCCAGCGTGGGCATTGCTGCTGTCTGCACGGGTCAGCGAAGTTGGCCCGAAGACCACCTGGGCTGCCGCTGCGAGCGCATTGGTGTTGCCAATCATCGGTGCGGGCATCATCTACGCCGGGGTACTAGAGGAGCGCCCTCAGAATCAGCGGGATGTGGTTCAAGCCTGGCTCAATGTGCAGTCTGCTCATTCCGCTCCCCTGATCTATCCTGGCCGCCGCTCATACTCGTCGGAGTTTTACAGCAGCGGGAAGTCCGAGAACATCAAGGATCCTGCCAAGTGGCCGCGGGATGGCTCGTTCTATCTGTCCAGGCGCTTGCGAGACAGCAAGGATGGTCTGCCCGCTGATCTAGCTTGCACATCGATCACCGAAGCGAACGCCAGCCAGCTCCTGCTGTGCCATTGGAAACGCCCCGCACAAGGTGCCGAGGGTCTGGCCGGAGAAAGCAATGCGGAAACGCCTCGCAAGAACGAAGGCTAAATTCCAAGCACAAAAAAGCCAGGTTTTACCCTGGCTTTTTTGTCGATTTCTTTCGTCATTTGAAGTCCTATTTAACCGCCGATTAATTGTCGGCTTGTTCCTTACCATCCTTGCTTTCTTTCTTTTGCTCTTGAGCGACTTGTTGTTTGTTCTGGTCCGAAGAGTCATCGCTCCATAGGCGAGCCTGTTCGGTTCGGAAGTTCTCGTTGAACTGTTTCGTTCGCTCGAAGCCGCCTTCAGCGTAAGCGGTACCCATGAGACCCAGCAGCAGGCTGCCAATAGCGATAGATTTGACAAATTTCATTGTGAACCTCGGTTCATACTAGGCCAACCTGATTAGCGGCCTTTGTTGGTTTGTAGTTTAGGAACGCGAAGCTAACGACAAGGTGAGTCAATAATTACAATTCCGTAATTTTGGCTGCAGATAGGATGCGTTAAATCTTCAAATCTGGAAGGATCATGTCTATCTCGGCACTGTCGAGGGCGACTTCGAATTTTCTCTTAAATTACAATTTTGATATCTAGCGCGTTAATTCAGCGCGGCGTTGTTGGCCGCCCTAGGAGATAGCCATGAATGACATAGAGCCCTGGGCAGTTGCTATCGGTGACTTTCGCCGCTGCACTGAAAAACTCACTGTCCAGCTCGATGAGCTGACCTCGCAGACGCGCACCTCCAGCGCTGTTCTGGAGAGGTCGAACGAACTGGTGGAGCAGGTGGACGCTGTCGGCCGGCAGATTCAGGAGGAGGTGCGAAAGGCGGAGAAGGCTTGGTCGAACGCGGAGGAGGTTGCCTTGCGCGCCGCTGCATCAGCGTATTCAGCTGCATGCCGCGGAGTCGACACCGCCATCCAGCCACTGATCTCGGAGCTTACAGCAGCGACAAAGGCGGCGGACGCCTCTATCCAGGAGCTCAAGCGGGCACCGGTGCTGGCCAAGCGTTATGTGATGGTGGTCGCCACGGCGTTCTTCATTCTGGCGCTGATCTGTGTCTACTCGACCATGCGCCTGATCGATGCCGCCGGCAGCGTAAGTGCTCAAGAGAAAGTGAATGCTCAGTACTTCTCACACCTGTGGAAAAACGCCAATCCTGACGAACAGAAGATTATTAAGTCGGTGATTCTGCGGTCGCCCATGGACCCTGTGGTCCTTCGGCACTGATGCATTGAGGCAAACAAAAGGCCCGTCGATTGACGGGCCTAATCGTGTCTGCGCAATTTAAGCGGCGGTCATTGCCGGCTGCATTTGCTGGGCTTCCGGAAAGTGAAGGTGGAACCAGGTGAAGTTTTCTTCGGTCACCTCCACGCTCGCCGATCCCTGGTGCAGACTCATGATCGACTGCACAATGGCCAAGCCAAGACCGGTACCGCCTTCGCTCCGTGCTCGGCTCTTGTCCACACGGTAGAACCGCTCAAACAAGTGCGCGTGGTGTTCCTTGGCAATACCACGGCCGGGGTTGCCGACACTCAACGTCGTACCGCTCGCACTATGCTGCACCTTAACGTAGACCGTGCGGCCGCGAGGGCAGTAACGGATCGCGTTCGAGACCAGATTCGAGACGGCACGTTGAACCATCAGGCGATTCCCGCGCACCACGTCATCACTGCCGGAGATCTGCAGCTGAATCTCGCCTTCTTCTGCTGAAATGCTGAAGAGATCGCACACTCGCTGAACCTCGTCGACCAAGGAGACGGATTCGAACTCCACCATTGATGCTGGATGACTGACCTGGGCCAAGAACAGCATGTCGGAAACCATGCGGCTCATGCGGTCCAGCTCTTCTGTGCACGACTCCAGAACCTCCCGGTACTCGGAAAGCGATCGTTCTCTGGTCAAGGCAACCTGGGCCTTGCCCATCAGGTTGGAAAGCGGTGCTCGAAGTTCGTGAGCAAGGTCGTCAGAAAACTGCGAGAGCTGCTGAACCCCATCATCCAGGCGAGCCAGCATGATGTTGATGCCGTCGGCGAGCATTTTGAGTTCTGCCGGCATCCCATCAGTTGGAAGGCGATGGTCGAGGCTCTCGGTTGAGATTTTCGAGGCGATCTTGAGGAACTTGGTCAGTGGTAGCAGGCCTCTGCGCACAGTCCACCAGCCAATGGCCAAGATCAGTGCGAGGATGACGGGGGACATCATCAAGGCCCAGGTCAGCAACGCATCGAGCAGCGCCTCACTGGATGACTGGTCCATGGTCATATAGACGCTGACCTCTGTTCCATCGCCCAAACGCATGATTCGAGAAGCACTCAGCAGAGGACGGTCCTGCGTATCACGCCATTCGTGCTCTTTGGGCTGGGCCGCCGGCTGAAACTTGTGCACCTCCAGATTGACCTGTTTCGAGCCAATCGAGAGCAGGGGAGTCTGATTCTGTGAGGTATCGAATATGCTCACATACAGGTTGTTGTGGCCCATGACCAAATCGACAAGCTGATGCGCATCCGCGTTGACGCCGGAGATGTCCGGGATGGTGGACAGGTTGTGAGCCATCCCCGCCATCTTTACTTCCAGGTCTGCTCTGGCATTTCTTTCCAGAGCCTTGCCTACCATCAGATAGCCAAAGGTGGCGAACAGAAGCAGCAACGCTGCGCTCATCAACCCAACTTTTAACCCCAGCTTTGCAGCCAGGCTGAATGGCCTCATGCGCGTTCCTCAAAAACGTACCCAACGCCACGAAGCGTGTGAATGAGCTTGGTTTCAAACGGGTCATCGATCTTCGAGCGCAAGCGCCGGATGGCTACATCGATGACATTGGTGTCGCAATCGAAATTCATATCCCAGACCAACGAGATGATCTGAGAGCGAGTCAGCGCTTCGCCCGTTCGGCTCATGAGCAGGTGCAGAAGCGCAAATTCCTTGGTGGTGAGATCGATGCGTGTGCCACCGCGGAAGACGCGATGGCGGACGGAGTCGAGTTCCAGATCGGCAATTTTCAGCGAGCTCTTCTCGACTAACTCATCACCACGGCGTTGCAGCGAACGGATGCGAGCAAGCAGCTCAGGGAATTCGAATGGCTTCACAAGGTAGTCATCCGCGCCGCCGTCCAAGCCCTTGAGCTTGTCATTGATGCGTCCGCGGGCGGTCAGCATGATGATGCGGACCCGGCTGGTCTTACGGATGGTTTCCAGCAGGTCCCAGCCGTCGATACCCGGGAGGTTCACGTCCAGGAGGACCAACGAATAGACATTAGTGTTGAACAAGTGCAGAGCATCTACACCGTTGTGCACGATATCTACGACATACCCGCTTTCGGATAGGCCCTGCTGAAGATATTCGGCAGTTTTAATTTCGTCTTCCACAACTAGAACGCGCATAACTTATCTCAAGGTGTGAGGAAGGAGTTGGCCTAATCCGCCAAGATTATGGTTGCAGGCTGTTCGAAAGTTTGGCTGAGGGTATGGCATGTGGTAGTCGCTACCTCTGTCCATACGCCGGGTCACCTGAGGACGCTTGAATCTTAACGCGAAGAAGCTGGCCGCGGCGAAATCCTACAAATTTGTAATGTAGCCGCAAGATTTCTGACAGTCATGCAGGCTCCACCCCTAAGCATAGCGGATTCTGGGGCCTGCGGCGGTGTATGACAGATTCGCCTGGCAGGTGGAATCGGCCAGGACAGGCAGCATTTCGGTCGTTAGCTTGCAAGGACTGGTACTGGCCTTGGATCGAGGGCGCCACGCAGGCAGACCCCATGCACGGCCGCAAACCGCAGCGCCTTTCTGCAAATTAGTTCACGTGGCGGCTCGATATTCTCTCGAATAATTATCTTACAATCTATTACATGTCCAAATTGTAATTGCACGATCATCTTGGTGTTAGCCTCCTTTGCTAGTTTAAGGGCAGCGGAAGAGGCATCGCTGCTTTGGAAATTGTCTCATTTCAAAGCAGCTTGGCAAGAGCACCGAGCAGTTGTTCGCGCCAGTGCATTCACCTGTAAACCATACGCTCCTTTGGTAGGTGAATTTTAGCGCCCCCCTACGGGCGCTTTTTTATTAAGGGACTTCTTATGAACACTACTGTATCAGCGATCGCCGTGTTTATGCTCTTTACATCACTAACAGCCAATGCCCAAAGCGGTATGGAGATCAATAAACACATCGAGCGTACTGCTAGAGAGGCTACAGCGGATTATGCTCAACGCGTAAAAAAGCCCATGCCTCAACTAGAAGACTACGCCTATGGCATGGACCTGGACGTTGGTAAGTTGGTGTATGTATCACCCAATGTGCGGTACTGCGGTAATGTAAGAAGCATGATGACCTACGAAGACTCGAAAGGCGAACTGCACATGGTTCGCTACCTGGTGAAGGGCGAGTGTGTTAATAGCCGTTAAGACTCATCAAGATGATCCCTGCGGCCACCGGATCATAGAAGCTCAATGCCGAACCGGCGCAGCAGTATGGCGAAGCCTCCGAAGCTGGCCATTGTGATGAGGATGCTGCTGATCAGTGTCGGCCAAAAGCCGAGCTTAGGTAGCAGCAATGGAAAAGCAATAAACATCGGCAGGGTCGGAAGCACGTACCAGAACGTGTACCAAGCATGGTTGGAGATCTTCTCCATGCTCTGGTTCTCTAAATAGAGCCAGACCAACGTCACGACCGTGACCAAGGGTAGGGCGGCGACCAAGCCGCCCAGCTTGTCGCTGCGTTTCGCCAGCTCTGACACGAGAATCACTATACCGGCAGTGAGTAGGTACTTCGTGATGATCCAGGCCATCGCTGAGCCTTCTGGAGGTTGTTGACGAGGGCAGGCGAAGCCATTCACCAACCCCCTTGAAGCGCTCCTGCCGTTTACGGCATCCCTCACCGCATTTTTTTTGCAACATCACCCTCAGCCAGGAGGGTGATGTGTTTGCATGGTGTTTACCGATCGGTCAGTGCGAGGGTGAGGGAACGCTCTCGTGGAAAGCTGCCCGCTCGATCTGGATGGTGCAGTGATGGATTTCGAATGCATCGCTGACAGCATCCACGACGGCCGCCAACACAGCATCCCCATCTGCAGAATCCCGAACCACTACGTGCGACGTCATCACGTTACTGCCACTGCTGACAGCCCACACGTGCAAGTCATGAACGTCCGTCACGCCATCTACTCCGAGGATGGTGGCCTCGATTGCCGTAACGTCGAGCCCCCTCGGGACACCCTCCATGAGGATCCCCAGGCTTTCGCGAAGCAACTGCCACGTCCGCGGCAGAACCCAAAGGCCGATCGCCACAGCGACAATCGTGTCGACCCAGGTCCAGCCGGTGAAGCGGATGATAAGTGCCGCGATGATTACGCCAAGCGAGCCGAGCATGTCGCTCCAAACTTCGAGGTAGGCTCCTTTGACGTTGAGGCTTTCGTTGCTCGCAGATGCCAGAAGGCGCATCGAAATTAGGTTGATGATCAGGCCGGCGATTGCGATCCACATCATCGCTCCGGTAGCGATCTCCGCCGGCATGAAGAAGCGCTGGTAGGCCTCATACAAGATGTACATCGCCACCAGGAAGAGCAGCACGGCGTTGAACGTCGAAGCCAGAATTTCCAGGCGCGCATAGCCGAAGGTTCTTTTCTGATCCGCCGGCCGCTTGGCTATCTGAAGTGCAATCAGTGAGATCGCCAAGGCGGCAGTATCTGTGAACATGTGAGATGCGTCCGACAGCAGCGCCAGGCTGCCGGTAATCCACGCACCGATCACTTCTGCAATCATGAAGCTGCCAGTCAAGCCGAGCGCCATGATTAGCTTCTTCTGATGCCCCTCGCGTACTGCAGCGCTGCCATGGTCATGATTTGAACCCACGTATTTCTCCTTGCGCAGGGTTGTGGTCTCGTTGGCCTTCCTGTCTACCTAGCCTTAGAGCGTCGCTTGGCCACACTGACTGCAAAATCTTGCTCCTGCACTCAGCAGCGAGCCGCAGGCGGTGCAACCACTCGATAGCGGTGTTCCGCAGTTTAGACAAAAGCGTGCTGACGGATCGTTGGCCGTCCGGCACTGCCTGCAGCCCTGCAGATCTTTGATGGGGGCAGGAGTGGGAGGGCGCCCGCCGTCATACACCTGATTACCGCCGTCGCAGCCCTGCTGCCGGCCATGGCGATCATATTGCTCGGCCCCATGTCCCCCGCTGTGGTGCTTGCCTCCACCGTGGTTTCCACGGCCATGGTGCCCGCCCAGGATGTTTTTGAAAAAGCTCATGGTATTCGCCCCTCATTGATGGGTGACATATTAACGAGCAAAAGTTGAAAATTATGTTCTGCTCGCGAGAAAGACTTGTAAGTTGAATTGAAAGTTCAAAATTAGCCTACGACAAAACGAAACCGTTTTGTTTGTGAAATTAAATTTATCTAGCTGAGCGGAGCATTGCTTTTGGTGGGTAGTATTCCCCTAATTTTGATCATAGCGTGATCAATGACAATCAAAACAGCAGTAATTGGATTTCTGTCAGCATTGTAATCCCGAGGTCATCGTGTCGTTATCAGGTCCCGGAAATAATGCGCTCAGCGAGATTCATTTCTCTTTTTATCCCTATGCCTCACACATACTAAGCGTCCCCAACGCCTAGGGGCCTAAGGCCTCTGACGCTCCGCACATTGCGCAATCGCTCAGCATCTGTCGACGGTTTGCCTTGTAGCTCCCGCTAACTCCATAGCTACCGCCATGGATAAGCAGCTTCCAGAGTTTGATAATGACACCTTCCAAATCCATTGTTCACACCCTGTTAAGCAAATGGATCTTTGCTATTCGCAATGCGCGGCAGAAAGGCATCAGTACTAATTTGCTAATCGGCCTGGTGACTTTTTGGTTACTGCTATTCGCGAACGCTGAGCTCTGGAACGTGCTCTGGAAGCTGGTATTCAAAACCGATGAAGTGAACTGGCAGCTAGCGGCTAGCCTCCCAGTCATAGTATTCGCATGGGTGTTTACCGTTCTGAGCTTGCTGTCATGGGGGCGGCTGGCCAAACCCATACTGTGCCTGGTACTGATCAGCGCGTCTTTTGCGAGTTACTTCATGAATGCCTACGGCATCGTGATCGATTACACAATGTTCACCAACGTTGTGGAGACCGACGTCGCTGAGGCAACCGAGCTGCTGAATTGGAAGCTCGGTCTTTGGGTCGCAATGGTTGGGGTGTTGCCCGTCTACCTGATTGCCCGGGTTCCCCTCCGGCGCAAGCCTTGGGCCAAAGCTTTGGTCAGCAGGTTCATTGCTCTGTCGCTCGCTCTGTTGACCTTATCTGGCATCGCGTTGAGTCAGTACCAGTCGTATGCCTCCTTGCTGCGCAACAATCGGGAGATCCGGCTGATTCTGGTACCTACCAACTTGTTTGCGGCTGGCCATGGGTACCTGAAGCGTCAGCTGGCCTCACCTAAAACGCTGACGGCCATTGGTACTGATGCGGTAGTTAATCGACAGGGTGCGGCTCGTAAACCCAGGCTGCTGGTACTGGCAGTAGGAGAGACCGCTCGCTCCGCCAACTTCTCCCTCAACGGCTACTCCCGTGAAACGAATCCGGAACTAGAAAAGCGAAATGTCATTAGCTTCACGAACGTGAGCTCCTGCGGTACCGCTACCGCGGTCTCGCTGCCATGCATGTTCCTGGACGTGGGTAAGGCCCAGTACAAAGATGGCTTGGCCAAGAGCCGAGAAGGGCTGCTCGACGTGCTTCAACGCGCTGGCATCAGTGTCATGTGGACTGACAACAACTCGGGGTGCAAAGGGGTCTGCGACAGGGTTCCCAACCACAAGGCTGCCTCTCACGCGGATTCCCAACTGTGCACCAGCGAGGAGTGTAAGGACGGGGTGCTGCTCACGGAGATGCAAGACTTCATCAAGCGCCAGGAAGGCGATGCTGTCCTGGTGCTCCACTACAAAGGCAGTCACGGCCCGGCCTACTACAAGCGCTACCCCTCGCAATTCAAGAAATTCGCACCGGTGTGCGAGACCAACGAGCTCGACAAATGTAAGCAGGAGGAGGTGGTCAATGCCTACGACAACTCAATCCTCTACACCGATTATGTGACTGCAAATCTCATCGATATCCTGGCGGCCAACACCAAGTTCGACACTGCGCTGATGTACGTTTCGGACCACGGCGAATCGCTGGGGGAGGGTGGGCTCTATCTACACGGGCTGCCTTACGCGATGGCTCCTGACGAGCAAACAAAGGTGCCGTTGGTACTTTGGATGTCTGACTCGCTCGCGAAGAGCGAAAAGGTCAACGTGGGTTGTTTGAAAGCTCAAACCACGTCACCGCTGAGCCACGACAACCTGTTCCACACCGTGCTCGGCATGATGAACGTCCAGACGTCTTCGTATCGCTCAGCGCTGGATTTCACTGCCCCTTGTAAGCCCTTTGTCGGAGGCTCTTATTCTGGCCTCTGAATGTTCGATGTGGACCGGATCATCGGCCAGGCGGTTCTGCACCAGCCTGCTTTGACAGCTGAGAGAAGCTGGACTAATTACATAGCTGCATTCAACAACCCAAGCGGAAAAGGAAGTTTTGCATGAGCATCAAGCCAGGCCCAAAGCGCACCAATGAAGATGGCACTCCGGACAAAAGGCAGCGAGTCACCCCTGAAAAGCAGAAGGACCATCCGGACCTGAAACCCCACAAGCACAAAAAGGGGGAGTAAGAAAAAAGCAGCTCTCGGGAGCTGCTTTTTTTTTGGGGCTGTGTGCAAACCCTCCCGACCGTCTCGCTGATCAATCGGACCGCGTCGTGAGTCTTCCGCTTGGCTTGATGGATTCTGAAGCTACCTCCGGATCGGTTATCCCTTCAGTGCGGACGACGAGACTGATATCCCAGAGCGTTGAGCTGATACTCGCTGACAGCCCGAAATTGTGATTCTGCGATTTGACGCAGGCGCTCAACCTCTTCGGCAGATGAGCCAGAAGCCTGCGCCTCGTGGTATTGCTTCATCGCATCCACTGCGTCGGTATACATGGGGTGGTCGGGGAGAAGAGCTGGCATCTTTTTCGTCATGTAGCGGCAGGTCCTCACTGGATAGTCGACGGTGGTTTACCTGCTTTGAGGAGCTGAAAATCAATGACCGCCTGATAGAGCGAATCTGCCAATGGGTGAAGACGCTGTACCTCAAGGTCTGGCAATCCAGCAGCCTCCGCTTCGTGGGCCTGTCGGATAGCTTCAAGCGCTTGCCTCATCAGTGGCTCACCAGCCTCGACCATTCCAATGAATGTGCGCTTCACAACATTTTGCTCCATTCAGCTGAAGATGAATTATAGGACACCGCGGCGTGGCAAGGCCCCGAGCAGCATAGGTGTTCGACGCCCGACTGAACGAATCAATGAGGAGCGCGCTGGCCTGGGGAGTGGCCAGGGCGCGTGTCGTAGCTACGTTGTAAACCACTTTTTTTCACTGTAAACCACTGTGTGTTGGCGCTGATGGAAAATTGACCCACCCTGCCGATTGAAATTTGACCCAGGGCGGATTGCTGATTTTGTTAC
>NZ_JAJSRO010000015.1:0-148839 GCF_021283425.1 Pseudomonas sp. NMI542_15 | reverse complement strand
GGTCGGCCGAGCAGAACATCGCCTGATTACCAAGGCCCCGCCGCGTTCTCTGTGGGAGCGGGCTTGGCCCGCGAAGCAGGCGACGCGGTGCCTGGCACCGGCTTTGCCGGTGTTCGCGGGCACGCCCGCTCCCACAGGGATGGCGGTGCAGCAGCGCCTGAGGCAACACGCCTCAGGAAAAATCGGCAGGATGTTGTGCAGAGAATTCGTTTGAGGTCCTTGGCCTTATTGTCCATGGTGGCAGGCTGGTAGCTATTTGCCACGCGTGGACGCAGGCGCATGACGATGCCTGCGTTGGGGGACGTTGTCGGATCCCCCCAACAATAAGAGAGGACAAGGAAATGCAATCCAACGGTTTGAAGCAAAGCCTCAAGCAGCGGCACATCACCATGATCGCACTGGGCGGGGTGATCGGTGCAGGGCTGTTCATGGGCTCGGGCGCACTGATCGCATCGGCAGGGCCTGCGGCCATCCTGTCGTATTTCATTGGTGGCCTGGTGGTCACTCTGGTGATGTTCATGCTGGGCGAAATGGCCTGTCGCAACCCGGATGCGGGGTCATTCTCGACCTATGCCAACACCTGGCTCGGCGACTGGGCAGGGTTTTCAGTCGGCTGGCTGTACTGGTTCAAGTCGATGATGACCATCACCCTCGAAGCGGTACTGCTGGGCTCCATCCTGCATGACTTTCTACCCTGGCTGCCGATCTGGGCAGGCGCCTTCCTGATGTTGGTGACACTGATGGCCAGCAACGCCTACTCGGTGCGTTCGTTTGCCGAAGTGGAGTATTGGCTGGCGGCCATGAAGGTCGCCACCATCCTCATCTTCATGCTGCTGGGCATCTCGATCCTGCTGGGCCTGCACAACGACATTCCTTCGCCTGGCCTGGTCAACCTCACCGCCCACGACGGGTTCATGCCCAATGGCCTATCGCCCGTCATGGCGGGTGTCATCGTGGTGATATTCTCCCTGGGCGGCAGCGAAATTGCCGCGGTGGCCGCAGGTGAATCGGAGAACCCGCGGCAGAACGTGATTCGCGCGATCAAGAGCGTGATCCTGCGAGTGATGTTGTTCTACGTTGGCTCCGTGTCGATCCTGATCCTGTGCCTGCCATGGACCGACAAGGCCAACCTGGCCTCGCCCTATGTTTCGCTCTTCACCCTGGCCGGGTTCGGCGGTGCTGCGGTGGCCATGAAACTGGTGCTGTTCGTCTCGTTCATGTCGGTGATGAACTCGTTCATGTTCTCCAACTCGCGCATGCTGTTCTCGCTTAGCCAGCGCGGGCACGCGCCCAAGCTGTTCTCGCGCACCAGCGCCAAGGGCGTGCCGATCAATGCACTGCTGCTGAGCCTGTCGATCTGCACGATGATCCTGACCGTGCACTTTATCAGCGCCGGTGACCTGTTCATGACCCTGGCCAAGAGTACCGGCAGCCTGGTGATGGTCGTATGGATCTTCATCATCATCGCCCACGTGGCCATGCGCTGGAGAACCCGTCACGAAGCGGTCGACCCCAAGGCCTTTCGCGCCTGGTTGTTCCCGTACGCCAACATCGTTGCGCTGTTCGCCCTGTTGGCAGTGATCGGCACCCAGGCGTTCGACCCGGCGTCGCGTTTCCAGTTCTGGTTCACGGTGCTGACGCTACTGCTGGTTGTGGCGGGGTACTTCCTGATGCGCCAGCAAACGGCGGCCGCTGCAAAGGAGGCGGAGGTCAAGACAGGAGAGACAAGAAATGGCGTCCCAGGCAGGAATTGAACCTGCAACCTTCCCCTTAGGAGGGGGATGCTCTATCCAATTGAGCTACTGAGACGCTACGACCGGCAGCGAGCGCTGCACAGCGGGACGGCCAGCATGTTAACCAGCATGCTGGCATTTGTCATGCACCTACCGGGCTTTTTCGCGTAATCCTTTTCTGGCACTGCTACACCTGCGGCAGCACACCTTCATCGCGAAGCACCCCGAACAGGGCTGATACCGCAGCCTCCAGGGTTGTAGAGTTGTCCAGCAGGTGCACCGACGGATCAGGCAGTGCCTGCAAGCGGGCGCTGCGAGCCAGGCGCTGCTCGACTTCCTCGGCGGTTTCGCGGCCACGGGCCACCAGGCGCTGGCGCAACACCTGCGGCCTGACCTGCACAAGCACCGCCAACAGGCCCGGATAACGCTGACGCGCTTCGGCCAGGTAAGCGCGCGAGCCGTTCACCAGCACTGCCCGGCCCTCCGCCAGCCAGTCGTCCACCTGCCGGGGAATCCCGTAGTCCAGGCCGTTGGCGTGCCAGTGCATGGCAAAAGCACCCTGCACGCGCATGGTCTCGAACTGTTCAGGCGTGACACCATGGGCGGCTTCGCCCTTGGCTTCGGCCGAACGGGTAATGACACGCCGGGCAATTTCTACCCCGGCAGCCGCCAGCCGCTCACGTGCAGCGTCGATCAGGGAATCTTTCCCCGAACCCGACGGTCCTACCAGAAATATCAACCGGCCTGTCCCTGATCGACGGTCGCTTGCGTCATGTTGCATAGCCACTATGCTCTATGAAGGGAAACCGCCGCATTCTAGGTGTTTTCCTGGCCTTTTGCTGCGTTTTACCTGTTTTTGACGGCAAAAGTCTGACGGTTGGGCAAGCCGGAGCATGTAAAACTTTTCAAACCAGTGCTCATTTCTGATAATTGGTACTGGCATAAAGCCTTTATCCGGCTCACTATTTGTCACAGAATTGACGCCAAGGAAACGGCGACCATAAGGCAAGATGAGCATCCATTTTTACTGACGGTTGAACATTTTGTCGTCGCCACGGTCGTATTTCCACCCCGTGCGGCCAATTTGAGAACCGCTTCCCCTGAACCAAAATCTGGTCAATTTATATGCGCCCAATGAAACAGGCTATTTATTCAAGCCGCACCGCTGACAAATTTGTCGTCCGCCTGCCAGACGGGATGCGTGAGCGCATTGCCGAGGTAGCGCGCAACCATCACCGCAGCATGAACTCTGAAATTATCGCGCGCCTGGAACAGAGCCTTATCCAGGAAGGTGCGTTGGGTGACGAGCTGAGCATGCGCCTGGACAGCCCTGAGCTGTCCCTGCATGAGCGCGAGTTGCTGCAGCGCTTCCGCCAACTGTCCCACCGACAGCAGAACGCCCTGGTTGCCCTCATCGCTCACGATGTGGAAATGGCCGCCGACGCTTCCTGAGGCGTGCAGCGAACATGAAAAAGCCAGCGTAAGCTGGCTTTTTTGTGGGCGCCTGACTAGCCGCGCTGCAGCCCCTGTGGGAGCGGCCTTGTGTCGCGAAAGGGCTGCAAAGCAGCCCCGGGGCATCAGCAGCAATGCACAGATTTCTGGGGCTGCTTCGCAGCCCTTTCGCGACACAAGGCCGCTCCCACAGGGCCGCGCAACTGCAAGAAAAGGGGTTTACAGCAGGAACAGCGTAGCCAGGCCAAGGAAGATGAAGAAGCCGCCACTGTCCGTCACGGCAGTGATCATCACACTCGCCCCCATCGCCGGGTCGCGCCCCAGGCGGGCCAACGTCATCGGGATGAGCACACCCATCAGCGCCGCCAGTAACAGGTTCAAGGTCATCGCTGCGGTCATCACCACACCCAGTGACCAGCTGCCATACAACCAGAAAGCCACCGCACCAATCACGCCTCCCCAAACCAGGCCGTTGATCAGCGACACCGCCAGCTCCTTGCGCATCAGGCGACTGGTGTTGCCCGGCGACACCTGGTCCAGCGCCATGGCGCGGACGATCATGGTGATGGTCTGGTTACCCGAGTTGCCACCAATACCCGCAACGATCGGCATCAACGCCGCCAACGCCACCAGCTTTTCGATCGAGCCTTCGAACAGCCCGATCACGCGCGAGGCAACAAAGGCGGTGATCAGGTTGATCGCCAGCCATGCCCAACGGTTGCGGAACGAGCGCCAGACCGAGGCAAAGATATCTTCCTCTTCACGCAGACCCGCCATGTTGAGGACTTCGCTCTCGCTCTCCTCACGGATCAGGTCGACCATCTCGTCAATGGTCAAACGGCCAATCAGACGACCGCTCTTGTCCACTACAGGTGCCGATACCAGGTCATAACGCTCGAAAGCCTGCGCCGCATCATAGGCATCTTCCTCAGGCTGGAAGGACACCGGGTCGGTCGCCATGACCTCCGCTACCTTCTTCTCTGGGTCGTTGACCAGCAGGCGCTTGATCGGCAATACCCCTTTCAGGATGCCGTCATAATCGACCACGAACAGTTTGTCGGTGTGGTTGGGCAGTTCTTTCAGGCGGCGCAGGTAGCGCAGTACCACCTCCAGGCTGACGTCTTCGCGGATGGTGACCATCTCGAAGTCCATCAGCGCACCGACCTGCTCCTCGTCGTAGCTCAGCGCCGAGCGCACACGCTCGCGTTGCTGGGCATCGAGGGTTTCCATCAGCTCGTGAACAACGTCACGCGGCAGCTCAGGGGCCAGGTCGGCCAGCTCGTCGGCGTCCATTTCCTTGGCGGCGGCCAGCAGCTCGTGATCGTCCATGTCGGCGATCAACGATTGACGAACCGAGTCGGAAACTTCCAGCAGGATGTCGCCATCGCGATCCGAGCGCACCAGCTGCCAGACCGTCAGGCGGTCTTCCAGGGGCAAGGCTTCGAGGATATAGGCGATGTCGGCGGGATGCAGGTCATCAAGCTTGCGCTGCAGCTCGACGAGGTTCTGGCGGTGGACCAGGTTTTCTACCAGGTCATTGTGCGCGCCTTCCTGGCGGTGCGTCAGGTCTTCGACCACACGCTGGCGTTGCAGCAGTTCGACCACCTGGGCCAGGCGATCCTGCAGGCTTTCTTGCGCTTTTTTTACTTCTACTTCAGTCATAGGCGAACTCCACTCCCAGCAGCGGAGCACGCCGGGAGAATCAATCGGTCAGATCTTTCTGTATGAATCTTGTTAGCGAGTAACTACTGGGTAAGTCCATGGTGGTTTTCCACAAGCCCCGGCGGGGCTGACGGGCGCAATCATACACTGCTCAAGCTGTCAGATCGCTTAAAATTTTGGTCAGAACAATCGTTTGCGTGATAAAGGTGGGACAACGCTCGAAGCTATGAGTGCGACGATTGTTGTGGATGGGGAAGCACATTGAAGTTCAGGTACGCTGCGCCTGATCAATTTGGGGCTGCCTTACAGCCACACGCTACACCCTGCTCATTACAGAAGAGCTTAGATCGACATCGCCAACAATTCAGTGGCGCAAAAAACAAAAAGCCCGCTCAATTGAGCGGGCTTCTTGATGGGGTATGGCGGACTCAGCAGGATTCGAACCTGCGACCGCTCGGTTCGTAGCCGAGTACTCTATCCAGCTGAGCTATGAGTCCGTGGTGGTAGTTTTAGACCAGATTACCACTGGTTGACTGAAGCAGCTTTGCAAGCAGAGCCACTTCAAAAAGTGGCGGACTCAGCAGGATTCGAACCTGCGACCGCTCGGTTCGTAGCCGAGTACTCTATCCAGCTGAGCTATGAGTCCGTGGTGGTAGTTTTAGACCAGATTACCACTGGTTGACTGAAGCAGCTTTGCAAGCAGAGCCACTTCAAAAAGTGGCGGACTCAGCAGGATTCGAACCTGCGACCGCTCGGTTCGTAGCCGAGTACTCTATCCAGCTGAGCTATGAGTCCGCATTGGTAGTTTTAGACCAGATTACCACTGGTTTCTTGAAGCAGCCTTGCAAACAAAGCCACTTCAAAAAGTGGCGGACTCAACAGGATTCGAACCTGTGACCGCTCGGTTCGTAGCCGAGTACTCTATCCAGCTGAGCTATGAGTCCGTGTCTTGCCGCGCATTATAGGTCGCTGAAACGTTTTTGCAAGAACTTTTTCGTTTAAAATCAACTACTTAGCGTTCTTACCGTTTACAGCGCCCTAAGCGAATAATGGCGGTGAAGGGGGGATTCGAACCCCCGATACCCTTATGAGGTATACTCCCTTAGCAGGGGAGCGCCTTCGGCCACTCGGCCACCTCACCGCAACACGAGGCGAATATTAAAGAACCTCTTTCACCTTTGCAACCCTTTTTTTGAAAAAAACTTCAAAAAAATTAAAGGCTTGGCTCTTCATCCTTCTCTTTCTTGATCCGCAGGTAGATTTCCTCGCGGTGAACGGCCACTTCTTTAGGGGCGCTGACGCCAATACGCACCTGGTTGCCTTTGACGCCAAGCACCGTCACGGTGATCTCGCCGTCTCCAATGATCAGGCTCTCGGCGCACCGACGAGTCAGAATCAACATAGCTTTCTCCTTACGCAAAACATTCAGGGGTAACAGTCTTTGGTATCAGGGCCTGGTCGTGGACGACGACCAGGCCCCGGTTACTCGCCACACAGGGCAGGACAGGCCATGCGTGGCGAGCAGAAACGCGAAGGGCGCGGCAAGCCGCGCCCTTCCTGGCAGCGCCTTACTCGCCCTGTCGGACAGGTGCGTCGAGCTCGAACGCGGTGTGCAGCGCACGCACGGCCAGCTCCAGGTACTTCTCTTCGATCACGACCGAAACCTTGATCTCGGAGGTGGAGATCATCTGGATGTTGATGCTCTCCTTGGCCAGGGCTTCGAACATGCGGCTGGCAACACCGGCGTGCGAACGCATGCCGACGCCAACGATCGAGACCTTGGCGATCTTGGTATCGCCGATCACTTCACGGGCACCGATTTCGCGGGCAGTGTTTTCCAGCACGCTTTGCGCCTTCTCGTACTCGTTGCGGTGTACGGTGAAGGTGAAGTCGGTGGTGTTATCGTGGGCAACGTTTTGCACGATCATGTCGACTTCGATGTTCGAAGCGCTGATCGGGCCGAGGATCTTGAAGGCCACGCCCGGGGTGTCCGGCACGCCGCGAATGGTCAGCTTGGCTTCATCACGGTTGAAGGCGATACCGGAAATGATCGGCTGTTCCATGGATTCCTCTTCATCAATGGTAATGAGGGTACCCGGACCCTCCTTGAAGCTGTGCAGCACGCGCAGCGGAACGTTGTACTTGCCGGCGAACTCCACCGAACGGATCTGCAGCACCTTGGAACCGAGGCTGGCCATTTCCAGCATCTCTTCGAAGGTGATCTTCTCCAGGCGTCGGGCCTGTGGCACGACGCGCGGGTCAGTGGTGTAGACGCCATCGACGTCGGTGTAGATCTGGCACTCGTCAGCTTTCAGCGCTGCCGCCAGGGCCACACCCGTGGTGTCGGAGCCGCCACGGCCCAGGGTGGTGATGCTGCCGTGCTCGTCGACGCCCTGGAAGCCTGCTACCACGACCACGCGGCCTTCCTTGAGGTCGGCACGAATCTTCTGGTCGTCGATCTGCAGGATGCGCGCCTTGTTATGCGAGCTGTCGGTGAGGATGCGCACCTGGTTGCCGGTGTAGGACACGGCTGGCACACCACGCTTGATCAAGGCCATGGTCAGCAGGGCAATGGTGACCTGCTCACCGGTCGACACGATCACGTCCAGTTCACGCGGAACCGGATGATCGGTGATCTGCTTGGCCAGGTCGATCAGGCGATTGGTTTCACCGCTCATGGCCGACAGCACAACCACCAGGTCGTCGCCTGCCTCACGGTGTTTCTTGACCTTTTCGGCAACCTGCTCGATCCGCTCGATGGAACCGACAGAGGTGCCGCCAAATTTCTGTACGATCAACGCCATTTCAATGGTGCCTCAGCCCATACAGGGCCTCAAAAAACAATCCAACATGAAGGAGTGGACGGGAGTGGCCTGTGTGGCTAAGCCTTGCACCCGAGACTGAGCGCACGAATTAGCCGTACAGGCCACCAGACCACCCACCCCTTCATCTCAAAGTCCCTGCTCTGCGAATGGCACGGCCAGCGCCAGGGCCTGGTCCAGTGCAGCGACGTCGACGCCACCACCCTGGGCCATGTCCGGACGACCACCGCCCTTGCCACCCACCGCCGCAGCGGCTTGTTTCATCAGATCGCCAGCCTTGAGTTGGCTGGAGAGGTCCTTGGTCACGCCGGCCACCAGCACAACCTTGCCCTCATGCTCGCTGCCCAGCAGGATCACTGCGTGGCCGAGCTTGTTTTTCAACTGATCGACCAGGGCCAGCAAGGCCTTGCCGTCCTGCCCATCCAGGCGGGCGGCGAGAACCTTGGCACCCTTGACCTCAACAGCCGCGTTGGAGAGATCGTCCCCGGCGGCGCTGGCAGCCTTGGCCTGCAACTGTTCCAGCTGCTTCTCCAGCTGACGGTTGCGCTCGAGCACAGCCGACAGCTTGTCGATCAGGTTGTCGCGGTTGCCCTTGACCAGTTGCGCGGCTTCCTTGACCTGCTCTTCGGCAGCATTCAGGTAGGCCAGCGCAGCAGCGCCGGTCACGGCTTCGATACGGCGCACACCAGAGGCTACGCCGCCTTCGCTGATGATCTTGAACAGGCTGATGTCACCGGTGCGCTTGGCGTGGATACCGCCGCACAGCTCTACCGAGAAATCACCGCCCATGCTCAGCACACGCACGGTGTCGCCGTACTTCTCGCCGAACAGCGCCATGGCACCTTTGGCCTTGGCGGTTTCGATGTCGGTCAGTTCGGTTTGCACCGGAGTGTTCTTGCGCACTTCGCGGTTGACGATGTCTTCCAGGGCCTTGATCTGCTCTGGCTTCAGCGCCTCGAAGTGGCTGAAGTCGAAACGCAGGCGCTGGCTATCCACCAGAGAGCCCTTCTGCTGTACATGTTCGCCCAGCACCTGGCGCAGCGCTTCGTGCAGCAGGTGGGTAGCAGAGTGGTTGAGCGAAGTGGCGTGCTGCACCTCGGCATCGACCTTGGCCACGACCGGCGAACCGATCACCAACGCACCGCTGGCGACCACGCCGTGGTGCAGGAAGGCACCGCCGGTTTTGGTGGTGTCGCGCACATCGAAGCGCGCAGCGCCGGCCTGCAGGAAGCCGGTGTCACCCACCTGACCACCGGATTCGGCATAGAACGGCGTGCGGTCGAGCACGACCACGCCCTGCTCGCCTTCACCTAATTGGTCGACGGCCTGGCCGTCTTTGTACAGGGCGATGATCTTGCCTTGGCCTTCGGTGGCGTCGTAACCGAGGAACTCGGTGGCGCTGTCGACCTTGACCACGCTGTTGTAGTCCATACCGAAGGCGCTGGCGGAACGCGCACGCTCACGCTGGGCGTCCATCTCGCGCTCGAAGCCGGCTTCGTCGATGGTCAGCTCGCGCTCACGGGCAATGTCGGCCGTCAGGTCCATCGGGAACCCGTAGGTGTCATACAGCTTGAACACCACATCGCCCGGTACCACGTCGCCTTTCAGCTGGGCCAGGTCCTGCTCGAGGATGCGCAGGCCTTGCTCCAGGGTCTTGGCGAACTGCTCTTCTTCAGCCTTCAGCACACGCTCGATGTGCGCTTGCTGGCTCTTCAGCTCAGGGAAGGCCTCGCCCATTTCGGCGGCCAGTGCGGCAACGATCTGATAGAAGAAGCTGCCTTTGGCGCCCAGCTTGTTGCCGTGGCGGCAGGCGCGACGAATGATGCGCCGCAGCACATAGCCACGGCCTTCGTTGGACGGCAGCACACCGTCGGCGATCAGGAAGCCGCACGAGCGAATATGGTCGGCGACCACCTTCAGCGACGCCTGGCCGTCATTGCTGCAACCGATAGCCTTGGCCGCAGCCGCCAGCAGGTTCTGGAACAGGTCGATCTCGTAGTTCGAGTGCACGTGCTGCAGCACGGCGCTGACGCGCTCCAGGCCCATGCCGGTGTCCACCGACGGCGCTGGCAGCGGGTGCAGCACGCCGTCGGCGGTGCGGTTGAACTGCATGAAGACGTTGTTCCAGATCTCGATGTAGCGGTCGCCGTCTTCTTCTGGCGAGCCGGGCGGGCCGCCCCAGATGTCAGCGCCGTGGTCGTAGAAGATTTCGGTGCACGGGCCGCACGGGCCAGTGTCACCCATGGTCCAGAAGTTGTCGGAGGCGTAAGGGGCGCCCTTGTTGTCGCCGATGCGCACCATGCGCTCGGCCGGCACGCCGATTTCCTTGGTCCAGATGTCGTAGGCTTCGTCGTCAGTGGCGTAGACGGTGACCCAGAGCTTTTCCTTGGGCAGGTTAAGCCACTTGTCCGAGGTCAGGAAGTTCCAGGCGTAGGTGATGGCATCACGCTTGAAATAGTCGCCGAAGCTGAAGTTGCCCAGCATTTCGAAGAACGTATGGTGACGCGCGGTGTAACCGACGTTTTCCAGGTCGTTGTGCTTACCACCGGCGCGCACGCACTTCTGGCTGCTGACAGCCCGGGTGTAGGCACGCTTCTCCGCGCCGAGGAAACAGTCTTTGAACTGGTTCATGCCGGCATTGGTGAACAGCAGGGTTGGGTCGTTGTTCGGGATCAGCGAACTGGAGGCGACTCGGGTGTGTCCCTGCTCTTCGAAGAAGCGAAGGAAGGCTTCACGGATTTCTGCGCTTTTCATAGGTTCTTCCACGGAAACGGCGGCCCTGTCGGGCAAACGCGTCGACGAAACGACGGCAAAGGGCCGCATTATATCGGTCCTGCAATCTCGATGCAGTGTGTTTATACGATAGAAACCATCGTTTGGACGGTTTTTCGGGCTATGCAAACGAAAATGACATGACCGGATGCTAAATCCTGTCTTTCGCCACTGGCAAGCCAATTACCGCCGATGGGAAGGGAAAATGGAACAGGCGGTGAATTAAAAGAGTTTCACGGGGAATGAAGGATCCAATTCATCCTGTCAGGGCCCTATCGCCGGCCAGCCAGTTCCCACAGGATAACCCCAGGCCTGGCTGTCATGCAGTCCCTGTGGGAGCTGGCTTGCCGGCGATAGGGCCGGGGCAGGAAGACAGGCAATCAGCCCAGCCGCTGCCCCGAATCCGGCACGATCAGGATGCCGGCCCGCAAGCCGTTCCTGACCTTGGGATTGGGAAAAATGATGCGCGCCCCCTCCTCCTCGACCACCCAGCGCATTTCGGCCAGGTCTTCAGCCAGCAGGTAACCCTTGCTCAGCTCTGAGAAGTTTTCAATGTCCGCCGGCAGGTGCAGGTGGAAGCTGTCGCTGTGCTTGATGATCTCACGCGAAACGCTGAACAGTTGCAGGCCATCCAGCGAGCCTTCACCCTCTGGCTCGGTGCCTTCGATGATCTGGATCAGGCGCTCTTCGAGCCGGTCGAGGTTGACCTGCTCGTTCTGGCCAAACGGGCGGGCCTTGCCCAGTTCCAGAGTGAAAGCTTCGGCATCCAGCTGTTCGTAGGTAAAGGCACTGAAGGTGATGGAGGATTTGCTCTGCAGCAGCACCGCTTCCATGCCTGCCGCTGCCAGGCGCGCCAGTTCACGACGGGAGTGCTTGCGCCCTTCTTTATAGGGGTACAAGGCAAATTGCTCGATCTTCGAACCGCGGATGGCGGTATGCAGGTCGTAGTGCAGGCGGCTGCGCTCCGGCTTGCTGAAGAACACCCGGGCGAACTGTTCCAGCTCGGCGGCACGTAATGCCTCGAAGCCACTGGAAAGCTCATGGCGGCCGTTGAACAGCCGATTGATGTCCTGCTCGATGAACCGTTCGCCCTTGCGGATCGCCGCCGGGTTGCCAAACAGGAACAGCAGCCGTGCCTTGGGTTTGATCTTGCCGTTGGCCACACCGTGCAACAGCCGTTCGAGCAATTCGATCGGCGCCGTTTCGTTGCCATGAATGCCCGCAGACAATAACAAGTCCAGCCCGCAATCATCGCTTTCGGCGGGGCGCACTTCGAGCGCGCCCTCCCCCAGCCAGCGCAAACGCGCGCCCTTGGGTGTCACTTGGGTCTTCTCGGCCGGTTCGTGATCGGTGAGTGTCAGCTCAAGCAATTTGCCAAGGGCGAGCATAGGGGCTTCCTTAGTGGTGGTGGCCGCAGTCAGGGCCATGGACGTGATCGTCGTCTTCGCCAACCTCGGCCGGCTCCATTTCCAGCTGCAGGCTGACCAGGTTGGTGGCCATCGGGCGCAGCAGCAGGTTGGCGTACTCGGTGTCATCTTCATCGACATCTACACCGATCAGCAGCTGGCCACGGCCGTCCTGCTGAATCCACACTTCCTTGCCTTGCCAGACCACGGCAAAACGGGTGCAGGAGGTTTCCAGCTGGGTGCCGTCTTCATCTTCAAGGATCAGGCGCAGGGCATCGGTCATTGCAAAGTCTCTCTTCAAGGTTGGCGTTGGAACGGGTATACCGAGCCCAACTTCAGGATCTGGGTCAATTCGTCCAGTGCCGTACGGCATTCCACCAGCAACTGCGGGTCGGCCAGGTCCGCTTCGCCCAGGCGATCGCGGTAATGCTTGTCGACCCACTGCACCAGGGTGTCGTACAGCGGGGCGGTCATGATAACGCCTTGGTTCACCGCCGCCAGTTCCGATTCCTTCAACGCCACGCGCAGACGCAGGCAAGCCGGGCCACCGCCGTTCTGCATGCTTTGCTTGAGGTCGAATACCTTGACCTCCCTGACCGGGCCACCTTGGCTGGTCAGCTGGCCCAGGTAGGCCCAGACCCGCTCGTTGTTGCGGCACTCCTCCGGCACCACCAGCAGCATGGAGCCGTCATCGCGGCTGAGCAACTGGCTGTTGAACAGGTAAGAGCGCACGGCATCCTCTACCGCCACCGCCGCACGTGGCACGCAGATGGCCTGGAAGTGGCCGCCCTTGTTGGCCAGTTTAGCGCGCAGCTGACCAAGCACCGCGTCGGTCTCGAGGAACGCGTCCTCGTGATAGAACAGCACTTCGCCGTTGCCCACCGAAATCACGTCGTTATGGAACACGCCCTGATCGATCACGGCGGGGTTCTGTTGAGCGTAGACCACACCGCCATCGCTCAACCCATGCAACCGGGCCACGGCCTGCGAAGCCTCCAGGGTTTGCCGGGCTGGGTACTTCTGCGGCGCCGGGTAACGGCTGTCGAAGGCACTGCGGCCATAAACGAAAAACTCCACGCCGGGGTCACCATAAGCACGGCAGAAGCGCGTGTGGTTGGCCGCGCCCTCGTCACCGAACTGTGCCACGGCCGGCAATGCTGCGTGGTGGGCAAAGTGTTTCTCGTTGTTGAACATGGCGCCCAGCACACGGCTGGTGGTCGGGTGCTCGATGCTGCGGTGGTACTTGCAGTTCAGGTTGGCGGCGGTGAAGTGCACGCGGCCATCCGCCGTGTCGGCACTGGGGCTGACCGTGGCCGCATTGGCCACCCACATGCTCGAGGCCGAGCAGCTGGCCACCAGCAACGGCATGGCGTCTTTCGCAGCACGCTGGATGACCTCGGCATCGCTGCCGCTAAACCCCAGGCGGCGCAGCGCGGCCACATCCGGGCGCTCTTGCGGCGCCAGCACGCCCTGCTTGAAGCCCATGTCGGCCAGCGCTTTCATTTTTGCCAGACCTTGACGCGCGGCTTCGCGCGGGCTGGAACCCTGCTGGCTGTTGCTCTGCGAAGCCACGTTGCCGTAAGACAGGCCGCCATAGTTGTGGGTAGGCCCCACCAGGCCATCAAAATTCACTTCATAGGATTTCATCGGCTAGGCTCCGTGACCTGTTGTTATAGGGTGACGCCCGGCGTGAGTGTCGCCGGCAAGGCAAGGCTGGCGGTCTCCAGCGAAGCCACGGGGTAAGCACAGTAGTCAGCCGCGTAGTAGGCACTGGCGCGGTGGTTGCCACTGGCACCCACGCCACCGAACGGCGCGCTGCTGGCGGCGCCGGTCAGTTGCTTGTTCCAGTTGACGATGCCGGCGCGGCTACGCAGCCAGAAGTACTGGTAGCGGGCACGCGAGTCGGACAGCAAGCCGGCGGCCAGACCGAACTGGGTGTTGTTGGCTTCATCGATGGCGGCATCGAAGTCGGCGTAACGGATCACCTGCAACAGCGGGCCAAAGAACTCCTCGTCCGGGCGCTCGGCCACGCCTGTGACATCGACAATGCCCGGGGTCAGCAGCGCGGCATCGGCCTGCGGCTGGGTCATTTCCAGCAGCTTCACGCCACCCTTGGCGGCCAGTTCGGCCTGGGCCGCAATCAGCGCCCGCGCCGCCTGCAGCGAAATGACCGAGCCCATGAACGGCGCTGGCTGATCGTCAAATGCACCCACCGTGATGGTTTTGCACACCTCGACCAGGCGTGCGATCAGCGCATCACCCCAGGCGCCTTGCGGCACCAGCAGGCGCCGCGCGCAGGTGCAACGCTGCCCGGCAGAAATGAACGCCGACTGGATAATGGTGTACACCGCAGCGTCGAGGTCCTTGACCTCGTCTACCACCAGCGGGTTGTTGCCCCCCATTTCCAGGGCCAGAATCTTGTCCGGGCGACCGGCGAACTGCTGGTGCAGCAAGTTGCCGGTGCGGCTGGAACCTGTGAAGAACAGGCCATCGATCCCCGGGTTGGCGGCCAGTGCCACACCGGTTTCACGCGCGCCTTGCACCAGGTTCAGCACGCCCGCCGGCAGGCCGGCGGCGATCCAGCAGTTGACGGTCAGCTCGGCGACCTTGGGCGTCAGCTCGCTGGGCTTGAACACCACGCAGTTACCCGCCAGCAGCGCCGGCACAATATGGCCGTTGGGCAAGTGACCGGGGAAGTTGTAGGGGCCGAACACCGCCACCACGCCATGGGGCTTGTGCCGCAGCACGGCCGTGGCGTCGGCCAGCGGGCCGCTCTTTTCCCCGGTGCGCTCGCGGTAGCTTTGTACCGAGATCGCCACCTTGTTGATCATGCTGGTGACTTCGGTCGCCGACTCCCACAGGGGCTTTCCGGTTTCCTCACCGATGCACTGTGCCAACGCTTCGGCATGCTTTTTCAGCTGTTCGGCGAACTTCTCCAGCACATCGATGCGCGCTTCCAGGCTCAGTTGTGCCCACGCTGGGAAGGTCCGGCGCGCTGCCTGCACAGCGGCGTCCACTTGGCTGGCGTCAGCGCCCTGCCCTTGCCAGATGACAGCCTGGGTTACCGGGTTCAGCGACTGCAGGGCTTCGCCCTGCCCCGCCAGCCAATTGCCTGCGATGTAATGCGTGGTCATTTATTGGGCCTCCCGGCTGGCCGACAGCGGCACGGCACGCACGTTGTCGCCAGCCCCCATGCGCAGACGCTTGGCGGTCAACGGGTCGACCACCAGGGTACCGGCGGCCAGCCGCGCCGGAGCGGCAGTGATGCGGCAATCGTCGCGTTTGCGGTTGTGGATGATGTAAGGGGTGGCGTCATCGCCCGGCGTGCCGACTGCCAGCACCAAGGTCTGGCTCTCGCGCACGGCGCGGATCTTGGCGGTATCACACTCGATGGCGGGGCCTGCGTCGAAGATGTCGACATAGCCCTGATAGTTGAAACCTTCCTGCTTGAGCATGGCCAGCGCCGGCTCGGTGTCGACGTGCACGCGGCCGATCACCTCGCGCGCCGCCTCGGACAGGAAGCAGGTGTACAGCGGGAACTTGGGCATCAGCTCGGCGATGAACGACTTGTTGCCTACGCCGGTCAGGTAGTCCGCCTGGCTGAACTCCATCTTGAAGAAATGCCGGCCAAGGCTTTCCCAGAAAGGCGAACGGCCATGCTCGTCGGACATGCCACGCATTTCGGCGATGATCTTTTTGCCGAACAGCTCCGGGAACTCAGCAATGAACAGCATGCGCGCGCGCGACAGCAGGCGGCCATTGAGCCCGGAGCGGTAGTCGCTGCGCAGGAACAGTGAGCACAGTTCAGAGTTGCCGGTCAGGTCGTTGGCGAGGAACAGGGTGGGGATTTCGCGATAGATCTTCAGCTCCTGCGAGGCGCTGACGGTCAGGCCGACCCGATAGTTGTACCACGGCTCGCGCAGGCCGACGGCACCCGCGATGGCACTGATGCCCACCACCAGGCCTTCGTCGTTTTCCAGCACGAACAGGTAGTCGGTGTCGCCACGCTCGGCTTCGCCACGGAAGCTCTTTTCCGCCCAGCCAACGCGATGCCCCAAGCGTTCTTCGTTGGCCGGCAGCGTGGTCAGCCCGGTGGTGCCGGTGCTGCGTGCCAATTCGATCAACGCAGGCAAATCGCTGCTGCGTACAGGACGAACGATCATGCTATCTCCTTGTGCGGCGGCGGCGGCCGGCGCAAAACTCTTCTAACGCATCAATCCCGAAACGTCTGTTACCAGACCTCAGACTGCGACCAGGCGCACACTGCCACCCTCGCCCACACCCAGCGCATCGGCCGCAGCCAAGCTCAGGCACACCGGCTTGCCGGGCACCCAGTCCAGGTCCAGCAGCACTGCGCGGTAGTCCTGCAACTGGCCGTTGCACACCAGGTACGGGCGCCCCCCCTTGCCCGGCGCGTCCTCGATTTTCACCGGCGCCGAGCGGCTCTGGGCAATCGAGCGAATGCCCGAAGTGCGCGCATGCAGAGTCGGGCCGCCGTCGAAAATGTCGATGTAATGCTCGGTCTCGAAGCCTTCGCGCATGAGGATGTCGAAGGTGATCTGCGCGCGCGGGTGCACCTGCCCCATGGCTTCCTGCGCCTCATCGGGCAGCAGCGGCACGTAGATAGGGTAATGCGGCATCAGTTCGGCGAGGAAAGTGCGGCTCTTCAGGCCACACAGGCGCTCGGCGTCGGAGTAGTTAAGGTCGAAGAAATTGCGGCCGATGGCATCCCAGAACGGCGATTCGCCATTCTCGTCGCTGTAACCGACGATTTCGGTCACTACCGAGTCGGCGAAACGCTCCGGGTGCGCGGCCATGAACAGCAGGCGACCGCGCGAATTGAGCTCGGCCCAGCCGCTGTTCACCAGCTCCGGCAATACATAGAAGCTGGTCAGCAGGCTGTTGCCGGTCAGGTCATGACACAGCGACAGCACGTGGATCTTGTTGTGGATCTTCAGTTCGCGCGAGGCATGCACGAAGGTTTCGTTACGAAAACTGTAGAACGGCTCGGAGTAGCCAGCCGAAGCGACAATGGCCGAGCAGCCGGCCAGCTTGCCGGTCTCGCTGTCTTCAAGCACAAAAAAGTAGCTTTCCTCGCCGTTGAAGCTGACCTCGGCGGCGAAGGAAGTCTCGGAAGCGGCGATCTTGTCGCCCAGGCGAGCAGCGTCGTCCGGCAGCGAGGTGACACCAATGGGGCTGTCTGCAGCCATGCGCTGCACTTCGTTCAGATCAGCCATTTGCGCGGGGCGCATCACCAGCATGGTGTCACTCCTTTGGAATACGGGCCGCTCACCGCGGCACGGAAAAACGGCAGGTACACAGGCACCTGCAGTGGAATCGGTTATCGCCGGCCAGGCCCGCTAGTGGCCTGGGCCGGCGACGGGACCGCAGGCGGATCAGCCTTTGGTCAAGGCAGCCACAGCGCGCTCGAAGCGGTCCAGGCCTTCATCGATGTCGGCGTCTTCAACCACCAGGCTTGGCGCAAAACGGACCACGTCCGGGCCGGCCTGCAGCACCATTACGCCTTCTTTCTCGGCAGCGTTGAGCACGTCCTTGGCCTTGCCCTGCCAAGCCTCGGCAAGTACGCAGCCGATCAGCAGACCAACACCACGTACCTGGGTGAACAGGTTGTACTTCTGGCCGATCTGTTCCAGGCGGGTTTTGAAGCGTGCGTGCTTGGCCTTGATGCCGGCCAAGGTTTCAGGGGTATTGACCACATCCAGCACCGCGCAGGCGACGGCGCAGCCCAGCGGGTTACCGCCGTAGGTGGTGCCGTGTGTGCCGACCGCCAGGTGCTTGGCCAGTTCGGTGGTGGTCAGCATGGCGCCGATCGGGAAGCCCCCGCCCAGGCTCTTGGCGCTGGTCAGGATGTCGGGCGTCACGCCGTAGTGCTGGTAGGCATACAGCGAACCGGTACGGCCCACGCCAGTCTGCACTTCGTCGAAGATCAGCAGGGCGTTGTGCTCGTCGCACAGCTTGCGCGCGCCTTCCAGGTAGGCCTTGTCGGCCGGCACCACGCCGCTCTCGCCCTGGATCGGCTCGATCACCACGGCGCAGGTCTTGTCGGAAATCTTTGCCTTCAACGCTTCCAGGTCGTTGTACGGCACGTGGCTGATGCCAGTGATCTTCGGACCGAAACCGTCGGAGTACTTCGGCTGCCCACCAACGCTGACGGTGAACAAGGTGCGGCCGTGGAAGCTGTTCACCGTGGCGATGATTTCGTGCTTTTCCGGGCCGAAGCGGTCATGGGCGACGCGACGGGCCAGCTTGAAAGCGGCCTCATTGGCCTCGGCGCCGGAGTTGCAGAAGAACGCCCGGTCGGCAAAGGTAGCGTCCACCAGCTTGTGAGCCAGGCGCAGGGCCGGCTCGTTGGTGAACACGTTGGATACGTGCCAGAGCGTGTTGGCCTGGTCGGTCAGGGCCTTGACCAGTGCCGGGTGGCAGTGGCCCAGGGCGTTTACCGCGATGCCACCGGCAAAATCGATCAGCTCGCGACCCGACTGGTCCCACACACGGGAACCCTCGCCTCGCACAGGAATGAAGGCCGCCGGAGAATAGTTGGGGACCATGACCTGGTCGAAATCGGCACGTTGCACCGGGGCTTGCTCAACGGACATCTGAGTCTCCTGAAGAGGAACGCTGGCCTGGAAGTGGGCGAGCGATGGGGGGATTGTAAGGACTGATCCGCGCCTGTCCTTGCGGCCAAGCGACAACTTGTTACAGCGCAAAACCCAGTTTTGACAAGGCTTTCGGCAATGCGACAAACACTGTCGCAATCGCGCAGTGTACGGGAGAGAGGATGCTGGGTGAACGGGTGTTCACATTGGGATTGAACGCTGCCTGCACCGGCCCTTTCGCGGGACAAGCCCGCTCCCACAGATTCACTACTGAATCAGATGGCAACGAGCATCTGTGGGAGCGGGCTTGCCCCGCGAAAGGGCCAGCACTGACAGCAACGTTTCAGCCCTTTTCGGCAGGCGCCGAGCTCAGTTCGAACGGGCTGCTGCTGCGTCGCTGGTTGCGGTCTTCCCGTGGCGTGGCGCCAAAGAAGTTGCGATAGGCACTGGAAAAATGCGGCCCCGAGGAGAAGCCACAGGACAAGCCGATCTGGATGATCGACTTACTGGTCTGCATCAGCATCTGCCGCGCCTTGTTGAGCCGCAGCTCCAGGTAGTACTGGCTAGGCACGCGGTTCAGGTACTGTTTGAAGATACGCTCCAGCTGGCGACGCGACACGCACACATGCTGAGCAATCTCGTCGGTGGTCAGCGGTTCTTCGATGTTGGCTTCCATCAACAGCACCGCCTGGGTCAGTTTGGGATGACTCGAACCCAGGCGGTTTTGCAGCGGAATGCGCTGACGCTCGCCACCCTCACGGATGCGCTCCACCACCAGTTCTTCCGACACCGCACCCGCCAGTTCCGCCCCGTGGTCACGGGCCAGCACTGCCAGCAGCAGGTCGGCCACGGCGATGCCGCCACAGGCCGTCAGGCGATCACGGTCCCAGTCGAACAGGTGGCTGGTGGCGATGACCTTGGGGAAGCGTTCGGCAAAATCGTCCTGCCAGCGCCAGTGCACCGCAGCCCGGTAACCGTCGAGCAGGCCCAGCATCGCCAGCGGATAAACCCCTGCAGACAAGCCGGCGATCATGCAGCCACTGCGCGCCAGCTGCTTGAGCGCAGTCGACAGGGACGCCCCTACCGCCGCAGGCGGCTCATCAGCAACCAGGAACAGTTTGTGGCACCCCTCCAGGCGGCCGGCCCACGGCTCGCCGGGCAGGCGCCAACCGCCTTCTTGCGCTGGCTCCGCCTGTAGAAAGGCCAGTTCGTAAACCACATCCGGATGCACCCGCTGCGCCACCTGCAACACTTCCTCGGCCAGCGCCAGGGTCAAGGGCTTGGTGCTGGGCCAGATGAGAAAACCGATTCGCTGGGTGGTCATAGGGTGCGGTCCGAAACCTGAGGTCGTTCGAGTCTGTGCGCCGGGTCAGGCTGCGCTCGCAGCGCAGCATGCCCTATTCTGGTGCAAAAATGCAGCTTTTACTTCAGGCTGCCCGAGAGGAACTGCTTCAGGCGCTCCGACCGCGGGTTGGCCAGTACTTCGCGAGGGCAGCCGGTCTCTTCCACCAGGCCTTTGTGCAAGAACACCAGCTGGTTGGACACCTCACGAGCAAAGCCCATTTCGTGAGTCACCACCACCATGGTCCGGCCCTCCTGAGCCAGCGCCTGCATGACCTTGAGCACATCCCCCACCAGCTCCGGGTCGAGCGCCGAAGTCGGCTCATCGAACAGCATCACCTCCGGCTCCATGGCCAGGGCCCGGGCAATTGCCACACGTTGTTGCTCACCGCCCGACATATGCCCGGGGAAAGCGTCCTTGCGGTGGGCCACCCCCACCTTGGCCAGGTAGTGCTCGGCCTTTTCAAGGGCTTCTTTCTTGTTCACACCCAGTACATGGACCGGCGCTTCGATCACGTTCTCCAGCGCCGTCATGTGCGACCACAGGTTGAAGTGCTGGAACACCATCGACAGGCGCGAGCGCATGCGCTGCAGCTGGCGCGGGTCGGCGGCCTTCAGCGCACCGTCCTTGGCGGCGACCAGCTTGAGTTCTTCGTTGTTGAGCAGGATCTTGCCAGCGTGCGGCTGCTCCAGCAGGTTGATGCAGCGCAGGAAGGTCGACTTGCCCGAACCACTGGAGCCGATAATGCTGATGACGTCGCCGGCCTTGGCCGCCAGGGACACGCCCTTTAGCACTTCATGGCTGCCGTAGCGCTTGTGCAGGTCTTGGACTTCGAGTTTGTACATGCTGTCGATTCTCACAAAGCGGTCAGTGCTTGCGCGGCGCCAGGTAGCCGAGCCAGCGGCGTTCGGCCATCTTGAACAGGCGCACCAGGATGAAGGTCAGGCACAGGTAGAACACGCCCGCCGTGATATAGGCCTCGAAAGGCAGGTAGTACTGGGCATTGACCGTGCGTGCGGCACCGGTGATGTCGATCAGGGTGACGATCGACGCCAGGCTGGTGGTCTGCAGCATCATGATCACTTCGTTGCTGTACTGCGGCAGCGCGCGGCGCAGGGCCGACGGCAGCAGGATGCGCCGGTACATCTTCATGCGCGACATGCCCATGGCCTTGGCCGCCTCGATCTCGCCGTGCGGCGTGGCCTTGAGGCTGCCGGCGATGATTTCGGCGGTATAGGCACTGGTATTGATACCGAACGCCAGGCAGGCGCAGAACGTGGCGCTGGACAACAGCGGCCACAGGAAGCTTTCGCGTACCGCCTCGAACTGCGCCAGGCCGTAGTAGATCAGAAACAGCTGCACCAGCATTGGCGTGCCGCGAATCACGTAGGTGTAGAGCCATGCCACGAGGTTGATCGCAGGCTGTTTGGACACGCGCATCAGGCCCAGCGGAATGGCCGCCAGCAGGCCGAAGAACAGCGAAATCGCCAGCAGCTTGAGGGTGGTCAGCAGGCCGCCGAAGTACATCGGCAATGCCTCCCAGACGACGTTGTAGTCGAAGATCATAGTTCAGCCACCTTGACGCCCACCGAGTAGCGGCGCTCGAGATACTTCAGGGCCAGCAGCGAGACACTGGTCAGCACCAGGTACAGGGCCGCCACCGCCAGGAAGAAGGTGAAAGGCTCGCGGGTGGCGTCGGCCGCCTGCTTGGCCTTGAACATCATGTCCTGCAGGCCGACTACCGAGATCAGCGCGGTGGCCTTGGTCAGCACCAGCCAGTTGTTGGTGAAGCCCGGGATCGCCAGGCGAATCATTTGCGGCACCTGGATGCGGAAGAACACCTGGCGGTTGCTCATGCCATACGCCACGCCCGCTTCGGCCTGGCCTTTGGGAATGCCGAGGAAGGCACCGCGGAAGGTTTCCGACAGGTACGCGCCAAAGATGAAGCCCAACGTGCCAATACCCGCAACCAGCGGGTTGAGGTCGATGTAGTCTTCGTAGCCGAGCAGCGGCGCCACCCGGTTGATGATGTCTTGCCCGCCGTAGAAGATCAGCAGGATCAGGACCAAGTCCGGAATACCACGGATCACCGTGGAATACAGATCGCCCAGCCAGGCCAGCCAGCGCACCGGCGACAAGCGCAGCGCCACACCGATCAGGCCGAGCACGATGGCCAGGGCCATCGACGACAGGGCGAGCTGCAGCGTCAGCCACGCCCCGTCGAGGATGACTGCCCCGTAGCCTTTCAACATGATGAGGTCCTCGACCTAGAGAATGAAAAATGGTGCAAACCTCAGAGCTTCTGCTGTTTGCACCATTGCACAGGTGAAACCCGACGTCTTAGTTCGAGTCTGGACCGTAGATATCGAAGTTGAAGTACTTCTTCTCGATTTCTTTGTACTTGCCGTTGGCACGGATGGCGTCGATAGCCGCGTTGATGCGGTCGACGTTGGCCTTGTCGCCCTTGCGTACGGCAATGCCGATGCCGTCACCGAAGTACTTGGCGTCGGTGAAAGCCGGGCCTACGAAGGCGAAGCCCTTGCCGGCGTCGGTCTTGAGGAACCCGTCTTCCAGCAGGGTGGCGTCAGCCACGGTGCCGTCGAGGCGACCGGCCGCCACGTCCAGATAGATTTCGTTCTGGGTGCCGTAAGGCACCACGGTGGCCCCTTTGGCGCCCAGCACTTCCTTGGCGAAGCGGTCATGGATCGAGCCACGCTGGACACCGATCTTCTTGCCTTTGAGCTCATCCAGGCTGTCGCTGACAGCGGTGCCGTCCTTCATGACCAGGCGCGCCGGGGTGAGGTAGTAGCGCTTGGTGAAGTCGACCGACTTCTTACGGTCTTCAGTGATCGACATGGATGACAGAATGGCGTCGATCTTACGCACCTTAAGCGCAGGGATCAGGCCGTCGAACTCCTGCTCGACCCAGGTGCACTTGGCCTTCATCTCTTCGCACAGGGCGTTGCCGATGTCGTAGTCGAAGCCGGCGATGCTGCCGTCAGGCTGCTTGAAGGCGAAGGGTGGGTAGGCGGCTTCAATGCCGATTTTCAGTGGTTTTTCATCGGCCTGCGACACCAGGGAAAACACAGACAGCGCCAGGGCGCCAAGCAGTGCGAGCTTCTTCATCAGGTAACTCCATCGGTACGGGGCAATACAAGGCAGGTAACAACTGCCCGATATGCGAATGGGTACAACGCGAGCCGCGCAGGGTTCGACCAAGGTCGCAGACCGCGAGCGAGTGAGTGGCATTTTAGCGACAGCCCGGTAGTCGATATTTCTTCAAAGCGACAACTACTTACAGAAGCGCCTGAAACCGCTGCGGGCGATGTTGACAGCCAATGCAAAATATGCAAGAGCGCAAGAAATAGAACCTATAGACCTAGCAATTCCTGGGCCTATTATTGGCAAAGCCTTGTACTACGGCAAGTGGAGCGTGCTGTGTTGCACAAATTGGCTACGCAAATGCACCAAAACGGGCCAGATGTGTTTCTTCGCGCCCCGAACCTGTGCGGGACCGGTGACAGAACAGTTACCGATGAATGTCGGGTAACAGTAAAGCAAAAACCCCGCCGGTTGCCCGGGCGGGGTTTAGTCTGGTCGTGGCGCTCCCACCGCGTAAGCGGCGAGGCTATCAGGCCGAAGCCAGGCTCATGGCCTTGTGGGTATCGATCAGGTGCTGCACCACACCCGGGTCGGCCAAGGTGGAGATATCGCCCAAAGCATCATACTCACTGGTGGCAATCTTGCGCAGGATACGGCGCATGATCTTGCCCGAACGCGTCTTCGGCAACCCCGGCGCCCACTGGATCACGTCCGGCGAGGCAATCGGGCCGATTTCCTTGCGCACCCAGTTCTTCAGCTCCAGGCGCAGTTGCTCGCTGGCCTCGACACCGGCATTCAGGGTGACATACACATAGATGCCCTGGCCCTTGATGTCGTGCGGCACGCCAACCACTGCCGCCTCGGCAACTTTCGAGTGCGCCACCATGGCGCTTTCGATTTCGGCAGTACCCATACGGTGGCCAGACACGTTGAGCACGTCATCCACACGGCCAGTGATCCAGTAGTAGCCATCTTCGTCGCGGCGCGCACCGTCACCGGTGAAGTACATGCCACGGAACGTCTTGAAGTAGGTGTCGACGAAGCGGTCGTGGTCGCCGTACAGCGAACGCGACTGGCCCGGCCAGGAGTCGAGTATCACCAGGTTGCCTTCGGCCGCGCCCTCGATCAGGTTACCCAGGTTGTCCACCAGCGCAGGCACCACGCCAAAGAACGGACGGGTTGCCGAGCCCGGCTTGAGGCCGGTAGCGCCCGGCAGCGGGCTGATCAGGATGCCGCCGGTCTCGGTCTGCCACCAGGTGTCGACGATCGGGCAACGCTCCTTGCCAACGGTCTTGTAGTACCAGTTCCAGGCCTCAGGGTTGATCGGCTCGCCCACCGAGCCAAGCAGGCGCAGGCTGGAACCATCGGCCCCCTCAACAGCGGCCTGCCCTTCGGCCATCATCGCGCGAATGGCGGTTGGGGCGGTGTAGAGGATGTTGACCTTGTGCTTGTCGACGATCTTCGACACGCGGGTAATGTCCGGATAGTTTGGCACGCCCTCGAACAGCAAGGTGGTGGCGCCATTGGCCAGCGGGCCGTAGACGATATAGCTGTGGCCAGTGACCCAGCCGACGTCGGCGGTGCACCAGTAGACCTCGCCCGGGCGGTAGTCGAACACGCGCTCGTGGGTCAGCGCGGCATACACCAGGTAACCACCGGTGGTGTGCAGCACACCCTTGGGCTTGCCCGTAGAGCCGGAGGTATAAAGGATGAACAGCGCTTCTTCAGCACCCATTTCTTTTGGCGCGCAGTGGCTGGAGGCCACTTTCATCAGGTCTTCGTACCAGATGTCGCGGTGCTGGTGCCAGGCAATCTCACCACCGGTGCGCTTGCACACGATGATCTTCTGTACGCTTTTGGTTTCAGGGTTGGTCAGCGCCAGGTCGACGTTGGCCTTGAGCGGGGTACGACGGCCGCCACGTACGCCTTCGTCGGCGGTGATCACCACTTTGGACTCGCAATCGATGATGCGGCCAGCCAAGGCCTCAGGGGAGAAGCCACCGAAGACCACCGAGTGGATCGCACCGATACGGGCACAGGCCAGCATGGCGACCACGGCCTCTGGGATCATCGGCATATAGATGGTGACCACATCACCACGGTGCACGTCCTGGCCACGCAGGGCGTTGGCGAACTTGCAGACCTGCTCGTGCAGCTCACGGTAAGTGATGTTGCGGTGCTCGGAAGGGTCGTCGCCCTCCCAGATGATTGCCAGCTGGTCGCCACGCTCTTCAAGGTGGCGGTCCAGGCAGTTGGAGGAAACGTTCAGAGTGCCGTCGGCGAACCACTTGATATCGACGTGATGGTCATCAAAGGAGGTTTGCTTGACCTTGGTGAACGGTTTGATCCAGTCGATACGCTGGGCCTGCTCGCGCCAGAAGCCGTCCGGGTTGATCACCGATTTCTGGTACATGGCCTTGTAGGTGGCCTCGTCGGTCAGGGTAGTGGCCGCAACCTCGGGACGAACGGGATACAGTGGAGCCGCACTCATCTGTGTTACCTCGGTGTAATAGTTGTTTTTGTATGGAACCGTTTGTAACTGTACCAGAGCGACAAAAGCCATTCGACGTTGGTAGTAATTTGGTACGCCCGTTCCGCCCAAGCGCTCTGGCCCGGGCATTACAGACCCTGCGTCGAAAAAAAGAGGCGGTTAACAGGGGATTGTTACAGATTCTGTCAAAACACTTTATCAAAAGACCCACTGTTTCAGCCTTGGCCACCGCCATAAAATTCACCTCGCCAGCAACGGCAAGGCGATTAACAACTGGTAACAGCCCCCACGAAGGCAAGCGTTAATCTCCATCTCATCCCGATAGTTAAAACTCGCTGTACTCGCGGCGCCATAAGCGCCGCGTGCCCCCTCACGACCTTAGACAGGTAAATAGAAAATGAAAGCTTTACTGGTATTGGTACTTGGCAGTCTTTGCGGCGCGGCGATGGCCGGCGAAGCCAAAGATGCCGAGCAGATTCCGGTTGAACAATACAGTTACTCGCAACACCTGGACATTGCCCGCGTCATCTCCATGAGCGAAGTGCCCAATGTGTGCGAAGTCGTGCCAGCCCGCATGACCTACGAGGACTCCCAGGGCCAGAAGCACATTCTCGAATACCGCGTGATGGGGAACGGCTGCTCCAACGGCTGATACCTTGTGAATCGGGGCCCTGCGGGCCCCTATCGCGACACAAGGCCGCTCCTGCAGGTATGGCGCAATCCTCAAACCCGCGCCGTACCTGTAGGAGCGGCCTTGCGCCGCGAAAGGACTGCGAAGCAGTCCCAAGTTCTTTGCCTGACAACTAATCCGCAGACTTGTTAAGCGAGTAATCCCTCAACTTGTTGGCAATTGTCGTGTGCGAAACACCCAATCTTTTCCCCAAAGCCCGACTACTCGAAAACTCCCCCATCAAACTTTCCAGTACCGCCTTTTCAAAGCGCCCGACAATCTGCGAAAGATCCCCTTCCAGCGAAAACTCCCCCAACGGTTGCCGCACGCCATAATCCGGCAAGCGAATATGCTCGCTTTTGACCACGCCGCCCTCACATAAAGAAACCGCCTGAAACAATACGTTTTCCAACTGCCTTACATTACCCGGCCAATGGTATTGCCCAAGTTTTTCCATTGCTGCTGGCGCCAGGCGGGGCATGGCGCAGCCGATCTGCCGGCTGGCCTGATCGAGAAAGTGCTGTACCAGCCCTTCCAACCCATCCATGCATTCACGCAAAGGCGGAATGTGCAGCGACAATACGTTCAGGCGGTGATACAGGTCCTGGCGAAACTCGCCACGGGCACACAGTTCCGACAAATCCACCTGGGTCGCGCAAATCACCCGCACATCCAGGTACACCTCTTCATCGCTGCCTACCCGGCGGAAGCAGCCGTCTTGCAGAAAGCGCAGCAGCTTCACTTGCAGGCGCGGGCTCATCTCCCCTACTCCGTCAAGAAACAGCGTGCCGCCGGCGGTCAGCTCCAGCAGCCCCAGCTTGCCCTCGGCCCGCGCCCCTTCGAACGCGCCGGGACCGTAACCGAACAGTTCAGTCTCGGCCATCGACTCGGGCAACCCGGCGCAATTGAGCGCCATCAGCGGCGACTGCCCGCGCGGGCTGGCCAAATGGCAGGCGCGCGCCAGCAGCTCCTTGCCAGTGCCGGTCTCGCCTTCAATCAGCAAGGGTGCATCCAGCGGTGCCATGCGCCGCGCCTCACGTACCACGGCGGCCATCACCCGCGAGCTCTGGAAGATGCTGTCGAAGCCGCGCAGCTCTTGCTTGCGCACGTTGTAGATACGCTCGCCGATGCGGTCTGCACGGTGCAGGGTGAGTACCGCACCCGCCAACGCCTCACTGTCATCGTGCTCGGACTGCAGCGGCGCGATATCGGCCAGAAACACATCACCTTTGACCTTGATACGCATGCCATTGATGCGCGACTTGTTGGCTCGCACCAACTCCGGCAGGTCAAAGTCTTCCACATAGCGTGCCAGCGGCATGCCCGGCACCTCATCCACCCGCACCCCCAGCAGCTGCGCCGCCGTGCGGTTGGCGGCGACGATACTGCCGCCCATGTCGATCGACAGCACCGGGAAATCCAGCGCCCCCAGCAGCGCATTCAGCTCCATGTGGCGGCGCTCGCTGGGCATCAGCCCTACGCGCTTAACGCCGAACACGCCGGCAATCGCCTCGAACTTGGGCCGCAATGCCTGGAACTGCAGATTGATCAGGTTCGGGCAATGCAGGTAGATGGCGTTGCCATGGTCACCGCCCACCTCGCCACGCAGCACGTTGATGCCGTACTCCACCAGCAGGTTGAGGATGTCGCGCAGAATGCCAATCCGGTTCTGGCAATGGACTTTGATACGCATGTGGGGCCCGCGAAACGCCAATGTTTTTCAACACCGCGCAGAAAAGTTGTAAAGATAAGCTGACAAGAACAGTGTAACCATCAGCCAGATGCCTTGGATTTTCCGACACCTGCCGCATTTTGTAAAATTATCGTTACGAAAATGAGGGTGATAACGCGCGATAGGGCGTGCGGTCCATCGTGCAAACCGATCCGGGCGGGGATATTACTGAGTCATGTCCTGCACATAACAAGAAAAGCCCTCACCAGGAGAGCCTCATGAAACAGACGCAATACGTGGCACGCGAGCCCGATGCGCATGGTTTTATCGATTACCCGCAGCAAGAGCACGCGGTATGGAACACCCTGATCACCCGCCAGCTGAAAGTGATCGAGGGCCGCGCGTGCCAGGAATACCTGGACGGCATCGACCAGCTCAAGCTGCCCCATGACCGTATCCCGCAACTGGGCGAGGTCAACAAGGTGCTGGGCGCCACCACCGGCTGGCAAGTTGCCCGGGTACCGGCACTGATCCCCTTCCAGACCTTCTTCGAACTGCTGGCCAGCAAGCGCTTCCCGGTTGCCACCTTCATTCGTACCCCGGAGGAGCTGGACTACCTGCAAGAGCCCGATATCTTCCACGAGATCTTCGGCCACTGCCCGCTGCTGACCAACCCATGGTTCGCCGAATTCACCCATACCTACGGCAAGCTCGGCCTGGCCGCGACCAAGGAACAACGCGTCTACCTTGCGCGCCTGTACTGGATGACTATCGAGTTTGGCCTGATGGAAACCCCGCAAGGCCGCAAGATCTATGGCGGCGGCATTCTCTCGTCGCCGAAAGAGACCGTCTACAGTCTGTCTGACGCGCCTGAGCACCAGGCCTTCGACCCGATCGAAGCCATGCGTACGCCATACCGCATCGACATCCTGCAGCCGGTGTATTTCGTGCTGCCGAACATGAAGCGCCTGTTCGACCTGGCCCACGAAGACATCATGGGCATGGTCCACAAAGCCATGCAGCTGGGCCTGCACGCGCCGAAGTTTCCACCCAAGGTCGCTGCCTGATCAACCTTGCCGATAACAACTCGAACCGGAAAACATCTCATGAATGCCTTGAATCAAGCCCATTGCGAAGCCTGCCGCGCCGACGCACCGAAAGTCTCCGACGACGAGCTGGCCGAACTGATTCGCGAAATCCCGGACTGGAACATCGAAGTGCGTGACGGCCACATGGAGCTTGAGCGCGTGTTCCTGTTCAAGAACTTCAAGCACGCCCTGGCGTTCACCAACGCCGTGGGCGAAATCGCCGAAGCCGAAGGCCACCACCCGGGGCTGCTGACCGAGTGGGGCAAAGTTACCGTGACCTGGTGGAGCCACTCGATCAAAGGCCTGCACCGCAACGACTTCATCATGTGCGCACGCACTGACAAAGTGGCTGAAACGGCTGAAGGCCGTAAGTAATCGCTTAGGAAGTGGGGCCGCTGCGCGCCCCTTCGCGGGCTTGCCCGCCCCCACAAAGACGGCGCGCGCCCCTGGTTTTCGCGGTCCCTGTGGGAGCGGGCAAGCCCGCGAAGGGGCGCGAAGCGGCCCCAATTATTTGCAGGAAAAATGTGCGCTGTTCGCCCGCAAAACCGACAAGCGACCGGTAAAAAATCCAAACTGTCATCCAGACTTGTGTATCCTGCCCCAGCTTTGCGAAGCTTCAACCGCGCCTGGCGCAGACTTTTCACTCACACTTGCGAGGAACGACGAGATGCACGAAATCCCGAATCTTCCCTTCCCAAGCCTGAACCCAGAAGAGCCATCCGTGACCGTTCACGCCGAACCGGCAGCTGCCGTCGAGCAGGATGGTGACGATCAATCCAGCGCTGACCAGGAATAACTGCGCATCCCCGACTGTGTGAAAACGGCTGACCTGCGGGCTACCCCCGTCATCACGTTTTCACACCGTCCTGAACACACGTAGGTCCCCATGCCCGACTCACCGCGCCCCCTTGCGGTCACCCTGCAAGTCGTCTCCATCGTCCTCTTCACCTTCATCGGCTACCTGAACATCGGCATTCCACTGGCCGTGTTGCCCGGCTATGTGCATAACGACCTGGGTTTCAGCACCGTAGTCGCCGGCCTGGTGATCAGCGTGCAGTACCTCGCCACCCTGCTCAGCCGCCCTACCGCCAGCCGCATCATCGACAACCATGGCAGCAAGAAAGCAGTCATGTATGGCTTGGTCGGCTGCGGGCTTAGCGGGGTGTTCATGCTGGCGTGCGCCTTCCTTACCCACCTGCCTTGGCTGAGCCTGACCTGCCTGCTGGTTGGCCGCCTGGTGCTGGGCAGCGCCGAAAGCCTGGTGGGCTCGGGCGCTATTGGCTGGGGCATCGGCCGGGTAGGCGCCGAAAACACCGCCAAGGTCATCTCCTGGAACGGCATCGCCAGCTATGGCGCCCTGGCCATCGGCGCTCCGCTGGGCGTACTGATGGTCAAGAGCCTGGGGCTGTGGAGCATGGGCGTCAGCATCATCCTGCTGTGCGCCCTCGGCCTGCTGCTGGCCTGGCCCAAGCGGGCCGCGCCTATTGTCAGCGGTGTACGCCTGCCGTTCCTGCGGGTGCTGGGCAAGGTGTTCCCGCATGGCTCGGGACTGGCCCTGGGCTCAATCGGCTTTGGCACCATCGCCACCTTCATCACCCTGTACTACGCCAGCCGTGGCTGGGCCGATGCGGCGTTGACCCTGAGCCTGTTCGGCGCCAGCTTCATCAGCGCGCGATTGCTGTTCGGCAACCTGATCAACCGGATTGGCGGGTTCCGGGTGGCGATTGCCTGCCTGTCGGTGGAAACACTCGGGCTGCTGATGCTGTGGCTGGCCCCCAGTGCCGAACTGGCATTGGCGGGTGCAGCACTGAGCGGGTTTGGTTTCTCGCTGGTGTTCCCGGCATTGGGCGTGGAGGCGGTGAACCAGGTGTCGGCGGCCAACCGCGGCGCGGCGGTGGGGGCGTATTCGCTGTTCATCGATTTGTCGCTGGGGGTGACCGGGCCACTGGTGGGCGCGGTGGCGGCGGGGTTCGGGTTTGCTTCGATGTTTCTGTTTGCGGCGGCTGCCGCGGCTTGCGGGCTGGTGTTGAGCCTGTATCTGTACAGGCAGGCGCGGCGGCCTAGAGATCGGGGGCAAGAAGCCTGACCCTTGCATTGCCTGCACTGGCCCTATCGCCGGCAAGCCAGCCCCCACAGGATCACCACAAAGTTCAGGCCTGCGGTGATCCTGTGGGAGCTGGCTTGCCGGCGATGGGCTGCAAAGCAGCCCCGAGCCCCTGAAGGTTAACGCTGGGCGTACTGCAACACCACTTCCAGCGGGTGGCGCATCTTGCGCTCGGTCATGCGCTTGACCTGGCTACGGCACGAGTAGCCCGTTGCTAGCGGCTCCCCCTCCTTGTCCAGCTTGGTGGCCCAGCTCTGCTCAAAGATGGTCCGCGATGTTTCCTGGTTACGCGCCTCATGCCCGTAGGTACCGGACATGCCGCAGCAACCCGTCGCCTCGGTAACCAGCTTCAGGCCCAACCGGGCAAACACCTGCTCCCACTGCCTTGTGCTGGCCGGTACGTTGGTCTTTTCGGTGCAATGGGCCATCAGGCGGAAGTTGCCCGGCGCGGTCGGCGCCTGCTCGGGCAGCACATCCATCAGCCACTCCTGCGGCAACAGCACCTTAGGGCAATCTTCCAACCCCGGCACTTTCTGGTATTCCTGGCGATACACCAGGGTCATCGCCGGGTCCAGGCCCACCAGCGGCACGCCACAGTCGGCCAGGGCCTTGAGCTGGGTGGCGTTGCGGATCGCCGCCTTGGCGAATGCGCCAAGGAAACCCTGCACGTGCAGCGGCTTGCCGTTGGCGCTGTACGGCGCCAGGAACACCCGATGACCGAGGCGATGGGCCAGGTCGATGAAGGCCGACAGCAGCGGCGTTTCGAAATAGCGGGTAAAGGCGTCCTGCACCAGCACGATGCTGCGCTCGCGCTGGGCCGGGGTCAGTTCACGCAGGGCCGGTACGCTGGCCACACCAACGCGGCAGCGGGTCAGGGTGGCCTGGAAGTTGAAACGGCTGATCAGCGGGCTGTCGACCATGCCGATCTTGTCGGCCAGCAGCCGGGTTACCCACTTCGACCCCATCACCGCGTTGTAAAGCCCTGGCGCGTGGGCCAGGTACGGAATGCTGAACTCCAGCGAGCCGATCAGGTAGTCACGCAGCGGGCGCTGGTAGCGGCCGTGGTACAGCTCAAGGAAGCGTGAACGGAAATCCGGCACGTTGACCTTGATCGGGCACTGCCCGGCGCACGACTTGCACGCCAGGCAACCGGCCATGGCGTCGTACACTTCATGGGAGAAATCTTCCTGCCCCTGGCTGCGTGCGCGGTTGTTGCGCAGCCGCGCTGGCAGGCCCTTGAGCCACGACACCTTGTTGCGCGCCGCGGCCAGCACGTCGATGTTCGCCTCGCCCTGCAGGCGCAGCCACTCGCGCATCAACGAAGCACGGCCCTTGGGCGAATGCTGGCGTTCGCGGGTGGCCTTCCAGGACGGGCACATGGCGTCGTTGGGGTCGTAGTTGTAGCAGGCGCCGTTACCGTTGCAGTGCACGGCACTGGGGAAATCCTGCCACACACGCTCATCGATGGTGCGGTCGAGGTCGCCGCGCAGGGTCACGCCATCGACCGGGGTCAGGCCCTCGGTGCTGCCCGGCGGAGTGCAGATCTTGCCCGGGTTGAGCTGGTTGTGCGGGTCGAAGGCACCTTTCAGGCGCTGCAGCGCCGGGTACAGCTCGCCGAAGTACTCCGGCACGTACTCGGAGCGCAGGCCTTTGCCGTGTTCGCCCCACAGCAAGCCACCGTAACTTTTGGTCAGCGCCGCCACTGCATCGGAAATCGGCTTGACCAACGCAGCTTGCGCGGGGTCTTTCATGTCCAGCGCCGGGCGCACGTGCAGTACGCCGGCATCGACGTGGCCGAACATGCCGTAGGCCAGGCCGTAGCCATCGAGCAGCGCGCGGAAGTCGGCGATGTAGTCGGCCAGCTGCTCCGGCGGCACCGCGGTGTCTTCGACGAACGGCTGCGGGCGCACCTCGCCCTCGACGTTACCCAGCAGGCCCACCGAGCGCTTGCGCATGACGTAGACACGGGTGACCGCCTCGGCGCCTTCGGCCAAGGTATGCCCCAGCCGCTCGACGCTGGTGTCCGCCTGCAAGTGTTCGACAAAGGCCTGCACCCTGGCGTTGACCTCGGCCGGCTCATCGCCACAGAACTCCACCAGGTTGATACCCAAGGTCGGGCGCTCGGGGTCGGCCGGGAAGTATTCGGCAACGCTGTGCCAGACGATGTCTTTCATCGCCAGCATCAACACCTTGGAGTCGACGGTTTCGATCGACAGCGGCTTGTGCGCCATCAGCGCGTTGGCGTCGCGCAGGGCATCCATGAAACTGGTGTAGCGCACGTTGACCAGCACCGCGTACTTGGGGATCGGCAGCACGTTGAGCTTGGCTTCAACCACATAGCCCAGCGAGCCCTCAGCGCCACACAGCACGCTGTTGAGGTTGAAACGGCCCTGCTCATCGCGCAGGTGCGCCAGGTCGTAGCCGGTCAGGCAACGGTTGAGCTTGGGGAAGGTGGCTTCGATCAGCTCAGCCTGGGTTTCCTGAATGTCGCGGGCCATGCGGTACACCTCGCCGACCCGGCCGGGGGCGGCACAGGCCTGTTCCAGCGCGGCATCGTCAATCGGCAGGCTGTGCAGGCGCTCGCCACCGAGCAGCACGCTGTGCAACTCCAGCACGTGGTCGCGGGTCTTGCCATAGGTGCAACTGCCCTGCCCGCTGGCGTCGGTATTGATCATGCCGCCAACGGTGGCGCGGTTGGAGGTGGACAGCTCGGGGGCGAAGAACAGACCGTGCGGTTTGAGCGCAGCATTGAGCTGGTCCTTCACCGTACCGGCCTGCACCCGTACCCAGCGCTCCTCGACATTGATTTCGAGGATCTTGTTCATGTGCCGCGACAGGTCGACGACGATGCCATCGGTCAGCGACTGGCCGTTGGTGCCGGTGCCACCGCCGCGCGGGGTCAGCTTGACCTGCTGGAAGCGCGCCTCGCTCATCAGCGTGGCAACCCGCGCCACATCATCGGCGTCCAGCGGGAACACCGCCGCCTGGGGCAAGCGCTGGTAGATCGAGTTATCGGTGGCCAGTACGGTGCGGGTGCCGTAGTCGGCACTGATCTGGCCACGGAAGCCGCTGTTGCGCAAGGCTTCGAGGAATTCTGGGTAGTCGGCGCTCGGTGCAACGGTCGGCAGCTGGGCGATCATCGAAGGATGGCCTCTTGATATTGGCTAATTCACGGGATTCCTGTCACCGCAGCATAAGTGTTGCCATGCGGGGATGACGTATAGGCCAATGTTCCTGTAGTTTCGCCTCAAGGGCAAACGGATAATCCTGCCGCTATCAATGACTTTCATGAATGAATTACCGCCACCTGACACCTTCCATGTCGCTGCTGCTGGCATTCGAGGCCGCCGCCCGGCATGAAAGCTACACCCGCGCCGCTGCCGAGCTTTCACTGACCCAGAGCGCGGTCAGCCGCCAGGTGCAGGCGCTGGAACAGCAACTGGGCCTGACCCTGTTCCGCCGCGAGGGCCGCCAGGTGCAACTGACCGATGTCGGCCGCCTGTACCAGCGCGAGCTCAGTGAGGCACTGGGGCGCATCCGCAGCGCCACCCTGCAGGCACTGGCCTACCAGTCAGGGATAGGCACCTTGCGCCTGGCCACGCTGCCTACCTTCGGCTCGAAATGGCTGCTGCCGAGGTTGCATGCGTTCTATAACGCCCACCCAGGCATGCTGGTGCACATTCATTCACGCATCGAAGCCATCAACTTCGACACCAGCGAAATCGATGCGGCCATCGGTGTGGCCAGCCACGATCTGCCGGGGCTCATCTGCCATCGCCTGCATGCCGAGGAACTGGTGGTGATCCTGCCGCCGGAGGCCGCCGCGGTTAGCCAGGCCTGGAGCCCGGCAAGGATAAGCGAAGAGGTGCTGCTGAATGTGGCGAACAACCCGCACGCCTGGGGCGAGTGGTTCTCGCACCATGGCCTGCCGCACCGGTCGATGCGCCTGGGGCCGAGCTTTGAGCTGACTTCGCACCTGATTCAGGCAGTGCGCGCCGGGATTGGCATTGGCCTGGTGCCGCGCATTCTGGTAGAGGAGGAGTTGGCCAAGGCAGAGCTGTACAGCCCTGGGGTGGCGTTTGCCAGCCAGCGCAGTTACTACCTGATCTACCCGCCCAGGAATGAGGCCTTGCCGTCGTTACGGGCATTCAGGGGCTGGTTGCTGGAACAGATCTGAAGAGGCCGGCACAGGCAATAAAAAACCCCAAGCCGGTCACCTGGCTTGGGGTTTCTTCTTACTACGTTGGGTTGCTTACTTGGCTGCGGTACCCGCCACCCCACCGGCATTCATCCTGCGGCGCGGCTTGACCATGTAGACAACAAACATCGCAAACAGCCACACAGGGATCGCATACACCGAAACCTGGATGCCCGGGATCATCAGCATGATGCCCAGAATCAGCACCACGAAGGCCAGTACCACATAGTTGCCGTAGGGGTACCACAGCGCCTTGAACAGCGGCTTCTGGCCGGTACGGTCCATGTGCTGACGGAACTTCAGGTGCGAATAGCTGATCATCGCCCAGTTGATCACCAGGGTGGCCACTACCAGCGACATCAGCAGCTCCAGGGCGTTCTGAGGCATCAGGTAGTTGAGCAGCACGGCGACAAAGGTCACCGCGGCCGACACCAGGATCGAACGCACTGGCACGCCACGCTTGTCGACCTTGGCCAGCGACGCCGGGGCATCGCCCTGCTCGGCCATGCCCAGCAGCATGCGGGCGTTGCAGTAGGTGCCGCTGTTGTACACCGACAGCGCTGCGGTCAGCACCACGAAGTTCAGCAAGTGGGCGGCCACATCACTGCCCAGCAGCGAGAACACCTGCACGAACGGGCTGCTGCCATAGCTGCCACCCGAGGCATCGATACTGGCAACCAGGTCGTCCCACGGGGTCAACGACAGCAGTACCACCAGCGCACCGACATAGAAGATCAGGATGCGGTAGATGACCTGGTTGATCGCCTTGGGGATCACGGTCTTCGGCTTGTCGGCCTCGGCAGCGGTGAAGCCGAGCATTTCCAGGCCACCGAAGGAGAACATGATGAACGCCAGGGCCATTACCAGCCCGCTGACACCGTTCGGGAAGAAACCGCCATGCGACCACAGGTTGGCGATGGTGGCGTCCGGGCCACCGCTGCCACTGGTGAGCAGGTAGGCACCCAGGCCGATCATGCTGACGATGGCCACGACCTTGATGATGGCAAACCAGAATTCGGCTTCACCGAAGAACTTCACGTTCATCAGGTTGATGGCGTTGATCAGCACGAAGAACGCCGCCGCCGTGACCCAGGTCGGGATCTCCGGCCACCAGTAGTGAACATACTTGCCGACCGCCGAAAGCTCCGACATGCCGACCAGGATGTACAGCACCCAGCAGTTCCAGCCCGACAGGAAGCCGGCGAAACCACCCCAGTAGGTGTGGGCAAAATGGCTGAACGAGCCGGCCACCGGCTCTTCAACAATCATTTCGCCAAGCTGGCGCATGATCATGAAAGCGATGAAGCCGCAAATGGCGTAGCCAAGGATCATTGACGGGCCGGCGGATTTCATCACGCCTGCCGAGCCGAGGAACAGGCCGGTACCAATCGCACCACCAAGGGCGATCAACTGGATATGGCGGTTCTTCAGGCCCCGCTTGAGCTCGCCTGAATGCATGTTTTGTCCACTCATGAACGAAGTCACCTGCATTGTTTTTATCTGTGACGGAATCGGACCCACCGCGCTCGTGGCGCAGCGGAATGAGCAAGGTGGTTACCTTGGGTTTCTTGACCTCAGGTGCCGCCGGAGCGGGTCAACCAGGCGTGATCAAGAGTGCGCGGTACGCAAGAGGGTCACAGGTAAAACGCGGCGCACTGTATACCCCTGCAAACGCGCAGGCGTCAACGCGTTGCGTCCTTCCATCCGGAAAAAACGCAGCGATCCTGTGGTGTGGGCCTTCAAAGGCGGAGTGATCGGCGTACATGGCGCCTCCATTTGTTGTTTTGTCAGCCCGGCGCTGTGGACGGGCTGTTGCACACGGCAATGGTGGCTATAACACCGTGGGGACGGGGGTTTGGGCAAGGGTGGGTCGGGCCAGGGGCGCGGCTTTGGCACATGGACGCCGGCAAGGTTTGTTTACACGACCGGGCGCGATCTGAAATGCGGACTGAAAACGGCTACATTCGTATAAATTTCTTTACACGGCGGTTCAGGAACTTGCCAGTCGTCCGAAAAATCTTTTTTGTTCAATATCTTGGGGCCGCTATGCGGCCCTTTCCGACCGGTCCAGTGCCTCGTCAAGGCCGCTACAAGGACCGCGCAAGACCTCAAATTGACGCGGTAGCTGTCGAAGCGGCCGCGCCCCTACAGGCATAAAAAAACCAGCCCGAAGGCTGGTTTCTTGATTACCACACTGGCTTATCAGCCACGCGGCTTGCCGCGACCACGGCCTGCCGGCTTGTCACCCTCAGGCTTGCCGGTACGTTTGCGCATCTCGCTCGGGCGCTCGGCCACCGTGCTGCCACGGTTAGGTTTACGCGGGGCCTCTTCACGCGGCTGACGCGCCGGACGCTCGCCGGTAGCAGCACCTTCGTGAGCCGGGCGCAGGTTGCGCACGCGCTCGCCACGGCCCAGCGGGCGGGTCGACTTGCGCTGCAGGCGCTCCATCTTGTCCTTGGCCTTGAGCTTCATGGCAGGCAGCGCGACTGGCTGCAGGCCCACTTCGGCGGCCAGGATGTCGATTTCGCCCTGGGTCATTTCACGCCAGCGGCCCATCGGCAGGTCAGAGTTGAGGAACACCGGGCCGAAACGCACGCGCTTCAGGCGGCTGACCACCATGCCCTGGGATTCCCACAGGCGACGCACCTCACGGTTACGGCCTTCCATCACCACGCAGTGGTACCAGTGGTTGAAACCTTCGCCACCCGGTGCCTTCTGGATGTCGGTGAACTTCGCCGGGCCGTCTTCCAGCATCACGCCGGCTTTCAGGCGCTCGATCATCTCGTCGTCGACTTCACCACGCACCCGTACCGCGTACTCACGGTCCATCTCGTAGGACGGGTGCATCAGGCGGTTGGCCAACTCACCGTCGGTGGTGAACAGCAGCAAGCCGGTGGTGTTGATGTCGAGGCGGCCGATGTTGATCCAGCGGCCCTCTTTTGGCCGTGGCAGGCGGTCGAACACGGTCGGGCGGCCTTCAGGGTCGTCGCGGGTGCAGATTTCACCATCAGGCTTGTTGTACATGATCACCCGGCGAGTGGCCTCGGCGGCCTCTTCGCGCTTGATCAGCTTGCCGTCTACGGCAATGGCGTCGTGCAGGTCGACGCGCTGGCCAAGGGTGGCTGCGACGCCGTTGACCTTGATGCGGCCCTGGCTGATCCAGGCCTCGACGTCACGGCGCGAACCCACGCCAATGCGCGCCAGCACTTTCTGCAGCTTTTCGCCAGCGGGTGGGGTGATCTCGGTATCTTGCAGGTCTTGCTCACTCATCTGGGCACCTCCCGGTGTAGGAATGAAAACAGGTTCTTGGCGACGAACGCGCCAAAAGGCCGCGCATCATACGCGGTTCGGCAATGGAACGCACTGGAGGTTAGAGGGTTTTGCACGCATTGGGAGAGGTTTCAGCCTAGTGGTCTTGTGTTGATCTCACTGGCCCTGTCGCCAAGAGAAGAATCAGGGCTGTAACTTGCCCTCTTCCCCCAGAGAAGCCTCAGGCTCCTCCTCGCGCAAGTCATCAAAATCGATCTTCAACCCCTCCTCCATGGCATCCAGCTCCACCAGCAAACTACGGAAGCTGGTTTCGTCCTTTGGCTCAGAAACGTCTTCTTCCCCAAGGCTGGCATCTGCCAACGCCTGCAGGTGCGCGGGCACTGGCGCATCATCCGGGTCGAGCAGCGGCTCCGGCTCCATTTCGCGCAGCTCGGCCAGGGCCGGCAGCTCATCCAGGCTCTTGAGGTTGAAATGGTCGAGAAACGCCTTGGTGGTGGCAAACATCGCTGGCCGCCCGGGCACTTCGCGGTAGCCAACCACGCGAATCCACTCGCGCTCGACCATGGTCCTGATGATATTGCTGTTCACCGCCACGCCCCGCACGTCTTCGATCTCGCCACGGGTGATGGGCTGGCGGTAGGCGATCAGGGCCAGGGTTTCGAGCAGCGCGCGCGAATAACGCTGCGGGCGCTCTTCCCACAGGCGCCCGACCCAGGGCGCAAAGTCCTCGCGAATCTGCAGGCGGTAGCCGCTGGCCACTTCCTTGAGCTCGAAGGCACGGCCGCTGCACGACTTGCCCAGCACCTCAAGGGCCTGCTTGAATACCTGGGGCTCGGGGCGCTCGGCCTCTTCGAGCAGCTCGTACAGGCGCTCCAGGGATTGCGGCTTGCCCGAAGCCAGCAAAAAAGCTTCGATCAGTGACGCCAGGTCGCGGGGGTCATTCAGGTTCATCAGGTTCTTCAACAAGCGCTGGGCGAAGCCGCACATGGATAGCGGCGAAGGGTTCATTCTGCACCAGTTCGATCAGCGATTCCTTCACCAGTTCGAGAACCGCCATGAAGGTCACCACCACACCCAGCTTGCCCTCTTCGGCGGCAAACAGGTCGCCGAACGGCACGAAAGCACCGCCCTTGAGGCGCTCCAGCACCTGGCTCATGCGCTCACGGGTGGACAAGGTCTCACGGCTGATCTGATGGCTTTCGAACAGGTCGTTGCGGCGCATGACCTCGGCCATGGACATCAGCAACTCTTCCAGGCTGACCTGCGGCAACAGCTTGCGGACCTTGGCCTGCGGTGCTTCCAGGCGCGGCACAACGACCTCGCGGCCCACCCTTGGCAGGTCGTCAATGCCCTCGGCTGCGGCCTTGAAACGTTCGTACTCCTGCAGACGGCGGATCAGCTCGGCGCGCGGGTCGCCCTCCTCCTCCTCGACATCGGCCGAACGCGGCAGCAGCATGCGCGACTTGATCTCGGCGAGCATGGCGGCCATCACCAGGTACTCGGCAGCCAACTCCAGGCGCACGCTTTTCATCAGTTCCACGTAGCCCATGTACTGACGGGTGATTTCCGCCACCGGGATGTCAAGGATGTCGATGTTCTGCTTGCGGATCAGGTACAGCAAGAGGTCGAGCGGCCCTTCGAAGGCTTCCAGGATGACTTCCAGGGCATCCGGCGGAATGTACAGGTCCAGCGGCATTTCGGTCAGGGCTTCGCCGTAGACCAGGGCCAGTTGCAACTGCCGAGGCGACTCGGCCTGCTCAGCCGGTGCCTCGGGCGCTTCCATCTGGCTCACGCGTTGACCATAAACGGCGTGGGGTCGCCGCAGCCTTCGCGGATCAGGGCGGGCTCATCGCCAGTGAGGTCAATGACGGTCGACGCCTTGAGATCGCCAAAACCGCCATCGATGATCAGATCGACATGGTGCTCCAGGCGCTGACGGATCTCGTGGGGGTCGGTCATCGGCTCTGTTTCGGGCGGCAAGATCAAGCTCACGCTCATCAACGGCTCGCCCAGCTCTTCTAGCAGAGCCAGCACGATCGGGTTGGATGGCACGCGCAATCCAATGGTCCGCCGTTTCTCGTGCATCAGCAACCGCGGTACCTCGCGGGTGGCATTGAGAATGAAGGTATAAGGCCCCGGAATGTGCGCTTTGAGCAGGCGGAACGTAGACGTATCGATCTTGGCGAACAACCCCATTTGCGACAAGTCGCAGCACAGCAGCGTGAAGTTGTGCTGCTTGTCCAACTGGCGCAAGCGCCGAACCCGCTCGATGGCGTTTTTATCGCCAATCTGGCAGCCCAGCGCGTAGGCCGAGTCGGTCGGGTAAACCACCACGCCACCCTTGCGGATGATCTCGACGGCCTGTTTTATCAGGCGCGCTTGTGGGTTCTCCGAATGAATCTGGAAAAATTGGCTCACGTAGTCATCCTGTTCATAGCGCCAAAGGCTGTTCATGGCTGAATCGACGCCACAGAGGTGGCAGATCCTCGGGCAAAGGCCGGTAGGCACCGATCTCTCCCCAGGTGCCGGGGCCATGGAAGTCACTGCCAGCGCTTGCCAGCAGGCCGAACTCACGAGTAAGGATGGACATCGTGCCCACCTGCTCGGCCGGCATCATCCCGTTGACCACCTCAAGTGCCTGCCCGCCTGCCTGAATATAGTCGGCAATCAGCCTTCTGCGCTTGCTGCGGGTCAGGTCGTAGTGCATGGGGTGTGCAAGGCTCACCCACGCTTTGGACTGCCGCAGGGTGGCGACAGTTTCGTCGAGGGTCGGCCAATGCTGCTTGACGTCGCCCAGCTTGCCGGCACCCAGCCACTTGCGAAACGCCTCGCCGCGGTCCTTGACGTGCCCGGCACGCACTAGGTACTCGGCAAAATGGGGGCGCGCCGGGGCGTTGCCGCTGTCGCCCAGCTCGTGCTGTACGGCGCGGGCGCCCTCGAGTGTGCCGGGCATGCCCTTGGCTGCCAGCCGTTTGTCTATTTCTTCGGCGCGCAGCCAGCGGCCACGGTGCAGCGCTTCAATGGCCGCCAGCAAGGGCGGCGCGTCCAGCGGGAAGTCATAACCCAGCACATGGATGGTCGCGCCACCCCAGGTGCACGACAATTCCACCCCGCTGACCCAGCGCATGCCCCGCTCAATGCAGGCCTGGCGGGCTTCGGGCAGGCCTTCGAGGGTGTCGTGGTCAGTCAGTGCCAGCGTTTGCACCCCGTGCTCATGGGCCCGGGCAACCAGTACCGAGGGCGACAGGGCGCCGTCGGAGGCCGTGCTGTGACAGTGCAGATCAACATTCATGGAGAGCGCTTTCGCTGGAATCGATGTTTGTTATTATGCCGTCACATCCCGATTCTGGCTGCCATTGTGAAACAATTCATCGATTTCATCCCGCTGCTGCTGTTCTTCATCGTCTACAAGCTTGACCCGCGCCCCATGGAAGTCGCCGGCCACAGCTTCGAATTCGGCGGCATCTACAGTGCCACGGCCATGCTGATCATCAGCTCGCTGGTGGTGTACGGTGCGCTGTTCCTGCGCCAACGCAGGCTGGAAAAGGGCCAATGGCTGACGCTGGTGGCCTGCCTGGTATTCGGCGGCCTGACCCTGACCTTCCATAGCGAAACCTTCCTCAAGTGGAAAGCGCCGGTGGTGAACTGGCTGTTCGCCCTGGGCTTTGCCGGCAGCCATTTCATCGGCGATCGGGTGCTGATCAAGCGCATCATGGGCCACGCCCTGACCCTGCCCGATGCCGTCTGGACCCGCCTGAACGTTGCCTGGATCGGTTTCTTCCTGTTCTGCGGCGCGGCCAACCTGTTCGTCGCCTTTACCTTCCAGGACTTCTGGGTGGACTTCAAGGTGTTCGGCAGCCTGGGCATGACCGTGATCTTCCTGGTGGCGCAAGGCGTGTACCTGTCGCGCCACCTGCACGACGACCCTTCTACTACCAAACCCAAGGATTGACATGCTCTACGCCATCATCGCCAGCGACGTCGCAAACTCCCTGGAAAAGCGCCTGGCTGCCCGCCCGGCGCACATCGAACGCCTGCAGCAGCTCAAGGCCGAAGGCCGCGTGGTGCTGGCCGGCCCCCACCCAGCCATCGACAGCAACGACCCGGGCGAAGCCGGTTTCAGCGGTAGCCTGATCGTTGCCGAATTCGAATCGCTGGCCGCGGCGCAGGCCTGGGCCGATGCCGATCCTTACATTGCGGCGGGCGTGTACGACAACGTCGTCGTCAAGCCGTTCAAGCAAGTATTGCCTTGATCTGAGACCAAGTCGCTTCCTCGCGGGCAAGCCCGCGAAGAAGCTGACACGGCACCAGTAGTTATACGGCTGCCATCAGTCTGCGGTATCTTTGCCACTGGCGGGCCGAATAGCCGCCGTCAATGGTTGAATTGAGTGAGTCATGAGCGAGCTGTTACTGATTGATGATGACCAGGAACTGTGCGAGCTGCTCGGCAGCTGGCTGACCCAGGAAGGGTTCACCGTGCGTGCGTGCCATGATGGCCTGAGCGCACGCCAGGCCCTGGCCGAGCACGCTCCGGCGGCCGTGGTACTGGATGTGATGCTGCCCGATGGCAGCGGCCTGGAATTGCTCAAGCAATTGCGCAGCGAGCACACCGAGCTGCCGGTGCTGATGCTCTCTGCACGGGGCGAGCCGCTGGACCGCATTCTTGGCCTGGAGCTGGGCGCCGACGACTACCTGGCCAAACCTTGCGACCCGCGCGAGCTCACGGCCCGTCTGCGAGCAGTGTTGCGCCGCAGCCACCCCACCGCCACCACCAGCCAGGTGGAACTGGGCGACCTGGTGTACAGCCCTGCGCGCGGCGTGGCCAGCATCGACGGCCGTGAAATGACCCTGACCCTGTCCGAAAGCCGCATTCTTGAAGCCCTGCTGCGCCAGCCTGGCGAACCGCTGGACAAGCAGGAGCTGGCGCAAATCGGCCTGGGGCGCAAACTGACCCTGTACGACCGCAGCCTGGACATGCATGTCAGTAACCTGCGCAAGAAGATCGGGCCGCATGCCGATGGCAGGCCACGTATCGTGGCGCTGCGTAGCCGTGGCTATTACTACTGCCTGTAACTCGCTGCAAGCTACAAGAAGGCGCAAGATCGCAATCGGCTTCACTTGCAGCCTGGAGCTTGGAACTGTTCTTTACAGTGCCTTTACCATCCCCTGACTGCGCTTGACGGTGATCTCCCTAGACTGTGCTCATCCGGTAACCACCGGCCTATGAAAGGAGAGACACCATGCGCAAGACCCTTATCGCCCTGATGTTCGCCGCCGCCCTGCCGACCGTGGCCATGGCCATGCCTGAAGGCGGCCCGCGTCACGACGGCCCGCATCATCGCGGTGATGCGCCTTTCCATCAACTGGACCTGAGCCGCGACCAGCGCCAGCAGATCGGCAAGCTGATGGGCGAGCAGATGCAGCAGCGCCGTGACATCACCGAGCGCTACCTGGCCAAGCTGCCAGCCGCCGACCAGAAAGCCATGAAAGACGAGCTGCAAGCCAGCCGCGACAAGACCGACACTGCGGTGCGCAACCTGCTCAAACCTGAACAGCAGAAAAAGTTCGACGAACTGCAAAAGGAACGCGCCGCCAAGAAAGCCGAGTGGCAGGAGTTCCAGGCCTGGAAAGCTGAAAAAGGCACCAAGGCTCAGTAAGCTGTCCGCCCGATGCCCGGCCCGCCTCCCCGCGGGCCGGGCTTTTACCGTTTACAGGAGGTGCACTTGCGTTCACTGTTCTGGCGCATCCTGGCCAGTTTCTGGCTGGCTATCACCCTGGTCGCAGGCCTGTCTATCCTGCTGGGCCACATGCTCAACCAGGATGCCTGGATCCTAAGCCGCCACCCGGGCCTGAATACCCTGGCCAGCAAGTGGGCCAAGCATTACGAGCAGCAAGGCCTGGATGCGGCACAGCACTTTCTGGAACGGCGCAAAGATCGCTACAAGATCGACGTGCAGGTACTCGATGACAGTGGCGAGGCTGTGGTGCCCGGCACCTTCCCACGCCGTGCGGCGGCCTTCGAGGCACGCCAGCACAATGACGAGCGGCGCCTGCCATGGCGTCGGCTGACCGAGGAATACACCAGCCCGGAGACCGGCGAAACCTACCTGCTGATCTACCGCATCCCCCACCCTGCACTGGACGCCTGGCACCGCGAAAGCCTGATGTGGCCGCTCAGTGCCTTGGGCATTGCGCTGGTGGTACTGACCCTGTTCAGCCTGCTGGTCACCCTGTCCATTACCCGCCCGCTAAGCCGCCTGCGCAGCGCGGTGCATGACCTGGGGCAGACCACTTACCAGCAGAACAGCCTGGCGCAGCTGGCTGCACGGCGTGACGAGTTTGGCGTGCTGGCCAAGGACTTCAACAAGATGGGCGCGCGCCTGCAAAGCACCATTGGCAGCCAGCGCCAGTTGCTGCGCGATGTGTCCCATGAGTTGCGCTCGCCGCTGGCCAGGCTGCGCATTGCCCTGGCTTTGGCCGAGCGCGCCGGGCCTGAGCAGCGGGAGACCTTGTGGCCGCGCCTGACCCGCGAGTGCGACCGGCTGGAAGACCTGATCAGCGAAATCCTTGCCTTGGCCCGGGTCGATGCGGAGCAGGCTCATGCCGAGCCGGTCGACCTCAATGCCCTGCTCGGCAGCGTGCGCAAAGACGCCTTGCTCAGCGCACCGGACCAGGACGTGCGCTTGGAGGCGCAGCCGGGGTTGACCCTGCAAGGTTGGCCGACGCTGATCGAGCGCGCCGTCGACAACCTGCTGCGCAATGCCCTGCGCTTCAACCCGGTGGGGCAGCCGGTCGAGGTCAGCGCCGTGCGTGAGCAGGACCACATCGTGATCAGCGTGCGTGACCATGGGCCCGGGGCGGCAGCGGAGCATCTGGCGCAGCTGGGCGAGCCGTTCTTCCGCGCGCCGGGGCAGGACGCGCCAGGGCATGGCCTGGGGCTGGCGATTGCGCGCAAAGCGGCGGAGCGCCATGGCGGGAGACTGGTGCTGGATAACCACCCACAGGGGGGCTTTGTGGCCAGGCTGGAGTTGCCCTTGGCTGAAGCTGCTGGCAGTTAATGTGATGTAAAGGCCACTGGCCTCTTCGCGGGGCAAGCCCGCTCCCACAGGTACGGCGCAGGTATCAGGCACCGCACAGTACCTGTGGGAGCGGGCTTGCCCCGCGAAGAGGCCAGTGGCCCTGATGCAATAAATCAGCCCCAGGCTGCGTTACTCGCCCCAGGCGCTGACGAACTCGGCAGTGTCCAGCACCGGCGCAGTGCGCGGCTCGGTCAGCGGCGTGCCGACATACAGGTAACCGATCAACTCTTCATTCTGGGCCAGACCCAGGCCCTTGTGCACATGGGCATCGAAGGCCATGTCCCCGGTACGCCACACCGCCCCGATGCCTTGCGCATGCGCGGCAATCAGAATGCCGTGCGCCGCACAGCCGGCTGCCAGACGCTGCTCGGACTTGGGCACCTTGAAGTGGTCCTGCAGCTTGGCGATCACCACGATCAGCAGCGGCGCCCGCAGCGGCATGGCGCGGGCCTTGTCCAGCGCAGCCTGGCTGGCTTCGCCCTTGTTCTGCACCGCTTCAGCGAACAGCTCACCCAGCTTTTCACGGCCCTGGCCCTCGATGGTCAGGAAGCGCCATGGTCGCAGCTGGCCATGATCCGGGGCGCGCAAGGCAGCCTGGAACAGCGCCTCGCGCTGTGCGGCATTGGGTGCCGGGTCAGTCAGGCGTGGCACGGAAACACGGTTGAGCAATGCGTCGAGAGCCTCCATCGGCTACCCTCCTGGCAGTTGAATGTGCGGCCATTCTAGCGTTTACATCACCAGACCCATAGGTAGAATGGCGCCCTTCCGTTTCGAGTCAGAGCAGATCACATGGCGTTGCCGACCTTAAGGATCATTGGTTTCATCATCGGCATCTTCCTGATTACCCTCGCCGTCGGCATGGCTGTGCCCATGGCGACCCTGGTGATCTTCGAGCGCACTGGTGACATGCCCTCCTTCCTCTGGTCGAGCCTGATCACCTTCATCGCCGGCCTGGCCCTGGTGGTACAGGGCCGCCCCGAGCATGTCCACCTGCGCCCGCGTGACATGTACCTGCTCACGGTCAGTAGCTGGCTGGTGGTGTGCGTGTTTGCCGCCCTGCCGTTCCTGCTGACCCAGCACATCAGCTACACCGACGCCTTCTTCGAGAGCATGTCGGGCATCACCGCTACCGGCGCTACCGTACTCAGCGGGCTCGATAACATGTCGCCGGGTATTCTCATGTGGCGCTCGATGCTTCACTGGCTCGGCGGCATCGGCTTCATCGCCATGGCGGTGGCGATCCTGCCATTGCTGCGCATCGGCGGCATGCGCCTGTTCCAGACCGAATCGTCCGACCGCTCGGAAAAGGTCATGCCACGCTCGCACATGGTGGCCAAGTCGATCGTGGGGGTGTACGTCGGCTTCTCTATCCTCGGCTCGCTGGCCTTCTGGTGGGCGGGGATGAGCCCGTTCGATGCAATCAACCACGCCATGTCGGCAATCTCCACCGGCGGCTTCTCCACCTCCGACCAGTCGCTGGCAAAATGGGATATCCCGGCCGTGCACTGGGTCGCGGTGGTGGTCATGATCATGGGCAGCCTGCCGTTCACCCTTTACGTCGCGACCCTGCGTGGCAACCGCAGGGCGCTGATCCGTGACCAGCAGGTGCAAGGTTTGCTGGGCATGCTGGTGGTTACCTGGTTGGTCCTGGGTACCTGGTACTGGTACAGCACCAACCTGCACTGGCTCGATGCCCTGCGCCACGTAGCCTTGAACGTGACCTCGGTGGTCACTACCACCGGCTTCGCCCTGGGCGACTACAGCCTGTGGGGCAACTTTTCGCTGATGCTGTTCTTCTACCTGGGCTTCGTCGGCGGCTGCTCCGGCTCGACCGCAGGCGGTATCAAGATTTTCCGCTTCCAGGTGGCCTACATCCTGCTCAAGGCCAGCCTCAACCAACTGATCCACCCGCGTGCGGTGATCAAGCAGAAATACAACGGCCACCGCCTCGACGAAGACATCGTGCGCTCGATTCTGACGTTCTCGTTCTTCTTCGCCATCACCATCTGCGTCATGGCCCTGTTGCTGTCGTTGCTGGGCGTGGACTGGATGACCGCATTGACCGGCGCTGCCGGCACAGTTTCGGGTGTAGGCCCGGGCCTGGGTGAAGTGATCGGCCCGTCGGGCAACTATGCCACGCTGCCGGATGCGGCCAAGTGGATCCTGGCGGCCGGCATGCTGCTTGGCCGCCTGGAAATCATTACGGTGCTGGTGCTGTGTATGCCGGCGTTCTGGCGTCACTGACCCCCTCGGCGTCCGTGCCGAGGCGGGCGCGGTACTCGCTTGGGGTGGCATCGAACCAGCGGCGGAACGCCCGGTAGAAATTGCTGGGGTCGGCAAAGCCCAGCAGGTAGGCGGTTTCCAGCAGTGTCATGCCCGGCTGGGCCAGGTATTGCTCGGCCAGCTCGCGACGGGTGTCATCAAGCAAGCTCTGGAAACTGGTGCCCTCCTCCTGCAGACGCCGCTGCAAGGTGCGCTGCGACAAGTGCAAGGCCTGGGCCAGGGTTTCGCGCTTGGGTTCCCCCTGCGGCAAGATGCGGCACAACACCTGCCGCACGCGGTGGGTAACCCGGCTTTCGGAAAATCGTGCCAGGTACTCCCCGGCAAAACGGTCGTGCAGCACCGCCATGGCCTCGTTGGCAGTCGGCAGCGGCGCCTCCATGTCGGCCCGTTCGAACACCAGCGCATCGTGCGGCGCGCCGAACACCAGGGGCGAATGGAACGCCACTTTGTACGGCTCGACATTCTTTGGCTGCGGCCCCTGCACCAGTACCCGGCGCGGCTGTACCGGCCGCCCACTGAGCCATTTGCTCAGCGCCAGCGCACAGGCCAGCGATGCTTCGGCACTGTGCCGGGTCGGGGGCAGATGGTCGCCATGCACCGTCAGGATCAGCGAATAGCCCTCGTCGCCAAGGACAAAACTGAGATCGGAGCTTTCGGCGATGATGCGCTGGTACCGCACCAGGCGCTGGAAGCCTTCTGCCAGGGTGCGGCTGGACATCAATGCATAGCCCACCACATGGAACGAAGCCGGCCGTACCACGCGGGCCATGTTCAGGCCAATGGCTTCATTGCCTGACAGCTCCACCGCCAGCTGCCACAGCCGGGTCATGGAATCTTGCGGAAAACGTGCATCGGGGTCGTCGAGGGCAGCGAAGTCCAGCCCCAGTTGCTTGAACATGGACGGGCAGTCCAGCCCTTCCAGTTCGAGCGCCTTCACAATCCCTGATGCCCAGCTGGCTGACGTGGTTCTTTCGCTCATGACAGGCTTCTTTTTACCGACCGCTCCTGCGGTGAACCCCAAGGATACTCATTTGGCGCCTATTGTCACTGGTAGGCCCCGTCAGTCACTCTAGACTCGAATCAGGCTCCACGCCGTGCATCTTGTCCAGAAGTATTAATCCCGGAGCACTGCCATGAACCGCACAGCGCAGTATCGCAGTTTTGCCGAGTTCTATCCTTACTACCTGGGGGAGCACAGCAACCCCACCTGCCGCCGCCTGCACTTTGTCGGCACCAGCTTGGTAATAGCGCTGCTGGCCTACACCATTGGCAGTGGCAAGTGGTTGCTTTTGCTGGCCGTGCCGCTGTTCGGCTATGGCTTCGCCTGGGTCGGGCACTTCTTTTTCGAAAAGAACCGGCCGGCGACCTTCACCTACCCGCTGTACAGCCTGGCCGGGGATTTCGTGATGTTCCGGGATATCTTGCTGGGCAAGATCCGGCTGTAGACATTGAGGGCGGGTTGCGGCCCCATGGTTCTGCAGCCTCTAAGCCGGCTCACGCGACGCCGCCACTGCCTGCGCTTCCCGCGCCTGGGCATCGGCCAACCGATACAGCTCGATACGGCCATCCCAATGCTCGATCAGCGCCGTGCACGACTCCACCCAGTCTCCGCAATTGAGGTAGTCCACCTCGCCCACCTTGCGGATCTCGGCATGGTGGATATGCCCACACACCACCCCGTGCAAACCACGCCGGGTGCACTCATGGGCAATGGCATCCTCGAAGTCGCTGATGAAGTTCACCGCGCCCTTGACCTTGTGCTTCAGGTACGCCGACAGCGACCAGTAACCATAGCCATACCGCGCACGCCAGTGGTTGAGCCAACGGTTGAGCACCAACGTGAACCCGTAGGCACGATCACCGAGAAACGCCAGCCAGCGGTGGTAACGGGTAATCACGTCGAACTGGTCACCATGGATCACCAGCAGGCGGCGGCCATCGGCGGTCAGGTGTTCGGCCTCATCCACCAGCTGGATGTTGCCCAGGATCAGCTTCGAGTAGCGGCGCAGGAATTCGTCATGGTTGCCGGTGACGTAGATCACCTCGGTACCGCGCTTGCTCATGGTCAGCAAGCGGCGGATCACGTTGGTGTGGGCTTGTGGCCAGTAAATGCCACCGCGCAGTTTCCAGCCATCGATGATGTCGCCTACCAGGTACACGCGGTCGGCCTGGTAGCCCTTGAGGAACTGCGACAGGTGTTCGGCCTGGCAGTCGCGTGTCCCCAGGTGGACATCGGAGATCCACAGGGTACGCACGCGTTGCTTGCGCGAGGGACGGGAGAGTTCGGCATGGGTCATGGACAGGCTCCGGCGCAGTTTGCTGGAGACTGGCAGGCGCGCATGACAGCGCCGTGGCAAAACGGTTACCGGTGATCGCCTGCCGGGAATGAGGCACAATGCGGATCTGCCCTGCGAGGACGCCCCCATGACCGCCGGCCCGATACTCTCGCTGCGCCATTACCGCGACAGCCTGATCGCCCACAGCCACGAACACCCGCAACTGGTGTTCGGCCTGCGTGGCCGCCTGGAGTTCGAGGTACAGGGGCAAGGCGCCGGGATCGACCGGCAAGGGCTGGTCGTGGTCCCGGCAGGCGCGCATCACACCTGCGCCAGCGATGGCGGCAGCCACTGCCTGGTGCTTGATGTGCCTGGCGAGCAGTGGCTGCACGAGCAGCTGGGCGAGCATGCCGATGCCAGCCGCCGCCTGCTCGACCGCCCCGCCGCGCTGGGCCTGGACGACCGTCAGCAACAGTTGGTGGACTGGCTGGCGGCCAGCCCCATGGACGACCCGCTGATTGCCCGGCAAGGCGCAGCGCTGTTGCTGGCCAGCCTCAACTGCACGGCAGCAGCCAACGTGCGCCCCAGCCAGCGCCTACCCTATGCAGCCTTCGATGCCCATATCGAGCAGCATGCTGCCTACCCGTTGCAGGTCGCCGACCTGGCGCGCATCGCCGGGCTGTCCGGCGCCCGGCTGCATGCGCGGTTTACTGCCGAATGCGCCATGACACCGATGGACTACATTCGCCAGCGGCGCTTGCTCAAGGCGCGGCGGCTGGTGGTGCAGACCGTGCTACCGATGAGTGAAATTGCGGCGCAGGTGGGGTATTGCTCGCAGAGTGCGTTTTCAGCGGCGATGTTGCGGGCGTTCGGGTGTACGCCAATGGCTTTGCGGCGAGAGCCTGGCGACAACTGACAGCAGTCTTGCGACAGAAATCGTTGGCCTGTGGTTTTACACTTTGCCAGTGCCGGCCTCTTAGCAGCACAAGGCTGCTCCCACAGAATACGCACAGTCCCTGTAGGAGCAGCCTTGTGCTGCGAAGAGGCCGGCAACGTCGATAAAGATCTTGAGCAAGGACCACCATGAACCACCGCACCGCCCTCGGCGCCCTGCACATTGGCGCGCTGTTCTTCGGCCTGACCGGCGTCTTCGGCAAACTGGCCGCCACTGCCAGCCCGGCGATCATCGTCTTCGGCCGCGCCGCCTTCGCCGTACTCGCCCTGGCCCTGTTCGCCAGCCTGACCGGCCCGGGCTGGCAGCGCCTGAGCAGCCAGGGTATCCGTCGCCTGCTGCTCGGCGGTGTGCTGCTGGCCGGTCACTGGGTCAGTTTCTTCATTGCCGTCAAAGTTGGCGGCGTGGCCATCGCCACCCTCGGTTTCGCCAGTTTCCCGGCCTTCACCGTCATCCTCGAAGGCCTGCTGTTCCGCGAGCGCATCCGCCGCAACGAGGCCGTGCTGGTGCTGCTGGTCAGCATCGGCCTGATACTGGTCACGCCAGATTTCGACCTGGCCAGCGAGGCCACTGGCGGCCTGCTCTGGGCACTGCTGTCAGGGCTGCTGTTCTCGCTGCTGTCCCTCACCAACCGCGCCGGCTCCGGGCGTTTGCCAGCAGTACAGGCTGCCCTGTGGCAGAACCTGGTGGTAGGCCTGTGCCTGCTGCCGTTCGCCGCACCAGGTCTGGCAGGCGTGGCGGCCATGGACTGGCTGTGGATCGCCCTGCTCGGCATCTTCTGCACCGGCGTGGCGCACAGCCTGTTCGTCGCCAGCCTGGCGGTGATCAAGGCGCGCACCGCCGCCGTGGTGTTCGGCATGGAGCCGGTCTATGGCATTGCCGTGGCCTGGGTGGTGTTCGCCGAAACCCCGACCTTGCGCATGCTGCTGGGCGGCGCGTTGATCATCTTCGCCATCGTGCTGTCCAGCCGCATGACCCGAGAACAACCACCCAAGCAGCGGCCACTGGCCGAGGGCGCCTGATCAGCGGTCGTTGTGGCCAAGGTCACGCTGCGGGTCGATCTGGTCGCGTACCCGCTGTTTCAGCACCTTGGCCTCGGGGAAGCCGCCGTCGGCCTTGCGCTCCCAGATCTGCACGCCATTGCAGGTAATGCAGAAGACCCCGCCGGTGCCCGGTGACAGCGCGACCTGGCCAAGGTCGTCGGCAAACGTGCTGAGCAGTTCCTGGGCCAGCCAGGCAGCGCGCAGCAGCCACTGGCACTGGGTGCAATAAGTGATGACGATTTCGGGCTTGTTGTCGGCCATGCTGAGGCATCTCCAGGTAAGGGGCCGCTTATACTAGCGGTCTTTAGCCCACGGTTTGAGACTCACGATGCGCCGTTTGCTGTGCTGTTTGCTGCTCGCCCTCACCTCCTTCATGGCTGCCGCTGCGGAACCTGCCAGGCCCAAGGTCGGCTTGGTGTTGTCGGGGGGTGCCGCCCGTGGCCTGGCCCACATCGGCGTGCTCAAGGCACTGGAGGAACAGGGCGTGCGCATCGACGCCATCGCCGGCACCAGCATGGGCGCAGTGGTCGGCGGGCTTTACGCTTCGGGCTACAGTGTCGCAGAACTGGAAAAGCTCGCCACCACCCTGGACTGGCAACAGGCGCTGTCCGATGCCCCGCCGCGCAAGGACGTGCCGTTCCGGCGCAAGCAGGATGATCGCGATTTCCTGGTCAAGCAAAAGCTCAGCTTTCGCGACGACGGCAGCCTGGGCCTGCCGCTGGGGGTGATCCAGGGCCAGAACCTGTCACTGCTGCTGGAAAGCAAACTGGCGCACACCGCCGATACCCGCGATTTCGACAAGCTGCCCATCCCCTTTCGCGCTGTAGCCACTGACATCGCCAGTGGCGAAAAGGTGGTGTTCCGCCGCGGCCATCTGCCCCAGGTCATCCGTGCCAGCATGTCGATCCCCGCCGTGTTTGCCCCGGTCGAACTGGACGGCCGCCTGCTGGTGGACGGCGGCATGGTCGACAACATCCCCGTCGACGTGGCCCGCGAAATGGGCGTGGACCTGGCCATCGTGGTCGACATCGGTACCCCGCTGCGCGATCGCAAGCAACTGCTGACCGTGGTCGACGTGCTTAACCAGTCGATTACCCTGATGACACGGCGCAATTCGGAAGAACAACTGGCCAGCCTGCAGCGCGATGACATCCTCATCCAGCCATCGCTAGCTGCCTTCGGCGTGACCGACTTCGGCCGTGCCCGGGACATGATCGACGCCGGTTACCGCGCCACCCGCCTGCTCGACCAACGCCTGGCTGCCCTGCGCGAGCCTGAGGGTGACAGCAACCTGGCCGTGGCCCGCTCGCCACGCCAGCGCACGCCGGTGATCACCGCGATCCGGATCGAGAACGACTCCAAGGTCAGCGACGACGTGATCCGCTCTTACATCCGTCAGCCGATCGACGCCCCCCTTGAGCTGGACCGCCTGCAGACCGACATGGGCACGCTCTACGGCCTGGACTACTTCGACCGGGTGCAGTATCGCGTGGTGCACAAGGGCAACGACAACACCTTGGTGATCAACGCCCGCGGTCGACGCGGCGGCACCGACTACCTGCGCCTGGGCCTGAACCTTTCGGACGACCTGCGCGGTGACAGCGCCTTCAACCTGGGCGCCAGCTACCGGGTCAATGGCATCAACAGCCTGGGTGCCGAGTGGCTGACCCGTGGCCAGATCGGCGACCAGCAAGAACTGTACAGCGAGTTCTACCAGCCGCTGGACGTTGGCTCGCGCTATTTCATTGCGCCGTACCTGGATTTCAGCTCACAGAACATCGAAGCCACCCTGGACAACGACCCCGTCGCAGAGTACCGCCTGGAACGCTACGGCTTTGGCCTGAACCTCGGCCGCCAGATTGGCACCAACGGTGAAGTACGCCTGGGCGTGGGCAAGGCCTGGGGCGAGGCCGAGGTACGCATTGGCGACCAGGACCTGCCCAAGGTCAGCTTCAACGAGGGCTTCTATGAACTGAAGTATTCGTTCGACACCCTCGACAACGTGTATTTCCCGCACAGCGGTGAGGACATTGGCCTGACCTTGCGCAAGTACGACAAATCGCTGGACTCCGACCAGGATTACCGGCAGTGGCTGTTCAACCTGGACAAGGCCATCAGTAGCGGGCCGAACACCTTCGTGCTGGGCGGACGCTACGGGCGCACCCTGGACGCTACCGAAGTGGTGACGTCCAGCTTCGTGATGGGTGGGGCACGAGAGCTGTCTGGCTTTCGCCAGGACTCGGTGTCGGGGCAGAACGTGAGCCTGCTGCGCATGGTCTATTACCGCCGGCTGACGCCACGGGCCTACGTACCGCTGGACTTCCCGCTGTACATTGGCGGGTCGCTGGAACGTGGGCGCGCGTGGAACAACGACAACGAGTTCGACAGCGGCTACATCAATGCGGCGAGCATCTTCCTGGGGCTGGAAACGCCTCTGGGGCCGCTGAACTTCAGCTACGGCACCAACAGTGCGCATGAGCAGGCGGTGTACCTGAACCTGGGGCATACCTTCTGATTCGCCGGGGGCCGCAAAGCGACCCCAGGGGCCCTCAGGACTTCTCGAGGTTGGACAGGATCGTGGCATGCACCCGCATGCACACCTGCAACTCTGCCTCGTCCACCCCGGTGAAAAGCTCCAACCGCAGCTGGTTGGCGATGGTTTCGATCTGGTCGATCAGCGGCTTGGCCGGCGGGCACAGCAAGATCTTCTTGGCCCGCCGGTCTTCCACCACCGCCTGCCGGCGCACCAGCCCTTGTGCTTCCAGGCTGTCGAGCAGGCGCGCCAGGGTCGGGCCTTCAACGCCCACGCTCTGGGCCAGCTCACGCTGAGTAGGGGCTTCTTCGAAACGCGCCAGGTGCAGCAACACCAGCCAGCGCGCCTGGGACAGGTTGAGCCCGGCCAGGCGGCGGTCCAGTTCGGCACGCCAGCCCCGGGACATCTGGGCCAGCTGCATGCCGAAGCGGTGTTGGTTGTCGGTCAGGGGCATAAGCAACTCATTGAACAGATCTAATTATTAGGCAGCTAACCATGCCCTTTCCGACGAGGCAAGGCTCGCGCGCCCTTCGCCGTTCGATAATCGTCAAAAAGCATGACAAAGGTCAGCAGATGGCGGTTCTGCCCTCGATCTGACTGCCCGTCACATCTCGAACTCGGCCGCCAGCGCCGCACGCACGCAATACAGCACACCCTCCGGCACCCGTGCCCCGAACTGGGGCGCAATGGCCGAAACCGGCGGCAGTTCGCCCTCGCCATCCAGGAAGGCGTCCTGTACTTCCATCAGCAGGTCTTCCGGCAGGTCGAGGGCCTGGTAAAGGCTAAGCTCCTGGCGGCCCAACGCCTCGGCCAGCAGGCTATACACGTTCTTCTCGCTGCAGTTGAGCTGCCCGGCGATCTGCGCCGGGGTCATGCCGGCCCGGGCCAGGCTGACCAGTTCGTGGCGCAGGTCGAGTACCACTTTCGGCGCCTCTTCGGTGCCACCGCTGTTGTTCAGTACCTCGAGGAACGCCTGGCCATAACGCTCCAGCTTGCGCGCCCCCACACCGCTGACCTGGGCCATATCGCTGAGGCTGACCGGCTGGCTGCGCAGCATTTCCAGCAGCGTCGAGTCGGGGAAGATGACATAGGGCGGCACACTGTGCTCCTCCGCCAGCTTGCGCCGCAGGGTACGCAGCGCTTCCCACAGCTCGCGCTCCTCGGCACGCACCAACTGGCTGGCCGGGCTGCCACCGCTGGACGATGAGGTCTTGGCCGTGGTCTGCGGCTTGAGGTCGCGACGCAGTTGCAAGGTCACCTCGCCGCGCAGCAGTGGCCGGCAGCTGTCGGACAGGCGCAGGCCGCCATAGCCCTCCAGGTCGATGTCGACCAGCCCACGCGCCACCAGCTGGCGGAACAACGAACGCCACTCGACCTCGGCCAGGCCCTTGCCGACGCCGAACACCGACAGCTTCTCGTGGCCGAAATTGCGCACCTTCTCGTTGTCCTTGCCCAACAGCACATCGACCAGGTGGCCGACACCATAGCGCTGGCCAGTGCGGAAAACCGCCGACAGCGCCTGACGGGCCGGCTCGGTGGCGTCCCAGGTCTGAATGTTGTCGACACAGTTGTCGCAGTGCCCGCACGGCTGCTCGAGGATTTCATCGAAATAGGCCAGCAACGACTGGCGGCGGCAGCGGGTCTCTTCACACAACGCCAGCATGGCGTCGAGCTTGTGCTGCTCGATGCGCTTGTGGCGCTCGTCTCCTTCGGAGTTCTGCAGCATCTGCTTGAGCATGACCATGTCCTGCAGGCCGTAGGCCATCCAGGCATCGGATGGCAAGCCGTCCCGGCCGGCACGGCCGGTTTCCTGGTAATAGGCCTCAAGCGACTTGGGCAGGTCGAGGTGGGCAACGAAGCGCACGTTGGGTTTGTCGATACCCATGCCGAAGGCAATGGTGGCGACCATGATCAACCCTTCCTCATTGAGGAAGCGGTGCTGGTTGGCAGAACGGGTCTCGGCAGCCAGGCCGGCATGATAAGGCAATGCCGGGAAACCCTGATCACAGAGGAAGGCTGCCGTTTCGTCGACCTTCTTGCGCGACAGGCAGTACACAATGCCCGCGTTGCCGCGGCGCTCGCCAAGGAAGGCCATCAGCTGCTTGCGCGGCGCTTCCTTGGGTACGATGCGATAGAAGATGTTCGGCCGGTCAAAGCTCGACAGGAAGCGCTCGGCGCCTTGCAGGTGCAGGCGCTGGACAATCTCTTCGCGGGTGCGCATATCGGCGGTGGCGGTCAGCGCAATGCGCGGCACATGCGGGAACAGCTCGGCCAATTGCCCCAGTTGCAGGTATTCGGGGCGGAAATCGTGGCCCCACTGCGACACGCAGTGCGCCTCGTCGATGGCAAACAGCGAGATGTCCAGATCGCGCAGGAAATCGAGCATGCGCGGCTGCACCAGGCGCTCCGGCGCCAGGTACAGCATCTTCACTTCGCCACGGCGCAGGCGCCCGGCCAGTTCACGCTGCTGCTCCGCCGTCAGGGTAGAGTTCAGCGCGGCAGCCGACACGCCCAGTTCGTCCAGCGTGGCGACCTGGTCGTCCATCAACGCAATCAGCGGTGAGACCACCACCGTCAGGCCCGGGCGCAGCAGCCCCGGCACCTGGAAACACAGCGACTTGCCGCCACCAGTGGGCATCAGCACCAGGGCATCGCCGCCATTGGCCACGCATTCGATGATTGCTGCCTGGCGCCCACGGAAACTGTCGTAGCCGAAGATGTCCTTGAGAACGCGCTGAGCCTGTTCGAGCATGTGCAACTCCACAAATCGCCGTACCACCCTGCATACAGGCTGGACGAAAAACCCGCTCCGCACACGCCAAATGCGTAAGCGGTTTTTGCCAGGGGCCGATAAAATCTGCCCCTGCATGAAAAATCGCGGAGTATACCGCAGCACCGCACTGCACAGGGCACCATGGTGATAGACGTTCCCTTTACCCCGCTACCCTTGCTTGGTGCTAGAATTCGGTATCGTTTATTCCCCAAGGTAGCCCTGTAATGTCCTTCGCCGAGCAACTGACCCGCCTGCAAGCCTTCCTCGACGCCGACGAGCTGCACGAAGAGGCGCTGGACTACGTCGCCGCCCACGGCTACCTGACCGCCCTGTCGATCAACGCCGAGGACGTGCCCGAGCGCGAATGGATCGACGCCTTGTTCGCCGAAGAGCCGCACTACGCCAGCGAGGCCCAGCGCACCGAGATCGAAGCCACCCTGGTGGCGTTGAAAGCGCACATCGCCCGCCAGCTGGCCAGCGACGAAGAATTCGACCTGCCATGCGACCTCGACCTGACCGACGAGCCGGATGATTCCGACCTGCGCGGCTGGTGCATTGGCTTCATGGAAGGCGTGTTCCTGCGTGAAGAGGCCTGGTTCGAGAACGCTGAAGAAGAAGTCAGCGAAATGTTGCTGCCGATCATGGTGGGCTCTGGCCTGTTCGACGAACAGCCAGAGTTCGCCGACATCGCCAGCAACGCCAACCTGCAGGATGACATGATCGTCCAGATCCCCGAGGCGCTGAGCGCATTGTTCCTGCTGCTGCACGCCCCTGACGAAAAACCGGCGCTGCTCAAGCCACGCCACCACTGAGTCGCCTGTGCGCTACCTGCTGCTGGCCATCGGCTGGCTCAGCGTTGCGCTGGGGGTGTTGGGGATATTCCTTCCGGTATTGCCCACCACCCCTTTCCTGCTTTTGGCGGCAGCCTGCTTTGCCCGCAGTTCGCCGCGCTTTCACCACTGGCTGGTCCATCACCCGAAGCTCGGGCCATGGATCCGCGACTACCTCAGTGGTGAAGGCATCCCCCTCAAGGGCAAGGTCTACGCCATCGGCCTGATGTGGGCCAGCATTGGCCTGTCGTGCTATCTGGTGCCCCTGTTCTGGGCACGCGCCTTCATGTTGACCAGCGCTGTATTGGTAAGCCTCTATATCGTCAGGCAGAAAACCCTGCACACACCGAAGTGACATTTTTTTGTCGCCAAATATCACTTTCGCCTAACGGTCGTTTTCTTTATCCGAAATGGTTCTGGAACCACACAAAAGCCTTGTATTCATTGGCTTTCTTGCCTTTTCGCGCGCTTGCCAGCACAAAGTTTCGCTGCCCTTGTTAGACAATATATGTCTTATATGGCTATTTGATATGAAGAAATCTTCTTATCTATCGCGTTGAATGTACTTAGCTGTGTTGTTAAAAACCTGCAACACTATACGCGATAATTTTATCGTCATTTTTTTGGCGAGCAGCAGGATCAATTCCAGGATCAGGGAGATGTACCATGCGCGTTTTGAACCCCATCACCAGTGCATTACTGTTGGCCCTGGCGAGTGCCAACGTACAGGCGATGTCGATCACCGAGGCCGTCCAGAGCGCCGTGGACTACCACCCGCAGGTAAGCTCCAACCGTAACAGCAAGCTGTCGGCCGATGAAGACGTCAAGTTTGCGCGTGGTGGCTACTACCCTTCCGTGGATTTGGTTGCTGGCTATGGCCGCCAGCGTTCGGACAATGCCACCACCCGTGCCGAGGGTAACCACAACAAGGAAACCCTCAACTACACCCAGTCCGAGCTACGCCTGCGGCAGATGATTTTCGACGGTTTCAACACCGCGAACGAAGTGGGCCGCACCGAAGCGGTTTCCACCTCCCGCGCCTACTACACCCAGGCAGTTGCCCAGGATGTCGCCCTGCGTGCGATCGAGGTATACCTGGAAGTGCTCAAGCGCCGTGAGCTGGTAACCCTGGCCAAGAACAACCTGCAAGCCCACCTGCGCGTCAACGACCAGATCGGCCTGCGTAACGAGCGCGGCGTTGGCAGCACCGCCGACCTCGACCAGTCCCGCGCCCGTCGCGCCCTGGCGGAAAACAACCTGGATACCGCCGAAGTGGACCTGGCCGATGCCGAGGCCAACTTCTTCAGCGTGATCGGCCGTGCCCCGGACGAACTGGAAAGCCCGCCGACCATCAAGGGCGAGGTGCCTGAGACCCTCGACGGCGCGCGCGACAGCATGCGCCAGAACAACCCCTACATCAAATCGGCACAGGCTGACGTCAACGCCGCCGAGCAGCAATACGAAGTGGGCAAGTCGACCTTCTACCCGCGCTTCGACGCCATTCTTGCAACCGGTGCCAACAACAACACCGGTGGCGAAAAAGGCCACAACAACAACGATTGGCAGGCCGGCGTAGAGATGAACTACAACCTGTTCCGCGGCGGCAGCGACAAGGCCCGCCTGCAGTCTGACGCGCACAAGATCAACCAGGCCCTGGACATCCGCAACAACGCCCTGCGTGAGCTGACCGAAAACCTGAGCCTGGCGTGGAACGCCATGAACAATGCCAGCAAGCAGCTGCCTACCGCGCGTGAATACGCCGAGACCACCAAGCGCGTGCGCGCCGCTTACCAGGACCAGTTCGGCCTGGGCCAGCGTACCCTGCTGGACGTGCTTGACAGTGAAAACGAGCTGTACAACGCCGACCGCCGTTACACCGAAGTCCGCTACACCGAGGAATTCTCGCGCTACCGCGTGCTGGCGACCATGGGTGAGCTGTTGAGCAAACAGCGTATTTCGCTGCCGCCAGAGGCGCTGGCTACCACGGAAGTGCGTACCGAGGCGCGTCTACCTGAGATGCGTTGATCGGCTTCAAGTTCTGGAGGCCGCTTTGCGGCCCTTTCGCCGGCAAGCCAGCTCCCACAGGTACTGCATAGGCTTCAAACTTTGTGCAGCTGCCTGTGGGAATAAAAGCATGAGCCTTGACACTGTAACTGTGGGAGCTGGCTTGCCGGCGATAGGGCCCTCACGGGCACCTCAACCCTCACCATGGTTACGCTGGAACGTCTCCACCCCCATGGCCCTGATCTGCCCCTCGATCAACGCCTCGAACGGCGCCAGCAGCGCATCGAAGCTGGCAGGTTGCTCCAACGCATTCAAAGCCCCCACCACTGCCTCTATGGTCGATAGCGCCCCCGCCTCCGGCGCCTTGCGCAGCCGATAACGCGAAGGCGCGACTGCCCACAGCGTCACCCTCGGCAACCCTTCCAGCAGCGGGTTCATGTACAGCAGCTTGCGCGCCTTGCGCCAGGTGCCGTCGGGCACGATCAGCAGCAACGGCGTGTCATCGACCTTGCCATAGGCTGTCAGCACCTGAGCGTCATCGCCCGGGAACAGCAAGGCCGGCCGGTAACCAGGCGTTGCCAGCAATTCACCCAGATCATCGAATACCTCGCCCACCCGCAGCTCGGCGTTGTTCAGGCCAAGGGCAGCAAGGCGCGCAGTGTTCAGGGCATGGGCGGTTTCACTGGGGTGCTGCAGCAGGATGACGCGGGTGCGGCTGTCGAGCGCGGGGATCAGTGGGCAGAGGCAATGGTCGAGCGGGCGCTGGCAGCGCTCGCAGCGGGGTCTGGGCATGGGGTTCTCCTTGGCGGGAACAGTGTGCCACAGAACCGGGGCCCGCTTTGCGGCCCCAGCGATCTCAGCGGTTGAAGCGCTCCGCCAGGCTATGCAGGTATTCCGCCATGCGCTCCAGGTCCTGGCTGATTTCTGCACCCTGCCTGGCCTGCCCGGCACTCTGGTCACACAGCTGGGCAATTCTCACGATCTGCTGGTTGATGTCCTCGGCCACATGGCTTTGCTGCTCCGACGCCGTCGCCATCTGCTGGCTCATGCCGGTGATGCGGCTGACCGCCTGGGCAATCCCGCTCAACGCCGTCTGCACCGCCTCGACGCTGTGCACGCTGTCCCGCGAGATCTGCTCACCCCGGCTGGCGGTGCTAACCGCCCGTTCCGCGCCCGCGCGCAACGAAGCAATGATGTGGTGAATCTCGTCGGTCGATGCACGGGTACGTTGTGCCAGCGAACGCACTTCATCGGCCACCACGGCAAAACCCCGCCCCTGCTCACCCGCGCGCGCCGCCTCGATGGCAGCGTTGAGCGCCAACAGGTTGGTCTGCTCGGCAATCGAGGTAATCACATCGACCACGCTGCCGATGGACTGGGTCTGCTCGGCCAGGGCATTGACCGCCTGACCGATGTCGTTGACGGCATCGCTCATGCTGCCCATGGCCTTGAGGCTCTGCAGCGCGAGCTCGCTGCCATGCTGCGCCAGTTGGTCGGCATCGCCAGCCGCATGCGCCGTGCTCTGCACGTTGTGAGTGACCTGCTGGATGGTTGCGGCCATCTGCGCAATGGCCGTGGCCGACTGGTCGGTCTCGCTGCGCTGGCGGTCAAGCATCTGCGCCTGGGCATCGGACAAATCTGAGGACTGCGCAGCCCGCGACTTTACCCCGACGCCAGCGTCCACCAGGCGGGTCAGGGCTGTTTGCAAGCGCGCTTCCTCGCTGATGATGGCCAGGTCAAGCTGGCCCTGCAGGCCCGGGTTGTCGCTGTAAGTCAGCGCCACCAGCGGGCTGGTGAAGGCTTTGGGATGCTCGGCCAACGTGCGGCGGATGGCCTGGTTCTGCCGGTGCTCGACGAGGTACCAGGCCAACAGCAGGCTGGCCATCAGCACCCCAAGTGCTGCATAGGCCGGCAGCCACAAGTAACCGCCTGCCGATACCAGACCTGCGGCTATCAACGGCCAGCCATGGGCTAACCCACGCCCCAGCCGCGCCGCCCAGGGCACAGCTGCGCGGTCGGCCCGCAGGCGCGCATAGAGCGCCTCGGCGCGGCGGATCTGCTCACGCGTGGGCACCGAGCGCACCGACTCGTAACCACTGATGCGGCCCTGCTCGTAGATGGCCGTGACGTAAGCGCTGACCCAGTAGTAATCACCATTCTTCGCCCGGTTCTTGACCACCCCCATCCACGGCTTGCCCTGCTTGATCGTGTCCCACATATGCCCGAACACCGATGCAGGCATGTCCGGGTGACGCACCAGGTTGTGCGGTTGGCCGACCAGCTCGTCATAGGTAAATCCGCTGATCGCCACGAAGGCTTCGTTGCAGTAGGTGATGCGGCTGTTGAGGTCAGTCGTGGAAATCAGGCGTTGATCGCTTGAGAAGGTTCTTTCGTGCTCAGTGACGGGCAAATTCATGCGCATCGGGGCGATCCTTGCAGGATGAAATAAGGGGAAAATCATCAGCGCAAGTTGATATGTAGCAGAGCGCTATCAGGTTAGCGGTCAGCTTTTGCCGGAATTTAACGTCGCCCGACGGAATGCATGAATGCGTCGCTGCTCAGCCCACGTTCAACTGGCTTTTCAACAGATCACGGAAGGTCTGGATCAGCGGTTCACGGCTACGCCCACGGCGAATGATCAGCGAGAACGGCGCCTGGTAGCCAAAGGTGGACGGCGACAACACGCGCAAATCCCCCTTGTCGACCCAAGCCTGGGCATAGTGCTCGGGCAAGTACCCGATATAGGCGCCGGACAGGATCAGGATCAACTGCGCTTCCATACTCTCCACCGTCGCCGCGCTGTGCTTGAAGCCATGCCGGGCCAGCTCGGCCTGGCTCCAGTAGCCGCGCCCGACCATGCGCTGCTGCGTCACTACCGGCTCGGGGATGCGCCGCTCGGTATACAACGGGTGGCGGCTGCTGCAATACAGCCAGTGCTGTTCACGGTACAACGGCTGGTAGAGCAGGCCGCTCATGCGCGAGGAGAACGCACCGATGGCCAGGTCCAGTCGGTTGTCCTGCACGCCCAGTTGCAGCTCGTAAGGGCTGGACACCGACAGGTGCAGGTGCACCGCCGGGTGCTCCTGGCTGTAGGCGCCGATGGCTTCGGCCAACGGCAAGGCCCGGTCGCCGACCGTGGAGTCGATAACCCCGAGGTTGAGGGTGCCACGCAACTCGCCCTTGAGGGCAGCGGCATACTGCTCGAAGCCATCCAGTTCGGCCAGAAGCCGCAGGGTCTCCTGGTGGAACAGCTCGCCCTTGCTGGTCAGGCTGAAACCGCCACGGCCGCGGTGGCACAGCACGATGCCCAGCGCGCCCTCCAACTGGCTCATGTAGGTGCTGATGGCCGAGGTCGACAGGTTCAACTCGCGCTGGGCGTTGGCAAAGCCCTGGTGGCGCACCACGCTGACAAAGATGCGCAGCAGTTTCAGGTCGGGCAAGGTCGAGGCCATGGTGCAACGGTTCCGCAGGTGTATTTGCGCGCAGTCTAACCGCTCTGCCCGTCTTTAGTTCAGAAATTCCTGAACTAAGTATTTGTCGGTAGCGATTCTTCCCCGGCACTACCTTCAGCAGACTTGGCCGAAATGTCCCTGCCCGCCGGCAAAACCACACGTGAGAGGCGCGCGGCGGCACAGGTTCGAACAAACACAACAATCGACCGACTGATGAGGCCCACCGTGGACAAGACTCTCCACCAACCACTGGGCGGCAACGAAATGCCGCGTTTCGGCGGCATCGCCACCATGCTCCGTCTCCCCCACCTGCAAAGTGCCCAAGGCCTGGATGCTGCCTTCATCGGCGTGCCCCTGGACATCGGTACCTCGCTGCGTTCCGGCACCCGTTTCGGCCCGCGGCAGATCCGCGCCGAGTCGGTGATGATCCGCCCCTACAACATGGCCACCGGGGCCGCACCGTTCGACTCGCTGTCGGTGGCCGACATCGGTGACGTGGCGATCAACACCTTCAACCTGCTGGACGCCGTACGCATCATCGAAGAAGCCTACGACGAAATCGTCGAGCACAATGTCATCCCGATGACCCTGGGCGGCGACCACACCATCACCCTGCCGATCCTGCGGGCGCTGCACAAGAAGCACGGCAAGATCGGGCTCGTGCACATCGACGCCCACGCCGACGTCAACGACCACATGTTCGGCGAGAAGATCGCCCACGGCACCACCTTCCGCCGCGCCGTGGAAGAAGGCCTGCTCGATTGCGACCGTGTGGTACAGATCGGCCTGCGCGCCCAGGGCTACACCGCCGATGACTTCAACTGGAGCCGCCGCCAGGGCTTCCGCGTGGTCCAGGCCGAAGAGTGCTGGCACAAGTCGCTGGAACCGCTGATGGCCGAAGTGCGGGAAAAGGTCGGCGGCGGCCCGGTGTACCTGTCGTTCGACATCGACGGCATCGACCCGGCCTGGGCGCCCGGTACCGGCACCCCGGAAATCGGCGGCTTGACCACCATCCAGGCGATGGAGATCATTCGCGGCTGCCACGGCCTGGACCTGATCGGTTGTGACCTCGTCGAAGTCTCCCCGCCTTACGACACCACCGGCAATACCTCGCTGCTCGGTGCCAACCTGCTGTTCGAGATGCTCTGCGTGCTTCCGGGCGTCGTGCGTCGTTAACACCGCTACACCCCGGCAGGAGCCATGAGGGAGGGCCACAGAGGCCCGCCAACAACACGACAAGACCGCCGGCGGCCGTGGCCGCCCGCGTGGTCGATCTCGCCATAATAAAGATAATCGGGAGAACCCCAATGGCCTTGGACATCATTGTTGTAATGATCTACACCGCCGGCATGCTCGGGCTTGGCTGGTACGGCATGCGACGTGCAAAAACCCATGAAGACTACCTGGTAGCCGGGCGCAACCTGGGCCCTGTGCTGTACATGGGCACCATGGCCACCACCGTGCTTGGTGGTGCTTCTACCGTGGGCACCGTGCGCCTGGGCTACGTCCATGGCATCTCCGGCTTCTGGCTATGCGCGGCCCTTGGCCTGGGCATCATCGCCATCAACCTGTTCCTGGCCAAACCGCTGCTGCGCCTGCGCATCTTCACCGTGACCCAAGTGCTTGAGCAACGCTACAACCCGACCGCACGCCAGGCCAGCGCCGTGATCATGCTGGCCTATGCGCTGATGATCGGCGTCACCTCGACACTGGCCATGGCCACCGTATTGCAGGTGCTGCTGGACCTGCCCTTCTGGGCTTCGCTGCTGCTCGGCGGCGGTGTGGTGGTGCTGTACTCCACCATTGGCGGCATGTGGTCGCTGACCCTTACCGACATCGTCCAGTTCGTGATCAAGACAGTCGGCCTGATGTTCATCCTGTTGCCCGTGTGCCTGTACAAGGCAGGTGGCTGGGACACCTTGGTGGCCAAGTTGCCAGCGGCCAGCTTCCAGCTGACCACCATTGGCTGGGACACCATCATCACCTACTTCCTGATCTACTTCTTCGGCATCCTCATTGGCCAGGACATCTGGCAGCGGGTGTTCACTGCGCGTGACGAAAAGGTTTGCCAGCGTGCCGGTACCGTCGCCGGTGTGTACTGTGTGGTGTACGGCCTGGCCTGCGCCGCCATCGGCATGGCCGCGCATGTGCTGATGCCCGACCTGGCCAACCCGAACAATGCCTTTGCCGAGATGATCAAGAGCACCCTGCCCGATGGCATCCGTGGCTTGCTGATGGCCGCGGCCCTGGCGGCCATGATGTCCACCGCCAGCGCCGGCCTGCTGGCGGCCTCGACCACTGTGACCGAGGACCTGCTGCCCAAGCTGCGTGGCGGCAAGCAGTCGAGCCTGGGCATGAGCCGCCTGTTCACCCTGCTCACCGGCCTGGTGGTGCTGGGCATCGCGCTGATGGTCAACGATGTGATCAACGCGCTGACCCTGGCCTACAACCTGCTGGTCGGCGGCATGCTGATCCCGCTGATCGGGGCGATCTTCTGGAAGCGTGCAACCACCGCTGGCGCGATTGCCAGCATGTCGCTGGGCTTTGCCACCGCGCTGCTGTTCATGTTCAAAGACGGGCTGGAGGCCAATACGCCGATCTACTACAGCCTGGCGATCGGCTTGGTGAGCTTTGTGGCGGTTAGCCTGATGTCTCGCAAAACAGTCGGTGCGGTGAATCTGGCCTGACATTAGCCTCAAGCCCTATCGCCGGCAGGGATAACACTAAACTCCAAGACACAAAAAAGGCCGCAGCACCCACCAGGTGCTGCGGCCTTTGTCTTATATCAGCGGCGACGCGGCTGGCGTTTGCGCTGCTCTTCATCAGTCGGGATCGGCACCGGCTGCAAGGGTGGTGGAATCAGCCCCAGGGCGACCGCCAGGTCGTGGAGCCAGTTGGACAGTGGTTTATTCATAATGCCCCCTTGACGGGTCAGCCTCACGGCGAATCAATCCTGGGATGGTTCATACAGATCATAGCCTGATGTCCTGTATTACGCATGCCAATGCTCTTACAGATAAGGGCCATTTTGACGCGGATCAAGCCCTGGCGCCGCATTCCGACGACTGGTTAATCGTTTCGCTTTGTTGCAAGTCGATCCATGCCTGCAGATTCGCCCCACGCATGCCCTGACGCCACATCAGCCAGGTGACCGCCTGATCGAACGGCTGCTGCAGCCGGTGCACCCTCACCCGGTCACGCCCAGGCAGGCTGTCGAGCATCGATTGGGCCATCATCGCCACGCCTGCGCCCGCGATCACGCAGGCCAGCATGCTCTGGTACGACTCGATCTCCATCACCCGGCCCATGGGCGTGTGGGCATGGGCATACCACGCCTCCAGACGCATGCGGTAAGAACAGCCCTGGCGGAAAGTGAACACCGCCTTGCCCGCCACATCCCTGGCGGTTTGCACCGCCGGGTGCTCGGGGCTGGTGATCAGCACCAGTTGTTCCTCGCACAACGGCACGCCATCCAGCCCGGCCAGGTTCGGCGGGCCATCCACCAGGGCAGCGTCCAGGGTGTGGCCAAGCAGGCCCTCCAGCAGCTCGCCGCTGGGCGCTGCGCGCACCTGCAGGTTTACTGCGGGGTAGGCCTGGTGATAACGCGCCAGCAACGCTGGCAGGTGGGTGGCAGCCGTGCTGTACATGGTCCCCAGCACGAAGTCGCCGGCCGGCTCGCCGCCGCGTACAGCGGCCAGCGCCTCGTCGCGCAAGGCCGACAGGCGGTTGGCGTACTCCAGCAGCACCTTGCCCGCCGGCGACAGCTGCAGCCGTTGGCGCTCGCGCAGGAACAACTCGACACCCAGTTGCTCCTCAAGCTGGCGAAGGCGCGTGGACAGGTTGGACGGCACCCGATGCAGGCGCTCTGCAGCACGGGTGACTGAGCCTTCCTCGGCCACAGCCTGAAAGATACGCAGCTGGCTGAATTCCACAGCATTCTCCAAAACAGAACAACTTGATCATCATTATTCAATTTTATTGAAAATGAAACCACCCTAACCTGCCAGTCATCGCTTAATTCCACGCAGGAGACCTGTCATGTCGCCACTCACTCAACTGTTGGCCAGCGCCGTGGCGTTGATGATGGCCATGGGCATCGGCCGTTTCGCCCTCACACCGCAACTGCCGCACCTGATCGCCGAAGGCCAGTTCGATCTGACGGTCGCCGGGCTGGTCGCGGCCGCCAACTACCTGGGCTATTTCATTGGCGCGGTGGACGCCATGTTCGCTCGCACACCCGGCCAGGTGCGCCTGCGCCTGCACGGCGGGCTGTGGCTGTGCGTACTGCTGACCCTGGCCTCATGGGCCGCCGACGGTTTCTGGAGCCACCTGCTGCTGCGCTTTGGCACCGGCGTGGCCAGTGCCTGGGTGCTGGTGATGATCACCAGCCTCAGCCAGCAGGTAGCCAACGCCCACAACCGCCAACGGCTGGGTGCCTTGGTGTTTGCAGGCCCCGGCCTGGGCATTGCCCTGACCGGGCTGTTGGCACTGCTGGCGCATCTGCTGGGGCTGGGTTCGGCAGCACTGTGGTTGATCTACGCCGTGGCTGCGCTGGTGATGCTGCTGGCCGTACGGCCTTGGCTGCCACGCGCGCTGCAAGCTGCCCCCACTCCCTCGCCAGCGCACCCGGGCCCGGCCCGCAGCGCCGGCATTGGCCGCCTGGCGCTGGTATATACGCTGTACGGCGTGGGTTACATCCTGCCGGCCACTTTCCTGTCGCAAATGGCCAACCAGCAGTTCCGCGGGCAGTGGATGGCCGACCTGTTCTGGCCGGCGTTTGGCCTGGCGGCAGCGCTGGGGGTGGTGCTGGTGAGCTTGCGCCGTAACGGGCGCACCTCGGCCTGGCTGACCGCCACCCTGTGGTTGCAAGGGCTGGGCGTACTGGCCTGCCTGGTGGGCGGCGGGATCGGTTTGGCGCTGGGTGTGGTGCTGTGTGGCGGGCCGTTCCTGGCCTGCATGCAATTGGTGATGCAACGCTCGCGGGAGCTGGCCCCGCATGCCACACAGCGCAATGCCGGGCTGCTGACTGCATGCTTTGCCCTGGGGCAGTTGAGCGGGCCGTTGCTGGCGGCGGTCAGCAGCCATTACAGCGGCGGCCTGCAGCCGGCGTTGATGCTGGCGGCGATGGGGCTGGGGCTGGCGGGCGTGCTGGTGATCTCCAGCGGGCAGCGTATCCAAGGTTGCCAGGCGGCAACCCGCTCAGCCTGATTAATTGGTTTTGCCTGTACCGGCGATAGGGCCAGCACAGGCAACCTTCAACCCACCAGCTTGCGCAATTGTTGCTTCACCCAAGGCTCGGCACTCACCAGAACCACACCCAGCAACACCAACAGCGCGCCGATCACGAAATTGACGCTTAGCGGCTCGTCCAGCAGCAGCACCCCAAAGGTCACCCCGAACAGCGGTGTAATGAACGAAAACACCGCCAGGTTGGACGCCAGGTACTTGCGCAGCAACCAGAACCAGGTCAGGTAGCTGATGAACGACACCACAATGCCCTGGAACAGCACACTGCCCATCGCCAAGGGTGTCAGCGATACAGCGCCGATCTGCCCGCTAAGCAAGGCAATCAGCAACAGGCCTGCAAACCCCACCGCCAGCTGATAGAACAAGGTCAAGGTAGCCGGTGCTTCCGACAGCCGCGAGCAGCGCACCACGACTGTAGTAGCGCCCCAGGCCAGCCCGGCGATCACGCCAAAGGCATCACCCAGCAGCATGCGTCCATCCATTTCCTCGAACGACATGCCGCCAGCAAACGCCATGGCAATGCCACCGAAGGCCAACAGAATGCCCAGCCACTGCAACAACCGCAGGCGCTCGCTGGGCAGCCGAAAGTGCAGGCCCAACGCGGTAAAAACCGGCGCGGTGTAGAGGAACACGGACATGTGCGCCGCCGACGTCAGCTTCAGGCCCTCGGCAATGAACAGGAATTCCACGCCAAATAACCCGCCCGCGAGCAACCCGGCCCGCCAGGTGATGCCAACCTGCTCCCAGCCACCGCGCCAGCACAGCATCAGCGCCACCAGCACAGCGGCAATGCCATTGCGCAGCGCGGCCTGCATCACCGGCGCGATGTCGACCGCGGCGGTCTTGATCAGCACCTGCTGGCAACCCCAGATCAGGCACAGCCCCAGCATCACCTGAAAGGCAAAGGCGTCAGGGTTCTTGCGGACCGCGCTCATAGGCGGGCCTCTGGGGTGTTCGCAGGCATGGGCATAGGCTCGGCAGTCTTCAGAAGCTACCGATTATCGGGTTTCCCTACCCGCTGTTGCCAGCCTCAAAACGACCTCAAGCGATCTGCGCCTTCGAAGACACCTGTTCGAAGGTGGCTTCATCCAGCGCATCCGCCTGTTCGTCCAGCACCTGGCGCGGGTGTTCGAAGCCCGGGATGCTGCTGTCGATCAGGCTCAGCAAGCGTAAACCACGCTCGGTCAGCACAAAGTTTTCGCCATTGCCGCCCTCTTCTTCAGGCCGGCTTTCGATGAAGCCACGCTCGAACAGCAGCTTTTCATACTCACAAGCGTGGGTTTTAAGGTGATCCAGATCCCCCACCGGCTCACCCTTGGCGGCCTGGGCCGCGGCGTGCTGTTCGGCATAGGGGCGTGGCGTAAAGCTATGACCGGCGCCGTTCTGCACTTCGTGCAGCAAACGTTCGATCAGGTCCCAATCGTAAGCGATGCTCATGGCTACGGGCTCCTGCTGTGGACGGAAGGGGTACACAGGTTGGGACCTGCCGACGCAAGCGGTGTTCCGAAAGATGAAGGCTGGATGGATGCCACGGTCTGAAGCCGCGTAGGTAGCAATAGACAGAAACCATTTGCTGCCTCGCCTGGTGTAGTTTATAAACTACATTCACTCGATGAAGAAAATCGAATCCAGCAGTTTCAGGCATTGGGTGACCGGACTACGGGACTTAAGCGCCAGAGCCCGAATCATTTCTCGGATCAACCGGTTGATGGAGGGTCTGCCTGGCGACGTATCTCCGGTAGGCCATGGCGTGAGTGAGCTCAAAATTCACTATGGTCCCGGCTATCGGGTGTACTTCCATCAGACGGGCAGCACCTTCGTCATTCTGCTCTGTGGCGGCGACAAAAGCAGTCAAAAGCGAGACATCAAGGTTGCCCACCAGATTCTGCGTTCGTGGAGGATGCAAAATGACTGAAACCTTCTCTGAATTCGATCCTGCCGCGTACCTCACTACACCTGAAGCAATCGCGCAGTTCATGACCGATGCACTTGAAACCGGCGATGCCAGCTATGTCGCTAAAGCTGTCGGCGTGGTTGCACGTGCCAAGGGCATGAGCGAACTGGCGAAAGAGACGGGGCTGTCCCGAGAGCAGCTTTACAGGTCATTCAGCGATCATGGCAACCCCACGCTGAAGTCGTTTCTGACCGTGATGAAGGCATTGGGAATAGACATGACGGCGCGGCCTCACCTCGCTGGCTGACAACGCATCTGCGCCATCGGTCGCCAAGGTTGAACTTGCTTGCCGCCGCATCGTTCCACCGCGCATAGCCACCGCTAGAGGTAAAAAGGATGAAACCGCTGCTGCCGATTACCTGCGTCATTGTCCTGTCCTGCGCCCTGCCCGCCTGGGCCTGCACACCGGAAGAAGCCACGCAGAAACGTGAAGAGCTGGCCGGGTTGGTTACCCAGTTGACCGAGCAGAACCCGCAGAAGGCGAAGGAGATCAACGACGAGCTTCAAGGGATGGATCTAGGAACGGCGAGCAAGGACTTGCCCGACAAGTGTCAGCTGATAGACCAGCGGATCAAGGAACTGAAAACGGCGGAGAAGAAGGCCGATTGATTGACGGGTTGCCTTCGATAGCTCCATCGCCGGCTAGCCAGCTCCCACAGGTCCGCTGAATTCAGCGTCTGTGGTTTCCCTGTGGGAGCTGGCTGGCCGGCAATAGGGCCTTGATCGCTACTTATTCAACAGCAGGCTTGCGCTTTTTCAGCGGCGCCAGGCCGTCAGCGCTGGCCAGCGGTGCGTTGGCCCGCGGTTTGGCGGTTGGCTTGCGCTTGGCGGCAGCTTTCTTGTCGCCGGTTTTCTTATCAACTTTCTTCTTCTTGGCGCCAACAGCCTTACCCGAGGCCTTGACCTTCTTCGGCCCGCTGTAGGTGCCTTTCACTTCCTTGATGACACGGCGCTCGAACTGCTGCTTGAGGTAGCGTTCGATGCTCGACATCAGGTTCCAATCGTTGTGGGTAATCAACGAGATCGCCAGGCCTTCGCCACCGGCACGGCCGGTACGGCCCACGCGGTGCACGTACTCGTCACCGCTACGAGGCATGTCGAAGTTGATCACCAGGTCCAAGCCGTCGATGTCCAGGCCGCGAGCCGCCACGTCGGTAGCCACCAGCACCTTGGAGCTGCCCTGCTTGAAGCGCTCGATGGCCAGCTTGCGGTCTTTCTGGTCCTTTTCGCCGTGCAGCACGAAAGCCTTCACGTCCTTGGCCACCAGGTGACCGTAGATACGGTCGGCCATGGCGCGGGTGTTGGTGAAGATGATCGCCTTGTCGAAGGTTTCGTTGGCCAGCAGCCACTGCACGATGTGCTCTTTGTGCTGGTCGTGGTCGGCGGTGATGATCTGCTGGCGGGTGCCCTCGGCCAGCTGCGAGACGCTGTTGAGCATCAGGTGCTCAGGGTCTTTCAGCACCTTGCCGATGATGTCGCGCAGGGCCGCGCCACCGGTGGTGGCGGAGAACAGCAGGGTCTGTTCGCGGTTTTCGCACTCCTTGCACAGTCGCTCCATGTCTTCGGCAAAGCCCATGTCCAGCATGCGGTCGGCTTCGTCGAGGATAAGCACCTGCACGTGGGACAGGTCAAGGTTGCCGGCGTTGAGCTGCTCAAGCAGGCGACCCGGGGTGCCGATCAGCACGTCCGGCACCTTGCGCAGCATGGCGGCCTGTTCCTTGAAGTCCTCGCCGCCGGTAACCAGGCCCGCCTTGATATAGGTGAACTGCGAGAACAGCTCAACCTGCTTCAAGGTTTGCTGGGCCAGCTCGCGGGTCGGCAGCAGGATCAGCGCACGGATCTCGACGCGCCCGCCTTTCAGGTCAACCAGGCGATTGAGCAGCGGCAGCACGAAGGCCGCCGTTTTGCCACTGCCGGTCTGCGCGGTCACGCGCAGGTCGCGCCCTTGCAGGGCCAGGGGGATGGCCGCGGCCTGCACCGGGGTTGGCTCGACAAATTTAAGCTCGGCCACGGCTTTAAGCAGGCGTTCATGCAGGGCGAATTGGGAGAACACGGAGGTAACCTCAGGCAAGTGCGGGAAATTCAGTTGCATAGGGTAACGTTTTCTGCCGCCTTAGCCGAATTTCTTTTGGCAACTTTGTCGCCATCCGCGCTCTAATGGCCCTTCGTTTCGCAACAAGACTGTATGCAAGCCCATGGATATACAACGAATCTGGCGTGACTCCCTCGACCTGTGGGGCACCCTCGACCAACACCCGATGCTGCACGCCGCCATTGGCCTGGCGGTGCTGCTGCTGATTTCCCTCATCCTCGGCCGCCTGGCGCGCTTCCTGATGCTGCATGGCGCCCGCCTGCTGGCCCGCCAGCCCGCGCTGAAATGGCTGGATGACCTGCGCCACAACAAAGTGCTCCACCGCCTGGCGCAAACCACGCCGTCGCTGGTGATCCAGTTCGGCCTGAAGCTGGTGCCGGAGCTGTCCGACACTGCCCAGCACTTCCTGGGCAACGTGGCCCTGGCCTTTACCCTGCTGTTCATGACCATGGCGCTGTCGTGCCTGCTGGATGCCCTGCTCGACATCTACGCCCGCACCGAACACGCCCGCACCCGCTCGATCAAGGGCTATGTGCAACTGGCCAAGATGATGCTGTGGATCTTCGCCTCCATCGTCATCGTCGCCACCTTGATCGACCGCTCGCCGTTGCTGCTGCTGTCGGGCCTGGGTGCCATGTCGGCGGTGCTGCTGTTGGTGTACAAGGACACCCTACTGTCGTTCGTCGCCAGCGTGCAACTCACCAGCAACGACATGCTGCACGTGGGTGACTGGATCGAAATGCCGCAGGTGGGTGCCGATGGCGACGTGGTGGACATTACCCTGCACACGGTGAAGGTGCAGAATTTCGACAAGACGATTGTCTCCATCCCCACCTGGCGCCTGATGAGCGAGTCGTTCCGCAACTACCGCGGCATGCAGCAGTCCGGTGGCCGGCGGATCAAGCGCAGCCTGTTCATCGATGCGGCCGGGGTACGCTTTCTGACCCGCGAAGAGGAGCAGCGCCTGAGCCAGGTGCAGCTGCTGGGCGACTACCTGGCCGGCAAGCGCCAGGAGCTGCAGAACTGGAACGAGGCGCTGGGGCCTGTCGCCGAGCTGTCGGCTAACCGCCGCAAGCTGACCAACATCGGCACCTTCCGCGCCTTTGCCCTGGCCTACCTGAAAAACCACCCCAACGTGCACCCGAACATGACCTGCATGGTGCGGCAGATGCAGACCACGGCCGAAGGCGTGCCGCTGGAGATCTACTGCTTCACCACTACCACGGTGTGGGCGGATTACGAGCGGATCCAGGGGGATATCTTCGACTACCTGCTGGCGGTGTTGCCGGAGTTCGGGTTGAGCCTGTATCAGCAGCCCAGTGGCAATGACATGCGGGTGGGGCTGAGTGGGCGTGCGGCGCAAGAGCCTGTGTCGCGTCGGCTGGAAGAGATGAGCGAGGCTTGAGATTGCCGGGGCTGCTTTGCAGCCCTTTCGCGACACAAGGCCGCTCCTACAATGACCGCGTAAATGCTGATTCTGTGGGAGCGGGTTAACCCGCGAATGGGCCAGTAGCTACCCCGCATAACCCAGCAGGTACAACAGCCCGGTCAAGGTCACCAGCGACGCCACGGTCGACAACAGGATCGTCCGCGAAATCAGCCCCGCCTCGCGGTTGTAATACTCCGCCAGCATGAACGGCCCCGTGCCGGTCGGCAGCGCTGCCAGCAGCACCGCCGAAGCCGCCCACATGCTCGGCAGGCTGAATACCTTGTATGCCAGCACCCAGGTCAGCGCCGGCTGCCCCACCAGCTTCAAGCCCACCAATGGCCACGGGCTGGCTTGCGCACCCGCGCGCTTTTCTGCCAGGAATGCACCCAGCGATACCAACGCGCACGGCGTGGTGGCCAACGCCAGCATGTCCAGAAAATGCAGCACCGGCTCGGCCAGCCCCAACCCGCTCATGGCCCAGCCAGCCCCCGCCAGCGGCGAAATCACCAGCGGGTTCTTCGCCAATGCCTTGCCAACGACCACCACGGCGCGACCGATATGCCGCTCCGCTTGTAGCCCGACCTCGATCAGCGTCAGCGAAATGGCGAACACCAGGCACACCACGATCAACGATGAAATCAGTGCCGGCTGCAAGCCCGCCTGGCCGAACAGCAGCAGGCACAACGGGATGCCTATGTAACCGGTGTTGGCATACCCCGCACTCAGCCCGTCGATGCTCGACGCCACCAGGCCATGGCCGCTGTTCAGACGCCACAACAGCGTGGCCACGAACATGGCCAGGGCGCCCGTGCCAAAGGCCGCGATGAACCCCGGGTGCCAGATCTCGCTCCAGGTGGCAGTGGCCGTCACCTTGAACAGCAACGCCGGCAGGCACAGCCATACCACCATCCTGTTGATTTCGGCGGCGGCCTTGTCACCCAGCTTGTTGGTCTTGCGGCACAGATAGCCGACGAGGATCAGGGCGAAGATCGGCGCAACAATCACGAAGATGGTGTGCATGTCAGGCCTTGCCGGCCAGCGGTGCCTGCGCGCGTGCGCCCAACCGGCTCAGCCACACGGACGCCAGGATGATCGCACCGCCGATGAACAGCCGCCCCAGCGGCTCGTGCTGGTTCCAGATCAGCAGGTTCAGGAGCAACCCCACCGGCACATGCAGGTTGTTCATGACCGCCAGCGTGCCGCCAGAAACCATGCACGCGCCCTTGTTCCACCAGTACAGGCCCAGCGCCGTCGGGCACAGGCCCAGGAACAACAGCACCAGCCATTGCACATCGGTACTCGGCAGGTGCTGGGCATTGCCGAACAGCAGGAAGGCCGGCAGCACCACCAGCAAGGCGCCCAGGTAGAAGTAGCCAAAACGCGCGTAGTGCGGCAGGTCACTGGGGTTGCGCGCGACCAGGTGGCGGTACAGCACCTGGCCGGCGGCATAGGTGAAGTTGGCCAGTTGCAGCAGCAGGAACCCGATGAAAAACTCGCCGCTGATGCTGTCGAAGCGGATCACCGCGGCACCGGCTACCGCCACCAGCGCCGCCAGCAGTGCCCATGGGTTGAAACGCCGGTTCATGGCGTCTTCGATCAGCGTCACGTGCAACGGCGTGAGGATGGTGAACAGCAGCACCTCAGGCACCGTGAGTACGCGGAAGCTCAGGTACAGGCAGACGTAGGTGATGCCATACTGCAGTGCGCCGATCAGCAGCATCGAGCGCATGAAGCGCGGTTCGACCTGGCGCCAGCGGGTCAGCGGCAGGAACACCAGGCCGGCCAGCAGCACCCGTGCGAGCACGGCGAAGTAGCTGTCGACGTGCCCGGCCAGGTACTCGCCGATCAGGCTGAAGGAAAACGCCTGGATCAGCGCGACGATTATCAGGTAGCCCATGGTTGCCTCTCGTAATCAAGGCCGCGACCTTAGCGGGTTGCGCCGAATGAGTTCAACCATTCAGGTGCCTGTCATGGTTTTTTTGTTAGGGCATAAATCGAGCGCCGCCCGCGCGGCGCATCGCGAGCACTACAAAGCTCAGTAGAGTCACAAAAAAAGCCCGGCCATTGGCCGGGCAGTACACCCAAAGGAGCAAAAACAGGTGTCAGGGTTGGGAATTCAGTAAACCTCAGGCCACTGCCGCCAGCCTGGCCTTGGCCTGGTTGACGCCTTTCTCGTGGAATTCGCCACTCATGTTCAGGCCTTCGGCATGGATGAAGTCGACATCATGAATGCCGATGAACGCCATCACCTGGCGCAGGTACGGTTCCTGATGGTCGCTGGCGGCGCCCGCATGGATACCGCCACGGGCAGTCAGGACCACGGCGCGCTTGCCGGTCAGCAGGCCCTGCGGGCCGGTGGGGGTGTACTTGAAGGTGATGCCGGCACGCAATACGTGGTCCAGCCAAGCCTTGAGGGTGCTGGGGATGGTGAAGTTGTACATGGGCGCAGCCATCACCAGCACGTCGGCGGCCAGCAATTCATCAGTCAATTCATTGGAACGGGCCAGGGCCTCAAGTTCGGCGGCGCTGCGCTGTTCTTCCGGCTTCATCCACCCACCCAGCAGGTTGGCGTCCAGGTGCGGCACCGGGTTCACGGCCAGGTCACGCACAGTAATCTGATCAGCCGGGTGAGCGGCCTGCCATTGCTGGATGAAATCACGGGTCAGCTGACGAGAAACGGAATCCTGCTGGCGGGCGCTGCTTTCGATGATCAGTACGCGGGACATGGGTGCCTCCATCGGCGAAAAGGGTGCGATTCGATGGAGGTGAGATTAAGGCTTGACCTATCGATAAAAAAGCGTAAAAAGTGGGTTCAATCAATCGATTAATCAGTTTATTCCGGGCTGCAGTTCACGGCGATCCGTAGTTTGATGATCTGCCTGTTGAATTTGGCAGTGACATCCACGCTTTTACCGGCCGGCACGTTCACCCGGCGTACCCGCGGTGCCTCCGGGCCATTGCGGAAGGTCACCTTGCACGCCGCCGGCACTTGCCCATAGTTGTTGAGGGTAATGGCGCCGATGTCGTAGGCCGTGTCATAGGCGGTGTAGTCCAGCTTGACCCCGGTCAGTTCCTTTTCCACATCGATGGGATAGGCCATGGCCCCGAGGGGCAGGCACATCAGTATTGCCGCACAATATTTCTTCATGGGCCGCTCTCCTTGAAAGAGCGCAGCTTAGGACAACAGGAGCGAAAGATGAAAGCGCCGCGCGTAACCCTTGACCAGTGGCGAACCCTGCAAGCAGTGGTCGATCACGGCGGGTTTGCCCAGGCCGCCGAGGCACTGCACCGCTCGCAGTCCTCGGTCAGCTACACCGTGGCCCGCATGCAGGAACAACTGGGTGTGCCACTGCTGCGCATCGACGGCCGCAAGGCGGTGCTCACCGAGGCGGGCAACGTGTTGTTGCGTCGCTCTCGCCACCTGGTCAAGCAGGCCAGCCAGCTCGAAGACCTCGCCCACCATATGGAACAAGGCTGGGAAGCCGAGGTGCGCCTGGTGGTCGATGCCGCCTACCCCAGTGCCCGCCTGGTACGTGCCCTGGCCGCGTTCATGCCGCAAAGCCGCGGCTGCCGGGTGCGCCTGCGTGAAGAGGTGTTGTCTGGCGTAGAGGAAGTGATGCACGAAGGCATCGCCGACCTGGCCATCAGCAGCTACAGCATTGGCGGCTACCTGGGCGCCGAACTGAGCGCGGTGGAGTTCGTCGCCGTCGCCCACCCTGAACACAGCCTTCACCGGCTGGGCAGGGAACTCACCTTCCAGGACCTGGAAAGCCAGCTACAGGTGGTCATCCGCGACTCCGGCCGCGCGCAGCCACGCGACGTTGGCTGGCTGGGTGCAGAGCAGCGCTGGACGGTCGGCAGCCTGGGCACCGCCTCCACCTTTGTCAGCAGCGGCCTGGGCTTTGCCTGGCTGCCCCGACACATGATCGAGCGCGAACTGCGCGAAGGTGTGCTCAAACCATTGCCGCTGGATCAGGGTGGCAGCCGCCACCCACTGTTCTACCTTTATTCGAGCAAAGAGAAGACCCTGGGCCCGGCCACGCAGATTCTCATCGAGCTGCTGCGCAACTTCGACACCGCGCCACTGGACGTGCCCTTCGCAGCCCCCCCGCAAGCCTGAGAGGACCGCGCCCATGGCCTATTTCGAACACGAAGGATGCGCACTGCATTACGAGGAATATGGCCAGGGCGACCCGTTGGTGTTGCTGCACGGCCTGGGCTCCAGCTGCCAGGACTGGGAGTTGCAGGTGCCGGTGCTCAGCCGGCATTACCGGGTGATCCTCATGGACATCCGCGGCCACGGTCGCTCCGACAAACCGCGCGACGGCTACCACATAGCCACCTTCAGTGCCGACCTGCTGGCCCTGCTCGAACACCTGCACACGGGGCCCGTGCACTTCGTCGGCCTGTCGATGGGGGGTATGGTCGGCTTCCAGTTTGCCGTCGACCACCCGCAATGGCTGCGCAGCCTGTGCATCGTCAACAGCGCCCCCGAAGTCAAGCGCCGTACCCGCAGCGACTGGCTGTGGTGGCTCAAGCGCTGGGGCCTGGCACGCATCCTCAGTGTCGAAACTGTCGGCAAGGGCCTGGCCGAACGACTGTTCCCCAAGCCTCACCAGGCTGCCCTGCGGCAGAAGATGGCCCAACGCTGGGCGCGCAACGACAAGCGCGCCTACCTCAAGAGCTTCGACGCCATCGTCGACTGGGGCGTGCAGGAACGCATCGGCCGTATTCACTGTCCCAGTCTGGTCATCGCTGCCGACCACGATTACACCCCGATACAACTGAAACAGCGTTACGTTGCCTTGATGCCCAACGCCAGGCTGGTGGTCATCGACGATTCGCGGCACGCTACGCCCCTCGATCAACCCGAGGTCTTCAACCAGACCCTGCTGCAGTTCCTCGCAGCCGCTTCCACCTCTCAAGGATCTTTGAGCCCATGCTGAAAAAACTCCTGCTCACCGCCTGCTCGGTCGCCTTCGCCACCAGCGTCATGGCTTCCGACAAGACCCCGCACGTCATGCTGGACACCAGCTTCGGCCAGGTCGAAATCGAGCTGAACGCCGAGAAGGCGCCGATCAGTACCAAGAACTTCCTCGAGTACGTCGACAGCGGCTTCTACAACAACACCATTTTCCACCGAGTGATCCCCGGCTTCATGGTCCAGGGCGGCGGCTTTACTGACCAGATGGTACAGAAGAACACCAAGGACCCGATCAAGAACGAGGCCAGCAATGGCCTGCTGAACACCCGCGGCACCCTGTCGATGGCGCGCACCTCCAACCCGAACTCCGCCACCAGCCAGTTCTTCATCAACGTAGCCGACAACGATTTCCTTAACCCGGGGCGCGACGCCGGGTACGCCGTGTTCGGCAAGGTGACCAAGGGTATGGACGTGGTCGACCAGATCGTCAACTCGCAAACCACCACCAAAAAAGGCATGCGTGATGTACCGGCCGACCCGGTCTACATCAAGTCGGCCAAACGCATCGACTGACCGCAGGCTGCACAGGGACGTGCAACCGCCTGAGGGCCGGATGGAACAGGAGTGTCGTTACCCATGCTGTACCGTCGTTTTGAACAACTGATCGATATCTTTCGCGAAGCCCCCAGTGAATCGCCACCCACCAGCGTGTGGCCGTTCTACCTGTATTACCTGCGCCAGGTGTGGCCCAGCTTCCTCGCCCTGCTGGTGGTCGGCCTGTTCGCCTCGCTGATCGAGGTGGCGATGTTCAGCTACCTCAGCCGCATCATCGACCTGGCCCAGGGCACGCCGAATGTCAGCTTCTTCAGCGAGCACAGCGGTGAACTGATCTGGATGCTGGTGGTGATCCTGCTGCTGCGGCCGTTGTTTTTTGGCCTGCACGACCTGCTGGTACACCAGACCATCAACCCCGGCATGACCAGCCTGATCCGCTGGCAAAACCACACTTATGTGCTCAAGCAGAGCCTGAATTTCTTCCAGAGCGACTTCGCCGGGCGCATTGCCCAGCGCATCATGCAGACCGGCAACTCGCTGCGTGATTCTGCCGTGCAGGCGGTGGACGCGTTGTGGCATGTGCTGATCTATGCGATCACCTCGCTGGTGCTGTTTGCTGAAGCCGATTGGCGCCTGATGCTGCCGCTGCTGGTCTGGATCGCTGGCTACATCGCCGCGCTGTTCTACTTCGTGCCACGGGTCAAGGAACGTTCGGTGATCTCCTCCGACGCCCGCTCCAAGCTGATGGGGCGGATCGTCGACGGCTACACCAACATCGCGACGCTGAAGCTGTTCGCCCACACCGACTACGAGCAGCAGTACGCACGTGAGGCGATCCGCGAGCAAACCGAAAAAACCCAGCTGGCCTCGCGGGTAATTACCAGCATGGACGTGGTCATCACCACACTCAACGGCCTGCTGGTGGTTGCCACCACAGGCCTGGCGCTGTGGCTGTGGAGCCAGTCACTGATCACCGTTGGCGCCATCGCCCTGGCCACCGGCCTGGTGATCCGCATCGTCAACATGTCGGGCTGGATCATGTGGGTGGTCAACGGCATCTTCGAGAACATCGGCATGGTCCAGGACGGCCTGCAGACCATTGCCCAGCCGGTTACCGTCACCGACCCGCCCAACGCGCCGGCGCTCAAGGTCAGCCGCGGCGCGGTGCATTTCGATGATGTCGACTTCCACTATGGCAAGGCTGCCAATGTGATCGAAGGGCTCGACCTGAACATTCGCCCGGGCGAAAAAATCGGCCTGATCGGCCCGTCCGGCGCGGGCAAGTCGACGTTGGTCAACCTGCTGTTGCGCCTGTATGACGTGCAGGGCGGGCGCATCCTCATCGATGGCCAGGACATTGCCAAGGTGAGCCAGGCCAGCCTGCGCGCACAAATCGGCATGATCACCCAGGACACCTCGTTGCTGCACCGCTCGATCCGCGACAACCTGCTGTACGGCCGCCCCGATGCCAGCGAGGCGCAGTTGCACGAAGCGGTTCGCCGCGCCCGCGCCGACGAGTTCATCCCGCAACTGTCGGACGCCCAGGGGCGCACCGGTTTCGATGCCCATGTGGGTGAGCGCGGGGTCAAGTTGTCGGGCGGCCAACGCCAGCGTATCGCCATCGCCCGGGTGCTGTTGAAGAATGCACCGATCCTGATCATGGACGAAGCCACTTCGGCGCTGGACTCGGAGGTGGAGGCCGCCATTCAGGAGAGCCTGGAGACGCTGATGCAGGGCAAGACGGTGATTGCCATTGCCCACCGGCTGTCGACCATTGCCCGGATGGACCGGCTGGTGGTGCTGGACAAGGGCCGGATTGTCGAAAGTGGCAGCCATGCGCAGTTGCTAGAGCAACAAGGGTTGTATGCCCGGCTGTGGCATCACCAGACCGGGGGCTTTGTCGGGGCCGACTGATCTGCGCTACGGCGCGCTTCTTGTAGGAGCGGCCTTGTGCCGCGAAAGGGCTGCGCAGCAGCCCCAGGTTTCAGCTTCGCAGCAATAATTGCCGGGGCAGCTTTGCGGCCCTTTCGCGGCACAAGGCCGCTCCTACAGGGATCGCGCTGCAGCCGAAGACGCATCAGGCCCGGCGGTAGGGCAACATCCCCCTCGCCTCCTCGGCATACCCCCTCACCCCTTCGCGCTCCTGCAGCAGAAAATCCTCCACCGCCCGCCGCAACCCCGGGTGCAGCAGGTAATGCCAGGACCGCGTCAACACCGGCTCAAACCCGCGTATCAGCTTGTGCTCGCCCTGCGCTCCGGCATCGAAACGCTGGTAACCCTCGGCAATGGCAAAGTCCATGCCCTGGTAGAAACACGTTTCGAAATGCAGCCGGTCGAACTCATCCAGGCAGCCCCAGTAGCGGCCAAACAGGCTGTCGCCCCCCACCAGGCTCAAGGCCATCGCCACATCGCGCCCACCTTGACGGGCCATCACCACACGCAGCGCCTCGGGCATGCGTTCGGCCAGCAGGCTGAAAAAATCGCGCGTCAGGTAGGGGGCACGACGGCGCACCGCATAGGTGTTGGCATAGCACAGAAAGACGAAATCCCACTGTGCCTCGTCCAGTTCATCACCGCGGTACCAACGGAATTCGATGCCCTGCCCTGCCACCTGCTCTCGCTCCTTGCGCATCTGCTTGCGCTTGCGAGAGCTCAGGCTGTCGAGAAAGTCCTGGAAGTCGCGATACCCCCGGTTTTGCCAGTGGAACTGGCAACCCAAGCGTTCCATCCACCCAGGCAGGCCGGCCAACTGCGCGTCCAGCGCCGGGTCGGTGAAGTTGATGTGCGCACCTGAAAGCCCACCCTTGCCCAGATACTCCGGCAAGGCCTGCAGCATCAGCAAGCCGTCAGCCGGATCGGCCGCCAGCAGCCGTGGGCCGCTGACCGGGCTGAACGGCACAGCGCCGAGCAGTTTTGGGTAGTAGGCGATGCCAGCCCGCTCACAGGCCTCCGCCCAACCATGATCGAACACATACTCGCCAAACGAGTGCCATTTGCGATATGCCGGCAACAGTGCCCGTACCTGCCCGTCACGCTCCAGCACCAGGTGCTCGGCGGCCCAGCCGGTATTTCGCTGCACGCTGCCGCTGTCTTCCATCGCGCTGAGGAAGGCATGGCGCAGGAACGGTTGGCCCGCCGGCACCAGGGCATCCCAGGTGGCCGCCGGAAGATCACGCAAATGGGCAAGGCTATACAGGCTGGTCACGGTTTCGGCTCGCTGTCTGAAGGCCCTCAGTATCCCCAAGGATGGCCCGGCACTCAAATGACGAAAGCCAGGCTGATCCTTTTACTCTCAATTACTTAACAACAGTGCCACTAATTAGACATTAATCTGTCATTGGCCCCCGCAATACTTGCGCCTGTTTTCCGGAACCCCAGAACCTGTCTATTCAGGCCCTTTCCGAAGACATGCCAACGCAGGGGCAGGCGCTTGAGCCTCCCCCATTTTTTTCAGTAGGGAGAACCTTATGCGTCTTGTTTCTACACTTACCGGAGTGAGCCTCACCGGCATGATGCTGGCTCTGAGCGCCCCGGCCAGTGCTGCTGTCGACGCCAAGCTGCTCGAAATGCTCCGCGCCAATGGCTCGATCAACCAGGCGCAGTACAACGAACTGCAGGGCGACCTGGCAAAAGAAACCAAGGAAAAGGCCGACCAGAAAGCTCAGTCCGAACGTATGAGCTCCTTTGAACAAAAAGTGGCATGGGCCGCCAAGACCCAGATCAAGGGTGATGTGCGCCTGCGTTACGAAGACGTCAACGTTGACAACCCGATCTCCCGTAGCGGCAACCAGGACCGTGAGCGCGTGCGTGCCCGTGTCGGTTTCTACAGCGAGATCAACCCGCAGGTCGACGCTGGCGTGCGTGTGGCCACCGGTAGCAGCGCCGATGCTCGCTCGACCAACCAAAGCCTGGACAACTATTTCGAGAAGAAATCGCTGTGGGTCGACCTGGCCTACCTCGACTGGCATCCGACTGCCGTGCCAAACCTGCACCTGATCGGCGGCAAGATGATGCAGCCATGGGTGAGCATGGGCGACATTATCTGGGACAGCGACATCAACCCTGAAGGCGTGGCGGCTACCTACAAGACCAACCTCGGCCCCGCCGAAGTGTTCGGCAGCATCGGCCACTACAACCTGAAAGACAACGTAGACGGCGACGGCGTGCAGTACAAGCACGACGCGCAGCTGTACGCGGCCCAGCTGGGTACCAAGTTCAACGCGGCTGACACCGTCAAGGTTACCGTGGGCGGCAGCATTTACGGCTACGACAACGACAAGGCCTCGGCTGCCCTGGCTTCGCTGGGCAACACCACCAACGAGTTCCAACTGGTGGAAGGTTTTGGCCAGGTCGACTTCACCGGCTTCGCCATCCCGCTGTCGGCTTACGGCCAGTTCGTCAAGAACACCGAAAGCACCGACGGCAAGGACAAGGCCTGGCTGGCCGGCCTGAAGAGCAAGATCGGCGCCTGGAGCCTGGACTACAACTACCGCGACGTACAGCGTAACGGTGTAGTGAGCCTGTTCACCGACTCTGACTTCGGTAACGGCTTCACCGGTTCCCGTGGCCACAAGTTCAAGGTGGGTTACGAAATCGACAAGAACTTTGCGCTGGGCGCGGCCTACATGATGGCCAAGACCGACTACTCCAACCTGCCGAACAGCGATGCTGACGTAGACACCCTGCAGGTGGACCTGGAAGCCAAATTCTAAGCATCACCCTCTCTGCTTCAAGCTGAAGCGGGAAACGCCGACCCCATCCGGCGTTTCCCGTTTTTTTTGCCTGTGAAATTGTAGGGGGCTGCTTCGCAGCCCATTCGCGGCACAAGGCCGCTCCTACAATGGGACGCGATCCCTTGTAGGAGCGGCCTTGTGCCGCGAATGGGCCGCAAAGCGGCCCCCGGCTATCTCGGATCAGACCAGGCAATCAGCGCTTGCGCAAGATCACGCTACCAATCGAATACCCCGCACCAAACGAGCTCAACACGCCCAGCGAGCCCTTGGCCAAGTCATCCTGGTACAAGTGGAAGGCAATCACCGAACCCGCCGAACTGGTGTTGGCATAACGGTCGAGAATCACCGGTGCATCTTCCTCGGCCACTTCACGCCCCAGCAGCTTCTTGACGATCAGGTGGTTCATGCTGAGGTTCGCCTGGTGCAGCCAGAAGCGCTTGACGTCGCTCGGTTGCAGGCCGTTTTCCTGCAGGTGCTCACCGATCAGCTCGGCCACTTTTGGGCACACCTCGCGGAACACCTTGCGGCCTTCCTGGATGAACAGTTTGTCTGCCGCACCTTCACCCTCTTCCGCCGCACGGTTGAGGAAGCCGAAGTTGTTGCGGATGTTGTTGGAAAACTCGGTCCACAACTTGCTGCTGACGATGTCGAACTGGTGCGCCGAGGTGGCCTGGTCGGCACGCTCGATCAGCACCGCCGTGGCGGCATCACCGAAAATGAAGTGGCTGTCACGGTCACGGAAGTTCAGGTGGCCGGTGCACACCTCCGGGTTGACCATCAGCACCGCGCGCGCCTGGCCCAGGGCCACGCTGTTGGCGGCGGTCTGGATGCCGAAGGTGGCCGACGAGCAGGCCACGTTCATGTCGAAGGCAAAGCCCTGGATGCCCAGCGCCTGTTGTACTTCGATAGCAATGGCCGGGTATGGGCGCTGCAAGTTGGAGCATGCGACGATTACCCCATCGACATCGGCAGCGGTGCGGCCGGCGCGCTCCAGGGCCTGGCGGGCAGCGGCGACGGCCATTTCGCAGAGCACCGACGGCTCGTCGTTGGAACGCTCTGGCAGGCGTGGCTTCATGCGCTGCGGGTCGAGGATGCCGGCCTTGTCCATGACAAAGCGGCTCTTGATGCCCGAAGCCTTTTCGATGAACGCCGCGTCGGACAGCGGCGCCGCTTCGACCTCACCGCGCTCGATGGCAGCGGCGTTGTCCTGGTTGAACTGCTGCGACCAGGCGTTGAAGGAGGCCACCAGTTCTTCGTTGGAAATGCTCTGGGCCGGGGTATACAGGCCGGTGCCGCTGATCACGACGTTATGCACGGTCGTTCCTCTGGTCAAAGGCCATCGCCACGGGGCGCTGGCTGGAAACATGACAGATTAATGGCACTTTAGTACCAATTTTGGGGCGTACGCTCACCCCTGTGGAAGCGGGCGCGCCCGCGAAGGGCCGCAAGCGGCCCCAAACTCCCCAAAGTTTGCCACAAATAAGGGAGGTTAGCCTTCCACCTGGCTCCATTGTTTGCTCAATCTTTTGTCGGAAATCGGCACTTTGGTTCCCAGTTGCTGGGCAAACAACGACACCCGGTACTCCTCCAGCCACCAACGGTACAACGCCAGTTGCTCATCACGCTTGCCTTCTTGGGCATGCTTGTCGGCACGGGCCTTGTACTGCGCCCACAGGTTGGCCAGCTCGCCGGACCAGACCCGGTCTTTCTGCACTTGCGAACCCAGCTTCTCCAGGCGCAGTTCCACCGCCTTGAGGTAACGTGGCAGCTCCTTGAACCAGGCCGCGGGTGTTTCGCGCACAAAGCCCGGGTACACCAGGTTACCCAGCTGCTGCTTGATGTCGTTCAGCGCCACCGCCTGGCTCAGGTCGATCTTGCCCTTGAAGCGCTTCTGCAACCCATGCCACAGCTTCAGCACTTCCAGGGTTTGCCGCGCCAGGCGCTCGGCATGCTCAGCCCAGCTGCCGCGCTTGCGCTCTGCCAGCCCGGCCAAGGCCGCACCATCACGCGGCAGCGGTTGTTCGCCTTCAAGGATGCAGGTGTCCAGGCTGGCCAGCAGAATGTCTTCGACCAGCGCTTCGACCCGACCCAGTTCACGGTACAGCAGGCCCAACTCGGTCAGCCCCGGCAACTTGCCGCGCAAGAACTTGGCCGGCTCGGCCAGTTGCTGCAGCAATAGCCGTTGCAACGCACGGCGGTGCTGGAACTCGGCTTCGGCCTGGGTCGAGAAACGCCCTTCGCGCACGGTGCCGTTGTCTTCGACCAGTGCCGGGTACACGGTCATCGACAGGCCGGCAATCTTCTGCTGGGCGGTCTGTTTCACTTCGCTGAAGGCTTTGGCCTGCACCGGCTGTTCGCTTTTGGCATCACGCGGCACCGCCAGCGCTGCCTGACTGGCAGCGGCAAAGCGTGCAGTCAGCTCGGCCAGGTCGCGGCCTTCGCCAAGGAACTTGCCTTGGCCATCGACCACTTCGATGTTCATCCGCAGGTGGCCTTCGACCAGCTTGACCGATTCGTCCCAGGCCTCATCGGACACCCGTGCACCGGTCATGCGCAACAGCTCCTGGCCCAGGGCCTGCGGCAGCGCCCCTTGACCGAAAGTCATGCGCGCCAGCGAGGCCTTGACGAAGTCCGGCACCGGCACGAAGTTCTTGCGCAGCGCCTTGGGCAGATTGCGCACCAGCGCCACGCACTTGGCCTCCAGCAGGCCTGGCACCAGCCATTCCAGGCGCTCGCCGGGCAGGCTTGGCAGCAGCGGTGCCGGCACCCGCACGGTCACGCCGTCACGCGGGTGGCCTGGTTCGAAGTGGTAGGTCAACGGCAGGCGCAGTTCACCGACTTGCAGGCTGTCCGGGTACTGCGCAGCGGTGACTTCGCTGGCCTCACGGGCCAACACGTCTTCCTCGCGCATGATCAGCAGGTTCGGGTCCTTCTGGCTGGTCATGCGGTACCAGGCATCGAAGGTCGCGGTCTGGTGGATCTCCGCCGGCAAGCGCGCTTCGTAAAAGGCGTAGAGGGTTTCTTCGTCGGCGAGAATGTCGCGCCGACGAGCCTTGGCCTCCAGCTCGTCGAGTTCTTCGAGCAGGCGTTTGTTTGCCGCCAGGCACTTGGCCCGCGACTGGATTTCACCGCCAACCAGGCCCTCGCGAATGAACAGCTCACGCGAGGTCACCGGGTCGATCGGGCCGAAGTGTACCGGCCGGCGGCCGACCAGGATCAGGCCATAGAGGGTGATCTGCTCATAGGCCACCACCTGCCCACGCTTCTTTTCCCAGTGCGGTTCGAAGTGATTCTTCTTGATCAGGTGGGTCGCCAGCGGCTCGATCCAGTCAGGCTCGATCTTGGCGACCATACGCGCATACAGCTTGGTGGTTTCCACCAGTTCCGCGGCCATTACCCACTGCGGGCGCTTGCGGCCAATGCCGGAAGACGGATGCACCCAGAAGCGCCGCTGGCGGGCGCCCTGGTAATCGCCCTCTTCGGTTTTCTGGCCAATCTGGCTAAGCAGGCCGCTAAGGATGGCCTTATGCACCTTCTGGTAGTCAGACGGCTCCTTGTTGACCACCAGCTGCAGCTCGCGGCAGATCAACGACAACTGGCGATGGGCATCGCGCCACTCGCGCAAGCGCAGGTAGTTGAGGAAATTCTTGCGGCACCAGTTGCGCAACGGGCTGGCAGTCAGGGCCTGGCGTTGCTCTTCGAAACCCCGCCACAAATTGACCAGTGCGGCAAAGTCGGTATCAGCGTCCTTCCACTGCGCATGCGCCTGATCAGCAGCCTGCTGGCGCTCCGGCGGGCGCTCGCGTGGGTCTTGCACCGACAGCGCACTGGCAACGATCAGCACTTCCTGCAGGCTGCCCTGGCGTGCGCCTTCAAGCAGCATGCGGCCCAGCCGCGGGTCGACCGGCAGACGTGCCAGTTGGCGGCCGATGGGGGTCAGCTGGTTCTCGCGGTTGACCGCCGACAGCTCCTGCAGCAGGTTGAAGCCGTCGCTGATGGCCTTGCCATCCGGTGGCTCGATGAACGGGAAGGCATCGATCGCACCCAGGCGCAAATGCAGCATCTGCAGAATCACCGCCGCCAGGTTGGTGCGCAAGATCTCCGGGTCGGTGAACGCGGGCCGGCTGTTGAAATCTTCTTCGCTGTAAAGCCGTACGCAGATGCCTGGCTCTACCCGGCCGCAGCGGCCTTTACGCTGGTTGGCACTGGCCTGGGACACCGCCTCGATAGGCAGGCGCTGTACCTTGGCGCGGTAGCTGTAGCGGCTGATGCGCGCCGTGCCGGTGTCGATCACGTAGCGGATACCAGGTACCGTCAGCGAGGTTTCGGCAACGTTGGTGGCCAGCACCACGCGCCGCCCGGTGTGCGGCTGGAAGATGCGCTGTTGCTCCGCTGGCGACAGGCGCGCGTACAGCGGCAGAATCTCGGTGTGGCGCAGTTGCGCCTTGCGCAGGATCTCGGCGGCATCGCGGATTTCCCGCTCGCCCGGCAGGAAGATCAGCACATCGCCCGGCCCCTTGCCCTCACTGCGCTCATGGTGCGAAAGCTCATCCAGGGTCGCGAGGATGGCCTGGTCGACGGTGAGGTCATCCTCGATCTGGTTGCCTTCCTCGTCCTGCTCGCTGGTCAGCGGGCGGTACCAGGTTTCCACCGGGAAAGTGCGCCCGGACACCTCGATGATGGGCGCGTCGTCGAAGTGCTTGGAAAAACGCTCCAGGTCGATAGTCGCCGAGGTAATGATCAGCTTCAGGTCCGGCCGGCGATGCAGCAGGGTCTTCAGGTAGCCGAGCAGGAAGTCGATGTTCAGGCTGCGCTCATGGGCTTCGTCGACAATGATGGTGTCGTAACGCTCCAGGAGGCGGTCGTGCTGGGTTTCGGCCAGCAGGATACCGTCGGTCATCAGCTTGACCAGGGTATTGGAGTCGCTCTGGTCTTCGAAACGCACCTGGTAGCCAACCAGCCCGCCCAGGGGCGTGCCCAGCTCTTCGGCAACCCGCGCCGCCACGCTGCGCGCCGCGATCCGGCGCGGCTGGGTGTGGGCAATAAGGCCATGGCTGCCACGGCCCAGCTCCAGGCAGATTTTCGGCAGCTGGGTGGTCTTGCCCGAACCGGTTTCGCCGGCGATCACCAGCACCTGGTGCTCGGCCAGGGCCTTCTTTATTTCGTCACGTTTGGCGGCGATCGGCAGGTTGTCGTCGTAACGCACGGTCGGCACACTCTGCTGGCGCGCGGTGACCTGAGCGCAGGAGGCCTGGACCTTTTCCACCCACTGCGCCAGTTTCGCCTCGTCGGGGCGCTTGCGCAGTTCGTGCAGTTGCCGCCGCAGGCGATGGCGGTCGGCGATCATGGCGTGGTCGAGGTTTTGCAGCAGTTTGTCGATGGCGTGGTCAGTCATGGGGCTTTTTAGTGATGCAGGTGAGCCTGCTTTTTCATGATCGGCATTCGAAGGATGCGCGATTGTCGCAGATTTGAGCCTACTTTGCTGTCCAGGCTGGCACGGTCCCTGTAGGAGCGGCCTTGTGCCGCGATGGGCTGCGGCAGCAGCCCCAAGACCTGCGCCTCAGCACACAGTGCCGGGGCTGCTGCCGCAGCCCATCGCGGCACAAGGCCGCTCCTGCAGGGATCGTATGGCGGCTGAAAGTTTAGCAAGGGCATATGTGAAGGTTGCCATTCACTGCTTTAATCAACCTTACGCCGCATGTGAGTATCAAAGGCATGACTCCCGTCCAGCCCATCGCGCCACCGTCTTCCCGCCCTTCCCTCCCGAAGGCCCGGAGCCGTGCCGGGGAAAATCCGCTGGTCCACATCATCCTCGCCTTCTGGGCCCTGTGGCACTGCCGCCACGCGCGCCCACCGGACACTTCGCTCACGCCATTGTGAACAAACCCGGCCAGCGTCTGGCCATTTGACTCAACTGGGCCGCCTGCTTGTGCGGTGGCCCTGTGCGCACGTGAGCGAATCAATCATGCACTTTGCACCCGTAGAGCAGGCTGCCCGTTTTCTGGCCGACAACCCCGATATCGAGCTGTTCGAATTGTTCATCCTTGACGCCAACGGCGTGCCGCGCGGCAAGCTGTTGCACCGCGAGGAACTGCTGGCCGTGTACCAGACCGGCCGGCCGCTGCCCAGCACCATCCTCGGCCTGACCCTGAACGGCGACGACGTAGAAAACTCGGGCCTGGTCTGGGACGTGGGCGACATCGACTGCCGCGCCTACCCGCTCGAAGGCAGCCTGGTGCGCTTGCCCTGGCGCCGGGTACCCACTGCTGCGGTACAGGTCAGCATGCACCCGAGCGAAGGCCTGCCGGCCAGCGTGGCCGACCCGCGTCATGTGCTGCTGCGCACCATCGAAGCGCTGAAAGCCGACGGCTATCACCCGGTGATGGCCTGCGAGCTGGAGTTCTACCTGCTCGACCAGCAACGCGACGCCCAGGGCCGCCCGCAACCGGCGCTGGACAACGATGGTGGCCGCCCGCGCACCACCCAGGTCTATGGCCTGCGTGAACTGGAGCAGATCGAACCGTTCCTCGCCGACCTGTACGCGGCCTGCAAGGCTCAGGGCATTCCGGCGCGTACCGCTATTTCGGAATACGCACCCGGCCAGGTGGAAATCACCCTGGAGCACGGCGACGCCCTGCAGGCGATGGACCAGGCCGTGCGCTACAAGCGGCTGGTGAAAGGCGTGGCCCACGCCCACGGCATGCAGGCCTGCTTCATGGCCAAACCGTTTGCCAACCTGGCCGGTACCGGCATGCACATGCACCTGAGCCTGGCGGACAGCGCGGGCAACAACCTGTTCGCCAGCGAAGACAAAGCCGGCACCCCGCTGCTGCGTCAGGCCGTGGCCGGCATGCTGCGCCACCTGCGCGATTCGCTGCTGCTGTTCTGCCCCAACGCCAACTCGTTCCGCCGCTTCCAGGCCAACAGCTATGCGCCGCTGGCGCCGACCTGGGGCGTGGACAACCGCACCGTGAGCCTGCGTGTACCCGGCGGCCCGGCCAACAGCCGGCATGTGGAGCACCGCATTTGCGGCGCCGACGCCAACCCCTACCTGGCCGCAGCGGCTATTCTCGCCGCCAGCCACCGGGGCATCCGCGAACAGCTGGACCCGGGCGCACCGGTGGAAGGCAACGGCTATGCCCAGGCCACCGAACACCTGCCCACCGACTGGCTGACTGCCCTCGACGCCCTGCAACATTCCCATTGGGCCCGCGAAGCATTGGGCGAAGACTTCCTTGGCGTGTACCTGAAGGTCAAACGCGCCGAGTACCGCCAGTTCATGGCCGAAGTCAGCGAGCAGGACTGGCGCTGGTACCTGCACCAGGCCTGAGCCCCTACATAACAAGGAACACCCATGAACGCAGCATTGAACAAAGGCCCGGCGCAACGTGCGCCGTCCTACTACAGCGCCACGCTCAACGACCACACCGAGTACCCGCAGCTCAAGGGCACGGTACAGGTGGACGTGGCCATCATCGGTGGCGGCTTCACCGGCGTCGCCACGGCGGTGGAGCTCGCCGAGCGTGGCCTGAAGGTCGCCATCGTCGAAACCAACCGCATCGGCTGGGGCGCCAGCGGGCGCAATGGCGGCCAGGTCACCGGCAGCCTGTCGGGCGACGAGGCCATGCGCACGCAGATGCGTAGCCACCTGGGCGCCGAAGTCGACGATTTCATCTGGCACCTGCGTTGGCGCGGGCACCAGGTGATCGAACAGCGCGTGGCGCGCTATGGCATCGACTGCGACCTCAAGCACGGCCACCTGCACGCGGCGATGAAGCCCTCGCACATGAACGAGCTGCGCGCATTCGAGGCCGAGGCCCAGCGCCGGGGCATGGGCGAGCAGGTGCAATTGCTCGACCGCGCCGCAGTGGCCGAGCACCTGCAGAGCCCACTGTACCTGGGCGCGTTGAAGAACCTGCGCAACCTGCACCTGCACCCGCTCAACCTGTGCCTGGGTGAGGCCCGCGCTGCCCACAGCCTGGGTGCATTGATCTTCGAAAACTCCGAGGTGCTGGACATCGTCCACGGCCCGCGCCCGGCGGTGGTCACCGCCCACGGCCGGGTCGAGGCACGCCAGGTGATGCTGGCCGGCGATGTGTACCACAAACTGGAAAAGCGCCAGCTCAAGGGCAAGATCTTCCCGGCCATGGGCGGTATCGTCACCACCGCGCCGCTGGGTGAGCTGGCTGAGCAGATCAACCCGCAGGACCTGGCGGTGTACGACTGCCGCTTCGTGCTCGACTACTACCGCCTGACCGCCGACAAGCGCCTGCTGTTCGGCGGTGGCGCCAACTATTCCGGCCGTGACTCACGGGATATCGAAAGTGAACTGCGCCCGTGCATCGAGCGCACCTTCCCGGCATTGAAAGGCGTGCCGATCGAGTTCCAGTGGAGCTGCGCCATGGGCATCGTGGTCAACCGCATCCCGCAGTTGGGCAAGCTGTCGGACAACGTGTGGTACTGCCAGGGTTATTCGGGGCACGGCATTGCCACCAGCCACATCATGGGCGAAATCATGGCCGAGGCATTGACCGGGACGCTGGAGAAGTTCGACACCTTTGCCCAGTGCAAGCATGTGCGGGTGCCGATGGGGGATTTGCTGGGCAACCCGCTGCTGGCGGCGGGGATGTGGTACTACCAGATGCTGGAAAAACTGCGCTGAGCCTGAAGCGGTGCAACCTCGGCAGGAACGGCCTTGTGCCGCGAAAGGGCCGCAAAGCGGCCCCAGGTTCTCAGCCGTAATGCTGAAATTGCTGGGGCCGCTTTGCGGCCCTTTCGCAGCACACGGCTGCTCCTGCAGGGACTGCGCTGGCGGGGCGTCAGGCGATCTTCTTCAAGCCCTGCTTCTTGAGTTCTTCATCGCGCAGCTCGCGGCGCAGGATCTTGCCCACGTTGGTGGTCGGCAGCGCATCACGGAACTCGATCAGGCGCGGTACCTTGTAGCCGGTAACGTTGGCACGCATGTGCTCCATCACCTGCTCCTTGGTCACGGTCATGCCCGGCTTGACCACGATGAAAACCTTGATCACTTCACCTGACTTCTCGTCAGGCACACCAATGGCTGCACACTGCAGCACGCCCGGCAAGGCCGCCAGCACATCTTCCAGCTCGTTGGGGTACACGTTGAAGCCCGAGACCAGAATCATGTCCTTCTTGCGGTCGACGATGCGCATGTAACCGTCCGGCTGGATCAGGGCGATGTCACCGGTCTTCAACCAGCCTTCGCTGTCCAAAATCTCGGCGGTGGCGTCTTCGCGCTGCCAATAGCCCTTCATCACCTGCGGGCCCTTGACGCACAGTTCGCCCACCTCGCCCAACGGTAGCTCGTGGCCGGCGTCATCGATGATCTTGCACAGGGTGGACGGCACCGGAATACCGATAGTACCCACCTGGTTGGCTTCTGCCGGGTTCACCGCCGCCACCGGGCTGGTTTCGGTCATGCCGTAGCCTTCGCAGATGGCGCACCCCGTAACGGCCTTCCAGCGCTCGGCCACGCTCAGTTGCAGGGCCATGCCGCCCGACAGGGTAATTTTCAGCGCCGAGAAGTCCAGTGCACGGAACGCCTCGCTGTTGCACAGGGCAACGAACAGCGTGTTGAGGCCGACAAAGCCGCTGAACTTCCACTTGCCCAGTTCCTTGACCATGGCAGGCAGGTCACGGGGGTTGCTGATCAGCACGTTGTGGTTGCCGATGAGCATCATTGCCATGCAGTGGAAGGTAAAGGCGTAGATGTGGTACAGCGGCAGCGGGGTGATGAGGATTTCGCAGCCTTCGTGCAGGTTCGCGCCCATCAGCGCTCGGCACTGCAGCATGTTGGCCACCAGGTTGCGGTGGGTCAGCATGGCGCCTTTGGCCACACCGGTGGTGCCACCGGTGTACTGCAGCACGGCCACGTCGTTGGCCTGCGGGTTGGCCTCGGTCACCGGCTGGCCCTTGCCCAACGCCAGCGCGTCGTTGAAGCGCACGGCCTGCGGCAGGCTGTAGGCCGGCACCATCTTCTTCACGTACTTGATCACGCTGTTGATCAGCAGGCGCTTGAGCGGGGGCAGCAGGTCGGCCACTTCGGTGACGATGACGTGCCTGACCTGGGTCTTGGGTACCACCTTCTCGGCCAGGTGGGCCATGTTGGCCAGGCACACCAAAGCCTTGGCGCCGGAGTCGTTGAACTGGTGTTCCATCTCCCGCGCGGTGTACAGCGGGTTGGTGTTGACCACGATCAGCCCGGCACGCATGGCGCCGAAGACCGCGACCGGGTATTGCAGGACATTGGGGAGCTGCACGGCAATGCGGTCGCCCGGCTTGAGGTCGGTATGCTGCTGCAGCCAGGCGGCAAACGCCCCCGACAGCGCATACAGCTCGCCATAAGTGATAGTCTTGCCCAGGTTGCTAAAGGCCGGTTTGTCGGCAAAGCGTTGGCAGGATTGCTTGAGTACTGCCTGGATATTGGGGAATTCGTCAGGATTGATTTCCGCCGTAACCCCGGCTGGGTACTTATCCTTCCAAAAATTTTCGATCATGGAAGCCCACTCCTTCAGCAACAGCGAAGTTCGATTGGCGCGTCGATGCGCTTATTATTGATATGAGACGGCGGTTCGTTGCAAACCGGATCGTCTGAAAGCGGGCCGAGAGTAACAGCTTTGCCTGGGGTCGCCTAGAGGCCAAAACAGGCCTTGCAGTCACAAAAATGACTCAATGAACAATACAGGTCATTTTTAGAGTTTTTAACCAAAATGTCGCAGATCAGGCTGAAACAGGCCTGTTAGACCACCTTGAACGCATTCGCGGGTGAACCCGCTGCCACAGGGGCCCGCACAAAGCTTGGAGGCTGTGCAGTACCTGTGGGGGCGGGTTCACCCGCGAAACAGCCAACACAGACTCAAGCTATGTCGCGCAGCTCCCGCCGCAGGATCTTGCCCACCGGCGTCATCGGCAACGACTCGCGCAGCACGATGTGCTTGGGTACCTTGTAGCCGGTGAAGTTGGCCTTGCAGTAAGCCTTGAGCTCTTCCACGCTCAGCCCGCCCTCGCGCGGCACCACGAACAGCTTCACTGCCTCGCCAGAACGCTCGTCCGGCACGCCGATGGCGGCACAGTTGGCAACCTTGGGGTGGCCCATCACCACGTCCTCGATCTCGTTGGGGTACACGTTGAAGCCCGAGACGATGATCATGTCCTTCTTGCGGTCGACGATGCGGGTGAAACCGTCCGGGTCGATCACCGCGATATCACCCGTCTTGAACCAGCCGTCCGCATCCAGGGCCTGGGCAGTGGCCTCAGGCTGCTGCCAGTAACCCTTCATCACCTGTGGCCCCTTGATGCACAACTCGCCCCGCTCGCCCAGGGGCAATTCGTTGCCATCGTCGTCAATTACCTTGAAGGCGGTACCCGCTACCGGGATGCCCACCGTACCCAGACGCGCCAGCTGGCCATAGGGATTGGTGCTGGCCACCGGCGAGGTTTCTGTCAGACCGTAGCCTTCGACAATGCGGCACCCGGTAAGCGCCTCCCAGCGCTCGGCGGTGGCCTTGACCAGCGCCGTGCCGCCAGAGTTGGTGACCTTCAGCGCCGAGAAATCCAGCTGGCGGAAACCGGGATGGTCCATCAATGCGACAAACAGGGTGTTCAGCCCCAACAGCGCCGAGAAACGCCACTTGCCCAGCTCCTTGATGAAGCCGGGGATGTCACGCGGGTTGGTGATCAGGACGTTGTGGTTGCCGGTGACCATCATGCACATGCAATTCGCGGTAAAGGCATAGATATGGTAAAGCGGCAGGGGTGCGATCATCACCTCCTGGCCGTCCTTGAGCAGCTTCTGCCCGTCGGGGCCGTGCTGCGAGAAGCAGGCCAGCACCTGCAACATGTTGGCCACCAGGTTGCCGTGGGTGAGCATGGCGCCCTTGGCCAGGCCGGTGGTGCCGCCGGTGTACTGCAGCACGGCGATGTCGTCCAGGCTCAACGGCACCGGTTTGGGCGAGTGCTCGCGGCCCTCGCGCAGCACCTGTTTGAACGATATCGCCTGGGGTAGCTGGTAAGCGGGCACCATCTTCTTCAGCTTGTCGACCACCGTGTTGACCAGCCAGCCTTTGGCGGCAGGTAACAGGTCGCCCATCTTCGCCTCGATCAGGTACTCGATGCCGGTATCGGGCAGCACTTCCTGCACCCGCTTGCCGAACATGTTCAGGTACACCAGCGCACGTGCGCCACTGTCCTTGAACTGGTGGCGCATTTCGCGCTCGGTGTACAGCGGGTTGGTGTTGACCACGATCAGGCCGGCACGCATGGCACCAAAGACCGCGATCGGGTATTGCAGCACGTTGGGCATCTGCACCGCGATGCGGTCACCCGGCTTGAGGCCGGTGTGCTGCTGCAACCAGGCGGCGAAGGCTGCCGAGTGGCGCTCCAGCTCCCCGTAGGTCAGGGTCACGCCCAGGTTGCTGAACGCCGGGCGGTCGGCAAAGCGCTTGCAGGAGCGCTCGAATACCTCGACGACCGAGGTGTAGGCATTGATGTCGATGGTGGAAGGCACGCCCGCCGGGCGCTTGTCATTCCAGAAGTCGGCTTGCATTTATTATTGTTCCTCTGCCTGGACCTGCACTGCGTCCTTTAGTCCTTTACCTGATTGCCTGCCGGCAAAAAGGCGTTGCTCCGACGTTAGCAGGTAAGCCCAAGGCGGCATATACGCCAAGTGCCGCCATTAACATTGTGAATCTTATTTGTGCCCTTCCTGCAATCCGGCCGGTTGTGCATACACTGTTCGGGTACCCGCGCGCACAAGGACCCGCCATGCCCCACGACGCCTTCTGGCTCCCCGCCAGTGAGCACTGCAGCCTGTATGTACATCAATGGCTGCCGGCCACACCGGTAAAGGCCGTGGTGCTGCTGGCCCATGGCATGGCCGAGCATGCCGGGCGCTACCAGCGCCTGGGGCATGCCCTGAGCGAGGCCGGCTTTGCCCTGTTCGCTGCCGACCAGCGCGGCCACGGGCGCAGCGCCGAGCTGGGCAGCCGCGGCCTGTTCGCCCGCCATCATGGCTGGAATGCCGTAGTCAATGACGTTGGGTTGCTGGCCCAGCACATCGGCCAGCAGTACCCATGCACGCCGCTGTTTCTGTTCGGCCACAGCATGGGCAGCTACATTGCCCAGGCTTACCTGCTGCACCACAGCGCCAGCCTGCACGGGGCGATTCTCAGTGGCTCCAACTACCAACCGGCGGCGCTGTACCGCCTGGCGCGGCTGATTGCCCGGCTGGAGAGCTGGCGCCAAGGGCCGCAAGGCAAGAGTGCGCTGATCGAATGGTTGTCGTTCGGGTCGTTCAATAAAGCGTTCAAACCCAACCGCACGGCGTTCGACTGGCTTAGCCGCGACCCAGCCGAGGTCGACCTGTACGTCAACGACCCGTTGTGCGGCTTTCGCTGCAGCAACCAGCTGTGGCTCGACCTGCTGCAAGGCTTGGCGCAGATCAGCCAGCCGGGTAACCTCGCGCAGATCGATCCGAACCTGCCCATGCTGGTAATCGGTGGCGAATGTGATCCGGTCAGTGCCGGCAAGCGTCTAACCCATCTGGCCGACGCCCTGCGCGCGACCGGCAATCGACATGTACAGCTGCGCGTCTATCCTGAGGCGCGGCATGAAGTACTCAACGAAACCAACCGTGACGAGGTCACCGCCGATATTCTCGGCTGGCTTGAGCAGGCGCTGGCCCTTGGCCGCCCCGTGCGCAGTGAATGATAGCCGCCCTCGCCTAACGCTTAAGGAAGCACCGATGTCCCAGGTCACCAACACGCCTTACGAAGCCCTCGAAGTTGGCCAGACGGCCGAGTACAAGAAGTCCGTTGAAGAACGCGACATCCAGCTGTTCGCTGCCATGTCCGGTGACCACAACCCGGTTCACCTGGATGCCGAGTTCGCCGCCAAGAGCATGTTCCGCGAGCGTATTGCCCATGGCATGTTCAGCGGCGCGCTGATCAGTGCTGCGGTGGCCTGCACCCTGCCAGGCCCTGGCACCATCTACCTGGGCCAGCAGATGAGCTTCCAGAAGCCGGTGAAGATTGGCGACACCCTGACCGTGCGCCTGGAGATTCTCGAGAAGCTGCCCAAGTTCAAGGTGCGCATTGCCACCAACGTGTACAACCAGAACGATGAGCTGGTGGTCCAGGGTGAGGCCGAAATCCTGGCGCCGCGCAAGCAGCAGACAGTCGAGCTGGTGTCGCCGCCGAATTTCGTGGCTAGCTGAAGATTGATGTAGACCGCACCGGCCTCTTCGCGGGTAAACCCGCTCCCACAGGTACAGCACCATGCTCAAGTCTGTGGTGATCCTGTGGGAGCGGGTTTACCCGCGAAGAGGCCAGCGCAGCCAACATCACTCGATGACTTTCAGCCGCTGCTCGATATGCCGCCGCTCCGGCGCCTGCCGGGTCAGCGCCAGCGCCTGCCGCCACGCCGCACGCGCCTCCTCCACCTGCCCCAACTGGTAATGCAGCTCGGCCCGCGCCGCGTGCGCCAGGTGATAGTCCAGCAGATCACCGCGCGCCAGAATCCCTTCGACTTCCCGCAGGCCCACTTGCGGCCCATCGCGCTTCGCCAGCGCCACCGCCCGGTTCAGTTCCACCACCGCTGACGGCCAATGCCGCTGCAACACATCATACAGCCCGACGATTTCCACCCAGTCCGTTTCTTCTGCGGTTGCCGCTTCAGCGTGCACAGCGGCGATCGCCGCCTGCACCGTGTAGGCACCGAACGCCCGGCTTTGCAGGGCCTGGCGCACCAGCTCGCAGCCCTCGTCAATGCGTTGCCGGTCCCACAGGCTGCGGTCCTGTTGTTCCAGCAGCACAAGGTTGCCCTGGGCATCGGTGCGCGCCTGCTGCCGCGACGCCTGAAGCAGCATCAAGGCCAGCAGGCCGTTGGCCTCCGCATCAGGCAACAATTGCACCAGCAGCCGCGCCAGGCGAATGGCTTCATCGCTCAGCTCCTGCTGCAGCAGTGACTCGCCCGACGACGCCGAATAGCCTTCGTTGAACACCAGGTAGATCACCCGTAACACGCTCTCCAGGCGCTCGGGCAGTTCGCTCAACGCTGGTACCTGGTAGGGGATGCCGGCATCGCGGATCTTGGCTTTGGCGCGCACGATGCGCTGGGCGATGGTAGTCGGGCTTTGCAGGAAGGCGCGGGCAATCTGCTCGGTGGTCAAGTCGCAGACTGCGCGCAGGGTCAGCGGTACCTGGGCATCGGCCGACAGCGCCGGGTGGCAACAGGTGAAAATCAGCCGCAGGCGGTCATCCGCCAACAACTCTTCTTCGCTGGGGTCCTGCCCCTGGCCGTCGAGCAGCATGCTCAAGTCTGCCTGGGAGCGATCGAAACGTGCGCGTCGGCGCAGTGCATCGATGGCCTTGAAGCGCCCGGTGGAGACCAGCCACGCCCGTGGGTTATCGGGGATGCCATCACGCTGCCAGCGCTCGACGGCGATGAAGAAGGCATCATGCATGGCCTCCTCGGCCAGGTCGAAATCACCCAGCAGGCGGATCAATGTCGCCAGGATGCGCCGCGACTCCCGCCGGTACACCGACTCGACTTCGGCGCGCACCTGCGCCAGGGCTGTCATCAGTCGGGCATCCGCTGGGTCACCACCTCCACCAGGCGGTCCAGGCTTTCTCCCCAGCCCTGATAAAAACCCATTTCTTCATGGGCCCGGCAGTCAGCAGCATTCCAGTGCCAGGCGCGGGCGGTGTAGCGGGTTTTGCCCTGCTCCTCGTCAAAGCTGATCACGGCGGTCATGAAGGCCTTTTCTGACGGCACCCAACCGGGGCCAAAGGCATCGGTGAACACCAACCGTCGCGGCGCGGCAATGTCAAGAAACACGCCCTGGGTCGGGTATTCGCTACCATCCGGCGCTCGCATCAGGGTGCGGAATACCCCCCCGATCCACAACTGCATCTCGCACTCCGGGGTGGTCATGCCATGCGGCCCCCACCACTGCATCAGCCAATGGGGTTCGCTCCAGGCGCGAAACACCTTGGCCGGCGGTGCGTCGATCAGGCGGCTGATGGACAACTCGTGTTGCGCTTGCGCGGGGTGTGCAAGGCTCATGCTGATGGTTCTCCGTAGCTGTCAGGGTTGCAGTTCACGCACCGGTCGCACCTCGACACTGCCGACCCGTGCCGCAGGGATGCCCTTGGCGATATTCAGCGCTTCGTTCAGGTCGCGGGCCTCCACCAGGTAAAAGCCGGCGAGTTGCTCCTTGGTTTCGGCATACGGACCGTCGGTCAGGCTCATGTGCCCGTTACGCACACGTACCGTGGTGGCGGTCTGCACAGGCTTGAGCGCCTCGGCCGCCAGCATTCGCCCCGAGCCATGTACGGCTTCGGCGTAGGCCAGGCATTCGGCGTCTTCCGGGCTGTCGGGCAAGCTATGCAGCAGCCCCTCGTCACAATAGACCAGGCACAGGTATTTCATGGTCGCCTCCAGGGCATCGGCAAAGTGCGTTTGGCGATAACGGCTCAGGGCTTGAGATCGAACAGGGCTTTTTGCGTCTCCATGTCGAAGGGTGCAGACCAGTGTTCGTGGATCACCCGCCACTGGCCACCTTGACGACGATAGCCCACGGTCGCGCGCATGAAGCCGCACTGGCTTTCGTCGTCGCCTGGGCCGCAGCGGTTCAGCCAGTGGGCCAGGGCCAGGTCGCCATCGGCGTGGACGGTAAGCTGGGCAAGTTCGAAGACCATGGGCCCGGTGCACATGCCCATGCACATTTCCCAGTGCGCCGTGTAGGCGGCCTTGCCTTTGAATTGCAGGGCCTGGATGGCATCGAAGGCAACGATGTCATCGGCATAGGGGGCGGTGATGCTGGGGATGTCGCGATCGCGCACGGCCTGCATCCAGCGCTCGATCAGTTGGCGGATCTCGGTTTCGGCTGCGGTGCTCATCGGGGTGCCTCCGACAGTACGTAGGGTTTTGACACGCAGTGCGGCGTGCCTTCACCTATGGTCGAACGGAGAGCAGAGTAATCGACAACGCTTGAAAATATTCTGAATGCTGATCGCCCCATCGCCGGCAAGTCAGCTGCCACAGGGGTAGCACAACATGCAAATGCTGCGACAACCTTGTGGGCGCTGGCTTGCCGGCGATGAGGCCATCAGCAACTACAGTGGATACCTGTCGGTCAACCTTGCTGGCAACCTTCACCCATAGCCCGGTACTGGATGGTATGCACCTGGCCCTGGTGGTCTTCGTAGGTCATGGTCGCAGGTACCACTTCGCAGACATTGGGGATGGTCGACAGGTTGATCACCCGCTTGATGTCCAGGTTCATGGAGTAGTCGTACTGCTGGGCCACAGGCTCGCTGGAGACGGGTTTGACCTCATCGGCGAGGGCGAACGAGGACATACCGACCAATGCAAGAATCAGTAATGGTTTCATGTGAGTGTGCCTTTTGAGCATTCAAGCTGATCGATTGACTTCTATTGCCGTACCCGGCGCGGAGAAGTTGCCATCTACGGTGAAGATGGCACGAAGTACCGATCCCGCTTCGTACTGCCAGGGGGGATGAGTAAAATTCTACTCCCGGTTGCCAATAGTTGAACCCTGAACTCGGATATTCACCGTTGCCCGATTTGCAACAATCTGCGTCAAAATGGCCGCAACATCTCAGGCCAGAGCCTTTGGCCAGCTTTCAGGGAAGGACGCGTCATCTCATTAAAAAATATTCACTGCTCGACACTTGCGGCCACAGAACGCCGGCTGCTGGAGCATTTTTACCGCCAACACGGCTCGCGCATGCGTGCTGCAAGCGACGCTGAACTGTGGGTGGCACGCGCCCCAGGCATCATTGCGGGCTTGAGCCTCAATGCAGTAGGCGAAGGATTATGGCTGACGGGGCTGTTCGTCGACCCGCAACTGCGCGGTCAAGGGGTGGCCGGGCGGTTGATCGACGCGGCGCTGCAACACGCTGGCGGACCAACCTGGCTGTTCTGCCACCCGGACCTGGCGCCCTTCTATCAGCGCCTGGGTTTCCACATGGCCGGGCAACTGCCCGAAACCCTGGCCAGTCGCTTGCAGCGCTACCAGCGCAGCAAACGCCTGGTAGCCCTGCAGCGGGGTCAGTCGTCGCTGACCTCGAGCCCGGGGAATAGCACCTCGGTGTAGCCGAACTTGGCAAAGTCCTGGATACGCGATGGGTACAGCCGGCCGATCAGGTGGTCACACTCGTGCTGCACCACCCGCGCATGGAAACCGTCGGCAAAGCGGTTGATCGGGTTGCCTTGGGGGTCGACCCCTTCGTAGCAGATATGCTTGAAGCGTGGCACCACACCGCGCAGGCCCGGTACCGACAGGCAACCTTCCCAGCCGTCCTCTACTTCAGTGGACATCGGCGTGATGACCGGGTTGATCAAAATGGTCTGCGGCACCGCTTCGGCATCCGGGTAGCGCTCGCTGCGCTCGAAGCCGAAAATCACCAACTGCAGGTCGATACCAATCTGTGGCGCGGCCAAGCCTACGCCGCCCACATGGCGCATGGTTTCGAACATGTCGTCGATCAGTTGCTGCAGTTCGACAGTGCCGAGCATGTGCCCGGGCACGGGCGGGGCGATGCGCAGCAGGCGTTCGTCGCCCATCTTTAGAATGTCACGGATCATCTGGGGTTCGGCTCGGAAGGTTGGTGCTCGCTGGGTTGCGGGTGCTCATGGCCCAGCACGGTGATGGTTTGCGGAGCCTTGTGCCCTTCGAAATCTTTCTCACCAGGGTTTTTACCCTCGCTCGACATGTGCTCGATCACCGCGTTCATCTCCGCGCCCAGCAGCAATACGGCAGCGGAAATATAGAAATACAGCAACAGCACGATGATTGCACCAATGCTGCCGTACATCGCGTTGTAGTCGGCAAATGTTTTCACGTAATAAGCAAAGCCCAGGGAAGCCACGATCCACACCACCACTGCCAGCACCGAACCGGGTGTAATGAAGCGAAACTTTTGTTTCACGTCAGGCATGACGTAGTAGATCAGGGCCACTGCCACCATCAGCAAGATGATGATCACTGGCCAGCGCAGGATGGTCCAGAGTGTGACGATGAACTCCTGCATACCAATCTGGGCGGCGATCCATTCCATCACCTGCGGGCCCAGTACCATCAGTGCTGCGGCCGCCAGCAACATGCCGGCCAGGCCGATGGTGTAGAAAATGGAAAGCGGGATACGCTTCCAAACCGGGCGGCCTTCGGGCACATCGTAAGCAGCGTTCATCGCGCTCATCATCAGGCGTACGCCGGCCGATGCGGTCCACAAGGCAATCACGATACCCACCGACAACAGCCCGCCCTTGGACTGCTGCAACTGGTCGATCACCGGGTTGACCTGTTCCAGCGCCTGCGGTGGCAGTACCAGTTCCGACTGCAGCCGCAGCCAGGAAAAGAAGTCCGGCAAATGCAGAAAACCAATCAGGGCAATGAGGAACAGCAAGAAAGGGAACAGCGAAAACAGTGCTTGGTAAGCCAGCGCAGAGGCATAGGTGGACATTTCGTCATCAAGGAATTCCTTGACGGTGCGCACCAGCACGCGGTGCAAGGGCAGGCCCTGCAGGGCGGAAAAAATCATAGCGTCTCCTTTCGCCGCTCGATCGATTCAACAGACAAGTCTAATAGACCATACCGCTGCTGTGCTGCTCCCGGCCAATGCATCAGAAAAGGTTCAAGCCCTTATAGGCCTCTTCGCGGGCCTGCCCGCGAAGAGGCCGGTACAGGTTGCTCAAATCAAGGCTTTTTCACCGCGTCCTTTACATCGCCCTTGATCTGCTGCGCCTCGCCTTTGACTTCCTGCGCCTTGCCCTCTGCACGCAGCTTGTCGTTGCCGGTTACCTTGCCAACACCCTGTTTCACGTTGCCGATTGCTTCGTTGGCCAGACCTTTCGCTTTGTCTTTAGTACCGCTCATGGCAAAACTCCTGCAAATGGAGACACGTGAACCGTGTCGACAGAAGGTGGACCCAACACCCTCGCCAGGAGTTTCAACGAATTTTCCATTCGCAAGCCGAACGGTAAAACTGCGGGCGAATACCGCACCAAATCACCCCGGCGCACCTACGCAGCCAGCACAGCTGCCCTAGAATGCCCGCAAACGTCCGCCCACAGCAGGCTGGCACTCGATAAGAACAATGTTTTCCGGATACCCGCACCCATGCGTCTGATGCCTGCACTGGTGGCCTTGCTGCCACTGCTCCCCCTGCCCGCCCTGGCCGCTGCACCGGCCAACTCCGAAACCTTGCGTGTCGAGCGTTACGCCGACGACGGCCAACCCGGTTCGCTGCGCTGGGCCATCGAAACCAGCAACCAGAACCCCGGCCACTACAGCATCGACATTGACGCTGTCGGCAAACCGCCTTACATCATTCGCCCCAGCCGTGCGCTCCCAGACATCAAGGGCCCAGTGCGCATCACCGGCCTGCCTTGGGCGCGCGATGGCCAGTACATCGCCATCGACGGTTCGGCCTACATCAAGGACCAGGGCGTACGCACCTGCCCCGGCGCCCTGCCCGGCCAGTTCGGCACCAACGTGCGCACCACCACCAACCCCGGGCTGGTGCTGCGCGACACCCAGGGCGTGCACCTGAGCGGCCTGGAAGTGCGCAACTTTTGCATCGGCATCCTGGTCAACCGCGCCAGTGGCAACGTGATCGAAGACAACCGCATCATCGCCAACAAGGGCGGCGCTGGCATCATGCTGACCGGTGACGACGGCGCGGGTAACCCCACCGCTACCACCACGAACAACAACAAGGTGCTGCGCAACCAGCTGATCGACAATGGCGACGGCCTGGAGCTGACCCGCGGCGCGGCATTCAACCTGGTGGCCGATAACCTGTTCCGCTCCACCTCGGCCAACCCCGAGCCATCGCAGGGTATCGAGATTCTGTTGGGCAACGACAACAGCGTGGTGCGCAACCGCTTCGAAAACTACTCCGACGGCCTGCAGATCAACTGGGGCAAGCGCAACTACCTGGCTGCCAACACGTTCACTGGTAACTCGATCGGCGTCAGCGTTACCGGCGATGGCAACATCCTCGACGGCAACCTGATCCACGGCAACCGCATCGGCGTGGCACTGCGCCCGGAGCCGGAGGCCACCGCCACACGCCTGAGCGGCAATCGCATCTGGGGTAACAGCCAGGATATCCGCCGCTGCGAAGCTGGCGGTTCGTGCGTGCCGGGCCAGCGCACAGGCGCCATCGTGTTTGGCGTACCGGCCCAGGCGCATGCGCTGTATGTGGGCTCGCGCGGCGTGGGGGCCGACTTGCCGAAGAAAGACCAGGCAATCATCTGCGATGCCAACGGCGAGCCCAAGCCTTGCCAACCGCTGCCCAACCATAACCAGCAAGCGCCACACCTGATTGCGCTGCAAGGCAATGTGTTGCGTGGTGAAGTGCAGGGGCCGGCGTCGAGCCTGCTGCGGGTGGAGTTGTTTGGCAATGCCGAGGCGGATGGCACCGAGGCGCAGCAGTACCTCGGGGAGGTGCTGGTGAACAGTGACAAGCAGGGCCAGGCGCGGTTTGCGCAGGTGCTGGAGGGCATCGGCGGGCTGCGCAGTTTTACTGCGACCGTGACGACAGCTGACGGGGCAACATCCGAGTTGAGCCTGCCGGTTCGGCGTTAACGCTACCGGCCTGTTCGCGGGCTTGCCCCGCCCGGTGCCACCCCTCACAATGCAGGCCTTCATAGCGTCAACCCGCAGGAACCTGCATGAAACTCGACAAACCCGCCGCCATCGCCCGGCGCAACGAAGCACTGGCCAAGCCGGTGCTGAACAGCAGCAATACGCTGTTCGCCATCCTGGACAACAAACGCAACCTGTGGTGGTTCGAAGTGCCTGTGGCGCTGCTGGGCAAGGGCCAGGCCGACTGGGTCAACCTGCTGCTGCACACGCCAGAAAGCGATGAGCTGCAGCACCTGAAGGTGCCCACCAACTTCCTCAAGGCTCACCTGGAGCAGATGGAAGTGCGCAAGCCCGGCAAGCGCCGTTCCACCATCAGCCTTGCGCTCAGCGCCGACCGCGATTCGCTGCTGCGCGACACCCGCCCGGGTGGCGAGCAGCTGGACTTCCGCAACTTCGTGCAGGCTTAAGGCGGTCAGACCTTCTCGATACGGTCGTCATGGATGACGATCAGGCCCTGCTTGAACAACGCGCCGATGGCCTTCTTGAAGTTGCCCTTGCTGACGTTGAACAGCTTGCTGATCAGCGCCGGGTCGCTCTTGTCGCACACGCCCAACACCCCACCTTCAGCCTCCAGACGCGCCATGATCTGCTCTTGCAGGCTGTCAGCCAGGGCCGCACCCACCGGTTGCAGGCTCAGGGCGATCTTGCCGTCGTGGCGCACTTCCTTGATGAAGCCCTTTTCGTGCATGCCCGAACGCAGGAACTTGAACACCTCATTCTTGTGGATCAGGCCCCAGTGGCGGTTATTGATGATGGCCTTGAAGCCCATCGGCGTTTCGCCGGCCACCAGCAACTCGACCGGTTGCCCGACTTTGTAGTCGGCCGGGGTGACGTCGAGGTAACGGTCCAGGCGCGACGTAGCGGTGATGCGGCGGGTGCGCTTGTCGAGGTAGACGTGCACCACGCAGTAATCGCCGATCTTCAGCTGCCGAGCCTCTTCCGAGTACGGCATCAGCAGGTCCTTGGGCAGGCCCCAGTCCAGGAAGATACCGGCCCCGTTGATGTCCTTGACCTTGAGGCTGGCAAACTCACCCACCTGAACCTTGGGCTTTTCAGTGGTAGCGATCAGCTGGTCTTCGCTGTCCAGATAGATGAACACGTTCAGCCAGTCATCCACCTCGGTTTCGGCGTTTTTCGGGATGTAGCGCCCCGGCAGCAGGATTTCGCCATCGGCGCCGCCGTCCAGGTACAGGCCGAAGTCCACGTGTTTCACGATTTGCAAACTGTTGTAACGCCCAAGCAGAGCCATTTCCGATGATCCTCAAGACAAGGCGGCTATTCTACACCTGAAGCCACCGCATGGCCCGACCACTGATACAGTTGAACCGCCAGCCCGCCCTTGCGTCTACCCTCTGGCCAGACTGAGGAAGGAACAGCACATGCCGCTACGCCTGCTCAAAGCCTTGCTTGTCGCCGTCGGCTTCGCACTGGCCCTGGCCGCCTGCAGCCGCATCGACCTGGCCTACCGCAACCTCGACCGCCTGGTGCCGTGGTCGCTGGGCGATTACCTGGACATGAACAGCGAGCAGAAGGCCTTGCTCGACGACCGCTTGCGCGAGCACCTGGCCTGGCATTGCAAGACCCAGCTGCCCGGCTACCTCGACTGGCTGGACCGGGTACGCGGCATGGTCGCCGATGGCCAAGTGACCGACCAGGCCCTGCAGCAACGTACCCGTGAGGCCCGTGAGGCGATTGGCCGGGTGGCAGAGGAAATCACCCCATCGGCCACTGAACTGTTGCGCGGCATGAGCGATACCCAAGTGGCGCAGATGCGCGAAGCGTTCCGCGATGACATCAGCGAACGGCAGAAAAAGTACGTGGATACGCCGCTGCCCAAACAGATCGCCCGCCGTAGCGAACGCATGGAGAAACGCCTGACCCCGTGGTTCGGCGAGTTGTCGGCAGCACAGAAGCAACGGGTCCAGGCCTGGTCCACAGCGTTGGGCGACCAGAACCGCGAATGGATCGCCAACCGCGCCCACTGGCAGCAGCAATTGTTGCTGGCGATGAACCAGCGCAATGACGCCAGCTTTGAACCACGCCTGGCGACACTGTTGCAGCGCAAGGAAAGTCTGTGGACGCCTGAATACCGCTCAGCGTTTCAAAATACCGAACAACAGGCGCGCAGCCTGCTGGTGGACCTGGTGCAGCTGAGCACCCCGCAACAGCGGCGGTTCTTGCAAGAAAAGCTGGGCAAGGTGCGGACTGATTTCGGTGAATTGAAGTGTTTGAAGGGGTGAAGTCACTGGTTGCCTGCCCTGGCCCTATCGCCGGCAAGCCAGCGCCCACAGGTCCCCGAGAACGCTCAGCCCTGTGGTAATCCTGTGGGAGCTGGCTTGCCGGCGATAGGGCCAAGACAGGCCAAGCATTTACCGGGCCTTGCGCCGGTAGGGAAACACATCAATCACCTTCCCCTCACGAATCGCTGCCTGCAGCCCCTTCCAGTAATCCGCGTCATACAACTCCCCGTGCAAGCGGCTGAACAACCGCCGCTGGCCAATATCGGCAAACAGGAACGGCGGAAACTCTTCGGGGAACACGTCATGCGGCCCGATCGAGTACCACGGCTCGCCCGACATCTCGTCTTCGGGGTAACGCGGTGGCGGAATGTGGCGGAAGTTCACTTCGGTCAGGAAGCTGATCTCGTCATAGTCGTAAAACACCACCCGGCCATGGCGGGTAACGCCAAAGTTCTTCAGCAACATGTCGCCGGGGAAAATGTTAGCCGCCGCCAGTTGCTTGATGGCCAGGCCGTAATCCTCCAGCGCCTCCAGCACCTGGCCTTCGCTGGCATGCTCCAGGTACAGGTTCAACGGCGTCATGCGCCGCTCGGTCCAGCAGTGGCGGATCAGTACCGTGTCACCCTCCAAAACCACCGTCGACGGTGCTACCTCCAGCAGTTCGGCCAGGCACTCGGGCGCGAACTTGCCCCGTGGGAAGCGAAAATCGGCAAACTCCTGGGTATCGGCCAGGCGCCCCACGCGGTCGACGCTTTTCACCAGCCGGTACTTGTCGATCACCGTGGCGCGGTCGACGGTTTTAGACGGCGAGAAGCGGTCCTTGATGATCTTGAACACGGTGTTGAAGCCCGGCAGGGTAAACACGCTCATGACCATGCCGCGCACCCCAGGCGCCATGACGAAGCGGTCTTCGCTGCCGGCCAGGTGGTTGATCAGCGCCCGGTAGAACTCCGACTTGCCGTGCTTGTAGAAACCGATGGAGGTGTACAGCTCGGCAATGTGCTTGCCCGGCAAGATGCGCTTGAGGAAGTTGACGAACTCTGCCGGTACCGGCACATCGACCATGAAATAGGAGCGGGTGAAGGAAAAGATGATCGACACCTCGGCCTCGTCGGTGATCAGCCCATCGGCCTCGATACCATGCCCTTCGCGGTGCAGCAGCGGTATCACCAGCGGCCACTGCTCATCGCTGTTGTACAACCGGCCGACCAGGTAGGCACCCTTGTTGCGGTACAGCACCGGCGAAAACAGCTCCACTGCCAGCATCGGGTCTTTGCACACCCAATCCGGCAGGCATTCGCGCAGTTGCTCCTCAAGGCGTGACACGTCGCTTTCAAGGTCGCCGTAGGCGAATGCATAGTCGGAAAGAATCGCCCGTAGCAGGCCTTGCAGATTGCCATCGGGGCGATAGGTGCAGGTTTGCGTGGCGCGCTGGTGGCTGCGGATGGACGGCCGGGTGGTGTGGATGAACATGCAGCCGTCGCTGATCTGGTCATGGCTGAACAGGCTGCAGAACAATGAGTTGTACCAGGTCTCTGACAGCTCATCGTCCAGGCGCGGGTCGATCAGGCGTATGTAGGCACTTTTAACCAGAGGCCACTGCTCGACCTCCAGCAGCACCTCGTCATCGAACGCATCACGCAACCAGCCGTTGACCTCACCGACCTTCTGTTCGTACAGGTTGATACGGGCAGCGGCTGCCCGTTGGCTATCTTGCCAACGCGCCTGCTCGAAGCGCTCGCGGGCGCCTAGGGTGATGCGGCGAAAATGCTCGCGATAGTCGTCGAAGCCATCGAGGATCATCCGGGCGATCTCGCCGGCAGGCCAGTGCTGGGTCATGCGGTGGGCCTCGGTGCAAAGATTGAGTACTGAGCTTAGCCGCCCTTGGGGTCATGGGTTAATGCCACACCTCGAAGGCCTGCATGGCCCTTGCAGGCCGCAATGGATTGCACCGCAAGAAAGCACAAGAATCCCCCCGCCCCCTGGCGTACACTCGCGCCCTGCCCTGTACCCGGAGACCGCCGTGAGCCCCATCGCCCTAGCCCGCCTGCTGACCCTTGCTGCCGTCTGGGGGGCGAGTTTCCTGTTCATGCGCATCATCGCCCCCGAGCTGGGCACGGTGCCGACCGCGTTCTTCCGGGTATCCATTGCCTGCCTGGGCTTGATCGGCATCGTCGCGGTCGCCCGCGTGCGTTGGGACTTCCAGGGCAAGCTGGGTGCCTGCCTGGTGCTGGGCATGATCAACTCCGGTATCCCCGCCACCTTCTATTCCGTTGCCGCTCAGGTATTGCCAGCCGGCTACTCGGCGATCTTCAACGCCACCACGCCACTGATGGGCGTGCTGATCGGCATGCTGTTCTTCCGCGAGCCCATGACCCTGCCCAAGTTGTGCGGCATCTTCCTGGGCCTGTTTGGCGTCGGCATCCTCAGCGGCGCCGGCCCGGTCGCGTTGGACATGGCCCTGCTGCAAGGCGCCCTCGCTTGCCTGGCGGCCACCACCTGCTACGGCTTTGCCGGCTTCCTTGCCCGCCGCTGGATCAGCGGCCTGGACAGCCGCCTTTCGGCGCTGGGCAGCATGCTCGGCGCCACCTTGCTGCTAAGCCCAGTGTTCGCCTGGAGCGCGCTGAGCCAGCCACCCGCCAGCTGGGGCGGCTGGCAGGTGTGGCTGTCGCTGCTGGGCCTGGGGCTGTTGTGCACGGCGTTCGCCTACATCCTTTACTTCCGCCTGCTGGAAGAAATCGGACCGGTAAAGGCCAGCACCGTGACCTTCCTCATTCCGGTGTTCGGTGTACTGTGGGGCGCCTGGCTGCTGGATGAGTCACTGTCGATGGGCCACCTGTATGGCGGTTTGCTGATTGGCATGGCACTGTGGCTGGTGCTGCGCCCGGCGCGCAGTTGAAGCGGGGCACACGATGAACAGCGCGTACAAGAAGGTCCTGTTCCGCCTGGAACAGGACGAGAACGGCTACCCACCGGCCTCGATCGAAGGCCTATGGGCCAAAGCCGTGGAAGGCGGCTATGCCGTCGACAACATCCCCTTCCATGTCTACGGCATTGCCCCGGGTGATGTGATAACCACCCGTGAAGAAAACGGCGAAACCTGGTTCGACGCACTGCGCTGCGGCAGCGGCAGCTCGGTATTCCGGGTGCTGGTAAAGCCACCGGAAACCCTGGACCAGGTATGCACGGCCTTGCAGGACTTCGGCTGCAAGTGCGAAACCGAGCAGGCCGTGAGAATGCTGGCCGTCGAAGTCCCGCCAGCGCGTTCACTCGACACCCTGCTCTACTACCTGCTCACCCAGCGCGAGGCCGGCCTGCTGGACTTCGAGGAAGGCGTATTGCGCCACGCCATCCCCGAAGAGTTCCGCTAGGACTTACGCCTCGGCCAAGCGCGCGGCGGGCTTGCGAAACACGAACAGCAGGCCCACCACGATCAACCCCATGCCCAGCAGGCTGAGCGGTGCCAGTCGGTTGCCGAAGATCAGGAAGTCCATCACTGCGGTCACCGCCGGCACCAGGTAGAACAGGCTGGTGACATTGACCAGGTTACCCTTGGCGATCAGCCGATACAGCAGCAACGTCGCCAGCAATGAAACCACCAGGCCCATCCACAGCAACGCGCCGACAAAGCCGCCGGCCCACTCGACATGCAGTGGTTGCAACGGTGCGAACAGCGCGCACATGGCAAAGCCGGCCAGGTACTGCAGCGGCAACGTGCCCATGGGGTTATCGGTGATGCGCTTTTGCAGGATCGAGCCCAGGGTCATACTGGCCAGCGCCAGCAGGGCAAACAGCATCCCCGCCAGCGAGACCCCTCCCAGGTTGATACCCTGGTACACCACCATGATCAGGCCAGCCAACCCCAGCCCCAGGCCGAACAAACGGCTCCATGAGCGCTGACGCTCCATCAGCACCACGGTAAGGATTGGTTGTACCCCCATGACCGTGGCCATGACGCCAGGGGTGACATGGGTGTTGAGCGCCAACAAGTAGAAGATCTGGTAGGCGCCGAGCAGCACGCACCCGGTACCCAAGGCGCGCAGAATCGCCCCTCGGCTGCGCGGCCAGCGCAGCCCCAGCAGCGGGCCGATCAGCAGCAGGCCCGCGAGGGCCAACGACGAGCGCAACAGCAGGAAGGCGAACGGGCTGGCGTGCGCCAGGCCCAGCTTGGAGACAATCGCCCCGCTGCTCCACAGCAGGACGAACAGGCTGGTCGTGGCCGCCGAGGCCACGGATGCTTTGGTAAAGACAGACATATATTGCCACCTGATAGTAGGCAGAAAAGCCAAACGGACGGCGTGCGCTTCAGCGGGGAAGTAGCCGACCGTGTTCAGTAGGTTGCGTGTGCGTAGGGGTTCGGCAACAAGCCGATCAGCCCAGCACGACCACACAAGGAGGCGGAGCTACGCCGCCTACAACGCCACTGACAGGTGGTGGGTAATGACTGATCATGACCGGCTGCTGGCTGCCACGCACGACCCTGCCCGCGACTGGCGCGAAGGCAAAGCTTGTGGTGGAAGGGGTGGCTGGCATGAACGGGGTCTTTGAGGAGGTGAATGCCTGGAATATAGCGTGGGATTCTTCGCGGGACAAGCCCGCTCCCACAAGAGCGCCATCGTCCTCGAAGGATGAGGAGAACCTGTGGGAGCGGGCTTGTCCCGCGAAGAGGACGGGTCAGACAACAAAAAATCAGAACAACCAGTGATACAGCAGGTACACCACCACCACTGCCAGCACCGGCCGCAGGATGCGGTAGGCCTTGGGGTTGGCGCGTTTGAACTGCTTCACACGGGTGCTGATTTTATTGCTGAAGCGCTTGCTCCAGGCATACGCCTGGTTGATCCCGCCCACGCGCTCGTCGTCGGTGTTCTGCGGCGCGGTGGCGCGGCCGAGGAAGGCACTGACCTTGCGGTTGATGCGGGTCATCAGCGGGCTGCTCAGCGGGCGCTCGATGTCGCAGAACAGGATCACCCGGGTGAAGTCGGTTTCGTTCTTCACCCAGTGCACGTAGGTTTCGTCGAACATCACGTCTTCGCCATCACGCCAGGCGTATTCCTGGCCATCGACGTAGATGCGGCAAGCATCGGAGTTCGGCGTGGACAGGCCCAGGTGGTAGCGCAGCGAGCCTGCAAACGGGTCGCGGTGCGGGTTCAGGTGGCTGCCGCCGGGCAACAGGGCAAACATTGCGCCCTTGACGTTGGGAATGCTGCTGACCAGCTCGACGGTGCGCGGGCACAGGGCTTCGGCCGAAGGCAACGGCTTGTCGTACCACTTCAGGTAAAACCGCTTCCAACCCTTCTTGAAGAACGAACCGAAGCCGGCATCGTTGTCCTTTTCGGCGGCGCGAATGTAGCCTTCATCGAACAGGCGCATGGCCTCTTCGCGGATTTCCTGCCAGTTGTCTTTCAGCACGTCCAGTTCAGGGAAGCGCTGACGGTCCAGGTAGGGCTTGGACGGCACGCCGGAGAACAGGTACATCAACGCGTTGTAGGGAGCGAACAGCGCCGAATGGTTGACGAACTGGCGCAACACCGGCAGGCGGGCCTTGCCGCGCAGGTGCACGAACAACACGCTGCCGAAAAACACCAGCAAGACACCCGCCTTGGCTGCAAAGGAAAAGGTCATGCTTTCACTCCTTGGGGAAGAGCCAGGGCTGCACCACCTGCTCTTCTGAAAATCATCCTGCCATCATAAACCGATCCCGCCGAGGTACAAACAACCCGGGCGGGATCGCATTCATGAAGATTGTGCAATAAACCACTCCGGCGATTATTGCGCCGGGTCAGCGGCAAGGTCGATTACTGCTGGTTTTCCTGCTCGCTGAACATGTCGCTGAACAACATGCTCGACAGGTAACGCTCGCCCGAATCAGGCAGGATTACGACGATGGTCTTACCCTGCATCTCCGGTTTTTCGGCCAGGCGTACGGCGGCGGCCATGGCTGCACCACAGGAAATCCCGCAGAGAATGCCCTCTTCCTGCATCAGGCGGATGGCCATGGCCTTGGACTCTTCATCGGTCACTGTCGCCACCTGATCGACAATCGACAGGTCGAGATTTTTCGGCACGAAGCCGGCGCCAATGCCCTGGATCTTGTGCGGGCTGGGCTTGAGTTCTTCGCCCGCCAGGGTCTGGGTGATCAACGGCGATGCCAAGGGCTCGACCGCCACCGACAGGATTGCCTTGCCCTGGGTGTGCTTGATGTAGCGCGACACACCGGTAATGGTGCCGCCCGTCCCCACGCCCGCCACCAGCACGTCGACGGCGCCATCGGTGTCGTTCCAGATTTCCGGCCCGGTGGTTTTTTCGTGGATGGCCGGGTTGGCCGGGTTTTCGAACTGACCCGGCAGGAAGTACTGGGCCGGGTCGGAGGCGACGATTTCGTTGGCCTTCTCGATCGCGCCTTTCATGCCTTTGGCCGGGTCGGTCAGCACCAGTTCGGCACCCAGCGCCTTCAACACCTTGCGGCGCTCCAGGCTCATGGAGGCAGGCATGGTCAGCATCAGCTTGTAGCCACGGGCGGCGGCGACGAAAGCCAGGCCGATACCGGTGTTGCCCGAGGTGGGCTCGACGATGGTCATGCCCGGTTTGAGCTTGCCGCTGCTCTCTGCGTCCCAGACCATGTTCGCGCCAATGCGGCATTTGACCGAATAACCCGGGTTGCGCCCTTCGATCTTGGCCAGAATAGTCACGCCACGCGGGGCGATGCGGTTGATCTGCACCAGCGGCGTGTTACCGATGGAATGGGCATTGTCTGCAAAGATACGGCTCATGGCAGGAGTCCTTGGCATGAAAACAGCACGGAAAGACCTCAAGGGTAAGCCCCGGCCGGTGGCCCGTAAAGCCTGTTCGAACTCGGCCGGGCGTGTTGCGGTCAACCGCACATCCCGCCTTGGAGACGCCCTGATGAGAGCCCGTTATCGCTGGCCGCTGATCGGCCTGGGCTGCCTGGTCGTGTTGCTGGCAGCCTTGCACTTTGCCCTGCCCTACCTGGTGCGCAACTACCTGAACGAAAAACTGGCCGACATGGGCGATTACCGCGGCCAGGTGGCCGACGTCGACCTGGCCTGGTGGCGCGGCGCTTACCAGATCAACGGCCTGAAGATCGTCAAGACCAGCGGCAAGGTGCCGGTACCGTTCCTCGACGCGCCACTGATCGACCTTTCGGTGAGTTGGCATTCGCTGTGGTACGACAAGGCCGTGGTGGCCGAAGTGACCTTTGTACGCCCAGAACTGAACTTCGTCGACGGTGGCAGCAAACAGGCGTCGCAGACCGGTCGGGGTACCGACTGGCGCCAGCAACTGGAAAAACTGCTGCCCATCACCCTCAATGACGTGCGCATCGACAACGGCGTACTGACGTTCCGCAACTTCAACTCCAAGCCACCGGTCGACCTCAAGGCCACTCAGTTGAACGCCAACATCCGCAACCTGACCAATGTTCGTGACCCCAAGGGCCGTCGCGATGCGAGTTTCGAAGGTACTGCACTCATCGCAGGCGATGCCAAGGTGGAAAGCCGTGCGACGTTCGACCCGTTCAGTGATTTCGATGACTTCGAATTCAGGCTTCGTGCTACCGGCATCGAACTGCGCAAGCTGAACGACTTCGCCAGCGCCTATGGCAAATTCGACTTCAACGCCGGGCACGGGGACGTAGTCATCGAGGCGCAGGCGGAAAACGGTCGGCTGAACGGCTACATAAAGCCGCTGCTGCGCGATGTCGATGTATTCGACTGGCAACAGGACGTCGAGGAAAAGGACAAGGGCTTCTTCCGCTCGGTGTGGGAGGCAGTGGTGGGGGCGACCGAAACGGTGCTGAAGAACCAGCCAAAAAACCAGTTCGCTACCCGGGTGGAACTCAGTGGCAGCGTGCGCAAGCAGGATGTCAGCGCGTTTGAGGCATTCCTGCAGATCCTGCGTAACGGGTTTATCCAGGCGTTCAATGCCCGCTACGAGCGCGGCGCGCCGGATTCCGACTGAGATTGCGTGACGGGGCATTCAGGGACTGAATACCCGGTCTGCGTTTCCAGCCGCGCAACCCCGCGTTATAGTCGGTAACAAATCGAAAACAGGTGTTGGGCCTTTCGCGGGCACGCCCGCTCCCACAGGTAACCCACAGCTCCAGGAATGTATGCAATACCTGTGGGAGCGGGCGTGCCCGCGAAGAGGCCCTGACAGGCATACGGCAGAGGACAGACCCATGAAGTTCGAAGGCACCCGCGACTACGTCGCCACAGACGACCTGAAACTGGCGGTAAACGCGGCCATCACCCTCGAACGCCCACTGCTGGTCAAGGGCGAGCCCGGCACCGGCAAGACCATGCTCGCCGAGCAGCTGGCGGCCTCGTTCGGTGCGCGGCTGATCACCTGGCACATCAAGTCCACCACCAAGGCCCACCAGGGCCTGTACGAGTACGATGCGGTCAGCCGTCTGCGTGACTCGCAGCTGGGCGTAGACAAGGTGCACGATGTGCGCAACTACCTGAAAAAAGGCAAGCTTTGGGAAGCTTTCGAGGCCGATGAGCGGGTCATCCTGCTGATCGACGAAATCGACAAGGCCGACATCGAATTCCCCAACGACCTGCTGCAAGAGTTGGACAAGATGGAGTTCTACGTCTATGAAATCGACGAGACCATCAAGGCCAGGCAGCGCCCGATCATCATCATTACCTCCAACAACGAAAAAGAGCTGCCGGACGCCTTCCTGCGCCGCTGCTTCTTCCATTACATCGCCTTCCCCGACCGCACCACGCTGCAGCAGATTGTCGACGTGCATTACCCGAACATCAGCCAGTCGCTGGTCAGCGAGGCGCTGGATGTGTTCTTCGACGTGCGCAAGGTGCCGGGCCTGAAGAAAAAACCGTCCACCTCCGAACTGGTCGACTGGCTCAAGCTGCTGATGGCCGACAACATTGGTGAAGCCGTACTGCGCGAACGCGACCCGACCAAGGCCATCCCGCCGCTGGCCGGCGCGCTGGTGAAAAACGAGCAGGACGTGCAACTGCTGGAACGCCTGGCCTTCATGAGCCGGCGCGGCAACCGCTGACAGGAGCCGGGCCATGCTGCTCAACCTGTTCAATGAAATGCGCGCGGCCAAGGTGCCGGTGTCGGTACGTGAGTTGCTGGACCTGCACCAGGCCCTGCAAAAGCACGTGGTGTTCGCCGACATGGACGCGTTCTACTACCTCGCCCGCGCCATCCTGGTGAAGGACGAACGCCATTTCGACAAGTTCGACCGGGCCTTCGCCGCCTACTTCAAGGGCCTGGAAAACCTCGACCGGCACATCGAGGCGCTAATCCCCGAAGACTGGCTGCGCAAGGAGTTCGAGCGTTCGCTCACGGATGAAGAGCGTGCGCAGATCCAGTCCCTGGGTGGCCTGGACAAGCTGATCGAGGAATTCAAGAAACGCCTTGAGGAGCAAAAGGAACGCCACGCCGGCGGCAACAAGTGGATCGGTACCGGCGGTACCAGCCCGTTTGGCTCGGGCGGTTTCAACCCCGAAGGCATCCGCGTGGGTGAGGCCGGTAAACGCCAGGGCAAGGCGGTAAAGGTGTGGGACCAGCGCGAGTACAAGAACCTCGACGACCAGGTGGAGCTCGGCACGCGCAACATCAAGCTGGCCCTGCGCCGGCTGCGCAAGTTTGCCCGCGAAGGCGCCGCCGAAGAGCTGGATATCGACGGCACCATCGACCATACCGCGCGGGACGCCGGCTTGCTGAACATCCAGATGCGCCCTGAACGGCGCAACACGGTAAAGCTGCTGTTGTTGTTCGACATCGGCGGCTCGATGGACGCCCACATCAAGGTCTGCGAAGAGCTGTTTTCGGCCTGCAAGACCGAGTTCAAGCACCTGGAGTACTACTACTTCCACAACTGCGTGTACGAGTCGGTGTGGAAGAACAACCTGCGTCGCACCTCTGAGCGCTATTCCACCTTCGACCTGCTGCACAAGTATGGCGACGACTACAAAGTGGTATTTGTCGGCGATGCGGCCATGGCGCCCTATGAAATCACCCAGCCGGGTGGCAGCGTGGAGCACTGGAACGAAGAGGCCGGGTATGTGTGGCTGCAGCGCTTCATGGAGAAATTCAAGAAGATCATCTGGATCAACCCGTACCCCAAGCAGGCCTGGGACTACACCGCCTCGACCCACCTGGTGCGGGACCTGATCGAAGACAAGATGTACCCGCTGACCTTGCAGGGGCTGGAAGAAGGGATGCGCTACCTGTCCAAGTGATGTTGCCTGTGCCGGCCCTTCGCGGGCTCGCCCGCTCCCACAGGTACCCCACAGATCCTGAGGTGTGTGGAATACCTGTGTGCGGGCAAGCCCGCGAAGGGGCCGGCAGTGTCACCGCCAACGGTCCAGGTATAGCTCCTGCTCCCGCCAGGCCTCATCCTGCACCACCGCCCTGAAGCGCACCACCGCCCCCGGCATGCACTGCGCCAGTTGCGCCAGCGCCAACGGCGTCAACGCCCCAAGCCGCGGATACCCGCCTATGGTCTGCCGATCATTGAGCAACACAATCGGCTGCCCATCCGGCGGCACCTGCACCGCCCCCAGCGGTATCCCTTCAGAAATCATCGGCGCCCCCTGGTAAACCAGCTGCGGCCCCAACAGGCGGATGCCCATGCGGTCAGCCCGGCTGTCCAGCGTCCACTCCCGGTTGAAGGCTTCGAACAGGCTGGTACCACTGAAATCACCGATCTGTGCGCCTATCACCAGGTCGAGCACTGGCTTTTCTGCGTACTGCGGGCGCAGCGCTTGCGGCACCTCGCGCGGGGTTGCATGGCTACTGGTGAACGCCAGTGCCTGGGCCTCAACCAGCGCAGCACCCTGACCATCGATGCCACCCAGCGCTTCACGTACCACCGTGGCACAGCTGCCCAGTACATCCTCCCCCTGAAACCCGCCCGGTGCCGCCAGGTAAGCCCGCACACCCTGCTTTGGCTGCTTCAGGGTCAAGCGCTGCCCTTTGCTCAAGGCAAAGCTGCGCCAGGGCACGACGGGCTGATCATCGACGCGCGCGTCCAGGTCGGCACCGGCCAGGGCCAGCACACAATCCTGTTCGGCCACCACGCTAAAGCCCCCCAACGCCACCTCGACCACCGGCGCCTCCAACGGGTTGCCCAGCAACCAGTTGGCCCAGCGCATCGCCACCCAGTCCAGTGCCCCGCCCTGGGTCACGCCCAAGTGACGCACGCCAAAACGGCCAGCATCCTGCAACTGGCACAGCGGCGTGCTGGCTTCGATCTTCAATTGCTTCATCCTTGTGCCTCCACATCGCCGCCCAACGCCAGGAACTCGCTGCGCGAAACCGGCACGAAACGCACCCGGTCGCCGGGTTGCAACAGGCTGTAGCCGTCACGCTCACGGTCGAACAGGCGCACCGGCGTGCGCCCGATCAGGTTCCAGCCACCTGGGGATACTGCCGGATACGCCGCCGTCTGGCGCTCGGCGATGCCCACGCTACCCGCCGCCACCCGCTTGCGCGGGGTGCTCAGACGCGGACTGGCCAGGCGTTCGTCGACCAGGCCCATAAAGCCGAAACCGGGGGCGAAGCCCAAGGCGAACACAGGATAATCACGTGCGCAATGCAAGCGCACAACCTCGGCTTCACTCATGCCGCTGCGCGCCGCCAGCACAGGCAGTTCAGGGCCCACGCTGGGGTCGTACCACACCGGGATCTCGTGGCGCCGGCCGCCTCTGCCGGTGTCTGGCTGCAAACCCTCCAGCGCCTGCGTGATCAGCGCCCTCGCCCCACCTGGCGGCAGGTCGAACTGCACCATCAGCGTGGTGTAGGACGGCACCAGATCCAGCAGGTGCTCGCCGAACACGGCGCTCAGGCGCTGGCTGGCGGCGAGCATCCACGGCATGTTGGCCTCGTCGATACGGTCGAACAGGCGCACCATCAGGCTGTCGATGGCGACCACTTCAATACGCGCCTTCATTGCGACTCCAGAGCATCGAGGGCTTGGCGTATCTGCCTCACCGCTGCCACCGAACTGTCGTTGTCGCCATGTACGCAAAGCGTGCTGGCCTGCAGGCGCAGGGCACTGCCATCGTCCGCCATCAGCGCGTCGCCACGGGCCAGGCGCACTGCCTGCTCCACCACCCGCGCCGGGTCGTGATGCACTGCCCCAGGCAAGCGGCGCGACACCAGGTGGCCGCTGGCGGTGTAGGCGCGGTCGGCGAAGGCCTCGAACCACAACGGCACGCCAATTTCATCGCCCAGGGCCTGGGCGGCGCGGTTGTCAGCGGTGGCCATCAACATCAATGGCAAGGTGCTGTCGTAGGCCGCCACGGCCTCCAGCACGGTACGCAGCTTTAGCGGGTCGGCCATCATGTCGTTGTACAGCGCGCCATGGGGCTTCACATAGGCCACGCGGCCACCCAGCACTTTGCAGATGCCGTCCAGCGCGCCGATCTGGTAATGCAGCAGGTCGCGGATTTCCTCGGGGCTGCAGGCCATGGAGCGGCGGCCGAAGCCGACCAGGTCCGGGTAGGCCGGGTGCGCGCCAATGGTCACCCCATGCGCCAGCGCCAGCGCCACGGTGCGGCGCATGATGCCGGGGTCGCCGGCGTGGTAGCCACAGGCGATGTTGGCGCAGTCGATGTAGGGCATTACCTCGGCGTCCAGGCCCATGCGCCAGCTGCCGAAACTCTCACCCATGTCGCAATTGAGTAGCAGGCGTTCCACCACGCGGTCTCCCTTGTTGTTGTTCACAGGCTTACCTTACCGCGCCTGCAGCTGTTTGCCGCGTGTTTCCGGCAGGCTCAAGGCCGCCACGATCACAATGCCGTAGGACACGGCAGCGAACATGCCGATACCCAGGCCCAGTGGCACGTTCTGGCCGAGCATACCGATCAGCAACGGGAACAGAGCCGCAATGACCTTACCGATGTTGTAGCAAAAGCCCTGCCCCGAACCGCGAATGCGCGTAGGAAACAGCTCGGTCAGAAACGCGCCCATGCCGCTGAAGATGCCCGAGGCGAAGAAGCCCAACGGGAAGCCCAGCCACAGCATCACGCCATCGCTGACCGGCAGCTGCGTGTACAGCAGCACGATCACGAACGAGCCCACGGCGAACAGGATGAAGTTCTTCTTGCGCCCCAGCAGGTCGGACAAGTAAGCGCTGACCACATAGCCCACGTACGAACCCACGATCACCATGGCCAGGTAGCCACCCGTGCCCAGCACGCTTAGGCCGCGCTCGTTCTTGAGGAAGGTCGGCAGCCACGAGGTGATGGCGTAGTAGCCGCCCAATGCGCCAGTGGTCAACAGGGACGCACGCACAGTGGTCCACAGCATGCCCGGGGCGAAGATTTCGTAGAAGTGCGAAGGTGCCTCGGCGGTCTCCACTGCCTTGGCCTGGCGATACACTTCAGGGTCTTTGACCAGGCGCCGAACGAAGATCACGAAGATCGCCGGCACCAGCCCCAACAGGAACAGTGCACGCCAGGCCTGCTCTGGCGGCAGCCAGGAGAACAGCAGTGCGTAGAGAATCGCCGTGAGGCCCCAGCCGATGGCCCAGCCGGACTGCACCATGCCCACTGCCTTGCCGCGGTCCTGTGCGCGGATTACCTCGCCAATCAGCACTGCACCAGCGGTCCATTCACCGCCGAAGCCAAAGCCCATCAGCGTGCGGGCGATAAGCAGCTGTTCGTAGTTCTGGGCGAAGCCGCACAGGAAGGTGAAAAAGGCGAACCACAATACCGTCAGTTGCAAGGTGCGCACCCGGCCGATGCGGTCGGAGAGGATACCGGCGACCCAGCCCCCCACGGCCGAGGCGATCAAGGTGCTGGTATGGATCAATCCGGCTTCGGTGGTGGTGATGCCCCACAGCATGATCAGCGTGGGGATGACAAAACTGAGCATCTGGGTGTCCATGCCGTCCAGGCCATAGCCGATCTTGCAACTCCAGAAGGTGCGCCGTTGCTGTTTGTCGATGTCGCGGTACCAGGCGAAAGGCCCGGACGAAGAAGGTGAGCTGACCTGCTGCTGCACGCCGGTGGGGTTCATGGATGCCTCGGCTTGTTGGTATTGTTTTATGGGCGACATGAAGCGTCGCGGCCTGGGCACCATTGTTCAAAGGCCACGCCGCCTGCGTCCAACGAGAAAAACCGCCGGTCTGGAACAAGAAAAACTGATCATGAACCTTCGCTTCCTCGAAACCTTCGTCTGGGTCGCCCGGCTCAAAAGCTTCCGCCTGACGGCAGAAAAGCTGTTCACCACCCAAGCCTCGGTATCCAGCCGCATTGCCGCGCTGGAGGCAGACCTGGGCGTGAAGCTGTTGCTGCGTGACTCACGTGGGGTCAGCCTGACCCCGGAAGGCGGCAAGGTGCTGGAGTATGCCGAGCGCATGCTGGATACCGCCAAAGCCATGAAGCAGTCGCTGGACAGCGACCGGGCCAAGGTCGGGCGCATTCGCATCGGCGTGATGGACACGGTGATCCACACCTGGATGAGTGCGCTGGTGGCAGAGCTGACCGAGCGCTACCCGCAGGTCGAAATCGAGCTGGTGGCCGACACCGCGCTGAACTTGCGCGAGCAGCTGCAGAAAGGCTTTCTCGACGTGATTTTGCAGACCGACCTGCTGCGCGAGCAGTCGATTCGCAGCCTCGACCTGGCGCGCTACCCCATGGGCTGGGTGGTGGCGGCTGGCTCGCACCAGCACCGGGACTATGCGTCGCTGGCCGAGCTTGGGCGCGAGCGCATCATCACCTTCTCGAAGAATTCACGGCCGCACCAGGAGGTGCTGAGCTTGCTGCAGGCTGCGGGGGCGCAGACGCCGCGGTTGAATTGCGTGAACTCGGTGGCGGCGATCACTCGGCTGTTGCGCGACGGTTTTGGCATTGGCGCATTGCCGCCGGCGCTGGTGGATGCCGAGTTGGGTCGGGGCGAGCTGGTGTTGCTGCAAGGCCTGCAACCGCCACCAAGCCTGGAACTGGTGGTGGCGTGGCAGACAGGGGTGGCGTTGGTCGCTGAAGTGGTCGGGGTGTGCCGACAGGTGCTGGAGCGGTATGCGCGGGATGTGGGTGGGCAGCGGATAGCACTCATCTGACCGGCTAACGCGGTCTTTGTGGGAGCAGCCTAGCGCCAGCTTTCTTTCACCGCCCTGCGCCGCCCGCCCAGGATCACCCAGCCAAGCCCCAGCAACAGGCTTTCGACCACAAAGGCCAGCACAAACCCTGCGCCAACACCCCAGCCAATTGCCTCGGGCACCAGCAGAATCTGGTAGCTGTAGGCATTGAGGGTTTCCTCGCGCAGTTGTGGGTCGGCCTGCACCAGCACATGCCAGGTACGCTGGGCCCACGGCCCTTGCAACGCCTGCCATTCTTTTTCCAGCAGTTCGTTGCGGATCATCAGGCTTTCGATGCTGTTGGCATCACTGTTGAACACCGGGTCGTCACTGCTGCGGTAATGCTGCAGCAGCGCCTGCAAATCGCCTTTGAAAAATCGCTCGGCCGTTTGCCGGAACCCATCCAGCGCCTCGCGCGACTCGAACAGGTGCGCCTCGACCCGCTGGCTATAGTCCTTGACCAGCCCAGGGACCTGGATACCGGCCAGCAGGCCGAAGGTGAACAGCAGCAACCGCAGGTAACTTCTGAACATGCAGCGTCCTTAGCTCTGGCCGTGTGCCACGCACTCGCCGTGCCGCCACAGGGCCCATTGACCGGGCTCGTAGCGATGCCAGGTCTCGTTCTCGGTCAGGGCCTCGGTGGCAATCACCGTGACCACGTCGTTGGGGGTGGTTTCGGTATGAAAATCGACGATCAGGTCGACATCTTTCAACCGCGCGGCACCAAATGGCGCACGGCGGGTAATGTGCACCAGCTTGGTCGAACAGAAGCAGAACAGCCAGTCGCCATCGCTGAGCATGCAGTTGAACACACCCCGGCCACGGTAGCCGGCACAGGCTTCCACCAGCACCGGCAGCAGCTGTTCTACCGGCACCGGCTCGGGGAAAGCACTGCGGATGCGGTTGAGCAAGTCGCAAAAAGCCGCTTCGCTGTCGGTGTCGCCCACCGGCCGGTAGAAGCTGGCCTGCCCTTTGAAATCGCCCAGTTGCCCATTGTGCGCAAAGCACCAGTTGCGGCCCCACATTTCCCGCATGAACGGGTGGGTGTTGGACAGGCACACCCGGCCGACGTTGGCCTGACGGATATGCCCGATCACCACCTCGCTCTTGATCGGGTAACGCTGCACCAGGTTGGCCACTTCCGACTCGCTGCTCGCGGCCGGGTCCTGGAACAGGCGCAGCCCGCGGCCTTCATAGAAGCCGATACCCCAGCCGTCACGGTGCGGGCCGGTACGGCCCCCGCGCTGCATCAGGCCGGTAAAGCTGAAAACGATGTCGGTGGGGACGTTGGCACTCATGCCCAGCAGTTCGCACACAGGCGTGTCTCCTCCGCTTACAGACGGGGCTCGACCCGGCCATTGCCGCGGGGAACGGCAGGGCGTGGGTCGTCGCGGTAACGGTCGCCGCGCTCGGCGGCCAAGGGGGCTTGCCCGGCGACTTGGTCATCTTCATCCGCCTGGCGCTTGGCGGCCGCCTCGGCTTGCACACGCCGCTCACTGGCGCGTTTTTCCAGCGGCCAGCGCACCAGCACGAAGAGAAAATACAGGCCGAAGGCAATCATGCCGTACATGGCGAAGTCGGACACCGCACGCCAGGCGTTGTTGCCCACCTTGAAGGCAAGGTCCAGGGCAGTGATGGCGATGGCCGGGGCGAAGCTGTCCTTGACCGGGTCGACGACAGTCGGGGTCAGCAGCAGCACTGCCAGCACCACCCGCAGCGGTTCGCGCAGCCAGCGCCACATCCAGCCGGTAAGCTTGAAGGCCACCAGCAGGCAGCCCAAGGCGGCCACGGCGTACAGGCCCCAGGCAAAGGTGTAGTCGTTCTCGGTCATGGTGTTCGTGCAAGCCAGGCAAAGAGATGCCTATGATAAACACTTTTCCGGGCGCAGACAGTGTTTGCCTGTACCGGCCTCTTCGCGGGCGGGCCCGCGAAGAGGCCGGTACAGGCAACCCCAACCAAGAGACCCTCAATGCAAACCAAGCCCCAACCTCCCATCGCCCACGCCGATAACGCCGCCGACCCGTACGCCTGGCTGCAACAGCGCGACACCCCCGAGGTACTCGCCTACCTGCAAGCCGAAAACGCCTACCAGGAAGCCTGCCTGGCCGACCAGGCACCGTTGCGTGAGCAATTGTTCGAAGAGATCAAGGGCCGCATCCTGGAAACCGACCTGTCACTGCCGGCCCCCTGGGGCCCCTACCTGTACTACACCCGCACCACCGCAGGCGACGAGTACCCACGGCACTACCGCTGCCCGCGCCCGGCAGACGACTCGAACACCGTCGATGAAAGCCAGGAGCAACTGCTGCTCGACCCCAACGCCCTGGCCAATGGCGGCTTTTTGTCGCTGGGGGCGTTCAACGTCAGCCCCGACCACCGCCTGCTTGCCTACAGCCTCGACACCAGCGGCGATGAAATCTACACCCTGTACGTCAAGGACCTGGCCACCGGCAGCATCACCGCCCTGCCCTTCGACGACTGCGACGGCAGCCTGACCTGGGCCACTGACAGCCAGACGCTGTTCTTCGCTGAACTGGACGACACCCACCGCCCTTGGCGCCTGCGCCGTCATACCCTCGGCAGCGACGCTGCGCAGACCGTGTTCGAAGAGCCCGACGGGCGCTTCTTCCTGCACTGCTACCGCACCAGCTCCGAGCGCCAACTGGTGCTGCTGCTGAACAGCAAGACCACCAGCGAGGCCTGGGTACTGGATGCCGAAACGCCGCAGGCGCCGTTCACCTGCCTGGCGCCGCGTGTCGAAGGCCATGAGTACTTCCCCGACCATGGCCAGCTCGATGGCGAGTGGCGCTGGTTCATCCGCACCAACCAGGACGGTATCAACTTCGCGCTGTACCAGGCCCCTGCCACACCGGTGCCCAGCCGTGCACACTGGCAGGTGCTGGTGGCACACCGCGATGCGATCATGCTCGAAGGCCTCAGCCTGAATGCCGGCGCGCTGACCCTGAGCCTGCGCGAAGGCGGTTTGCCGATCATCGAAGTACGCCCGCAAGGCCTGCCATGCTACCGTGTGGAACTCCCCGACGCCGCCTACAGCCTGTACGTGCAAGACAGCCTGGAGTTTGCCAGCACACGCGTACGCCTGCGTTACGAAGCGCTCAACCGCCCAGCCCAGGTGCGCCAGCTGGAGCTGGCCAGCGGCGCCCAGGCCGTGCTCAAGCAAACCCCGGTGCTGGGTGCGTTCGATGCTGATGACTACGTGAGCGAGCGCCGGTGGGCAACCGCAGCGGATGGCACCCAGGTGCCGATCAGCCTGGTGCGTCGCCGCCAGGACCTGGGCCAACCCGTGCCGCTGTACCTGTACGGTTACGGCGCCTATGGCGAAAGCCTGGACCCTTGGTTCTCCCATGCGCGGCTGAGCCTGCTGGAACGCGGCGTGGCTTTTGCCATCGCCCATGTGCGCGGCGGTGGCGAACTGGGCGAAGCCTGGTACCGTGCCGGCAAGCAGGAGCACAAACCCAATACCTTCAACGACTTCATCGCCTGCGCCGAACACCTGATCGCCGAGGGTGTGACCACTGCCGAGCAGCTGGCCATCAGCGGCGGCAGCGCTGGCGGCCTGCTGATCGGTGCAGTGCTCAACCTGCGGCCCGAGCTGTTCCGCTGTGCGATTGCCGAAGTACCGTTCGTCGACGTGCTCAATACCATGCTCGACCCCGAGCTGCCGCTGACCGTGACCGAGTACGACGAATGGGGCAACCCTGAGGAGCCGCAGGTGTATGAACGGATCAAGGCTTATGCGCCGTACGAGAATGTAAAAGCGCAGGCCTACCCGGCGATGCTGGTGGTAGCGGGCTACAACGACAGCCGCGTGCAGTACTGGGAAGCAGCCAAATGGGTGGCGCGCTTGCGCACGCACAAGACCGACAGCAACCTGCTGCTGCTCAAGACCGAGATGGGAGCTGGGCATGGTGGGATGAGCGGGCGGTACCAGGGGTTGAAAGATGTGGCCCTGGAGTATGCGTTCGTGTTTGGCGAATTAGGTATCGCCTGAAGGGAGGTTTGAGCACCTGCGCGATACCTGTGGGAGCGGGCATGCCCGCGAAGCAGTCAACGCGGTGCCTGGCACCGGCTACGCCGGTGTTCGCGGGCATGCCCGCTCCCACAGGACCGGCGCAGGCCGCTCATGCTCAATCATCCTGCAACCCCGGCTTCGGTGGGTCCTGGCGCAACCCCGGCAATGGCTGGTCCTTCGGCGGCCCGGGCACTGGCATTGGCGGCAACAAGGGCGCCCCCGGCTGGCTGTCGTAGGCTTTGGGCGGTGTACTCGGGGTGATCTGCGGGTATGGCGTGGGTGTGGGGGTGCCCGGTGCACCCGGCACTGGCGTAGTGAGGCGAGGTGGCGTGCTGGCAGCTTCGGCCAGGGGCAGGCCAGCCATCAGCAGCGCGGTCAGGATCGCGTGAAACATCAGCAACCTCCTGTCGGGAACCTTTCTACAGGCTACGCCTAAATCACCGCTTTCGCCTGTCCGCCTGCCCTGCAAGCGCGCTAGACTCAATGCCATAACCGTCATTTGCCTGATCAGAACAAAGGAAACACCATGAGCTCCACCTCTTCCGCCGCCGCCACCGCGCGCCTTGATCGCATCCTGGCCGATGCCAAGCGTGACAAGGAAATGGGCTACCGCGACAAGGCCCTGAGAATGTACCCGCACGTCTGCGGCCGTTGCGCCCGCGAATTCGCTGGCAAGCGCCTGAGCGAGCTGACCGTGCACCACCGTGACCACAATCACGACAACAACCCGCAGGACGGCTCCAACTGGGAGCTGCTGTGCCTGTACTGCCACGACAACGAGCACTCGCGCTACACCGACCAGCAGTACTTCAGCGAAGGTTCCACCAGCACACCGAGCATCGCCAAGGCCACCCACAATCCGTTCGCCGCGCTGGCGGGCATGTTGAAGAAAGACTGACCGTCGATTCGGCCCCCACTGCTACCGGGCAGCCCGTATAATCGCGCTTTTTTTCGCGAAGGGCCCCGGTACGTGGCAAACAAACGATACAGCTGCATCGGCCTGTTCAACCCCAAGTCCCCAGAAAACGTGGGCTCGGTGATGCGCGCTGCGGGTTGCTATGGCGTCAATTCGGTGTTCTACACCGGCAAACGCTACGAACGTGCGCGTGACTTTGTCACTGACACCAAGCGCGTGCACTACGACATTCCGCTGATCGGCATCGATGACCTGCAGCGCATCGTTCCGCTGGGCTGTACCCCGGTGGCGGTCGAGCTGGTGGAAGGTGCGCGGCCACTGCCGGAATATACCCACCCGGACCGGGCCATCTACATCTTCGGCCCGGAAGACGGCAGCCTCAGCCCCGAGGTGCGGGCATGGTGTGAAGAGACCATCTACGTCCCCACCGAGGGTTGCATGAACCTGGCCGCGACCGTGAATGTAGTGCTGTATGACCGTTTGGCCAAAGGGCTGAATACCCGCTCTGGGCCCAAGTTCAAATAAAGTTGCCGCTGAGCGCCCCGAGTGAACGCGGCTGACACCCTGCTGGTCAGCTGCTTACATTTCACACGGAGGTCTTGCCATGTTCGATATCCATTCTGCTGCGTCTTCTGCGTCTTCGCAGCACAATGTCCATGGCCTGGAACGGGTCAGTTCGCTGGCTGGAGGGGCACTGATGGTGAGCAAAGGGCTGCGCCAGGGTGGCTTTATCGGCTTGCTGCAGCTCGTGGTCGGAGGTATTGCGGTGGCACGCGGGGTCAGCGGGCATTGCTCGACCAAGGCGTGGTGGCAGCGACATCGGCAGGAGTACCACCGGTTGCGTTCGGATATAGAACGCAGTGCGGTGGAGCTGGAGGCGTTGAAGGCCAGTGCCAAGGCGGCGACGCGGGGAGTGACGGTGACCGGGAAGGATCCGTTGGCAGACAGCTGATCTTTGTATCGTCTGGGCTGGCCTCTACGCGGGGCAAGCCCGCTCCCACAGGTACCGCACAGGGTTCGAGGTACAGGCCCCAGGGATGTCTAGCGCAACACCTTGCTCTGCAGCACCTCGGACTTGCGCCCCATGACGTTCTCGCTGATTTGCACAAAGTCTTCAGTGCTCACGCTGGGCAAGCGCATCAGCCCGCGTACCACATCGTCCAGCGAACGCTTGGCCTGTGTGTGGATGCGGATTTCCTTGTCCAGTGCCTGCAGCAAGATCACCCCACGGGCCACCTGAGCGGGGCTGGCGCGTTCGCCCTTGAGCCGGGTGACCTTGGCGCCCTGCTTGCTCAGGCGTGCCTGCCAGGCCTGGTAGCGGTCGTCGCTCACCCCGCCTGAACGGCGCAGCAACTCGCTGGCGTAGTAGTCGGTCAGGCTTTCCACCAGCCAGTCACTGCCGTCACGCCCATGGATCTGCGCGAACAGCTGCACCATTTCGCGCAGCAACGGGCTGCTGCCGTTCTCGCTGATCATCGGCCGGGCGCTGTGCAGGTACAGCGAACCCTGCGCTGCCATTGCCCCGCGCCACATGCCGTCACGGGCACCGACCAGCAGCAGCTTTGGCGGGTTGCGCGGGAACACGGCCTGCAACTGCGGCCAGACATAGGTCAGCAAGGTCAGGCTGTCCATGCGCCGCATGCCCTGCCCGACCGGTGCGGCCACGGTGACCTCGGTATCGCCCAGGCGGGCACGGCGGCTACCCAGGTCGCCGGCCAGCATCCAGCCAGTCGGGCGGTCGAACAGGCGCGAAACATTGTCGATGCGGAACTTGTCCTTGCCAATGCGTGGCCAGGACGTCTCGATACTCTTCCAGCCCTCGGGCAAGTCGAACGCCAGGCGTGCCACAAGCTCCGTGCCATCTTGCTGGTCAAGCCGCGCAGGCGGTACCAGCTGGTCGCCGAGGAACAACGCCCAGTGAGGGGTAACACGCGAGGAATAGGCACCGCTGGCGAGCTTCTGGTCCAACTGCACGCGGTAGCTGAGGCTGGTCTTGCCGGCCGCCGGCTGCCACACGCCACGCTGGCCCTTGAGTTGCCATTGGCCATCGGTCTGGAAGCCGCTGAAGGCCGCCGCCTTGCCCAGGTCGAAGTCGAGGCTGCGCACGGCACTGCCTTCAGCCAGGGTCAGGCGGACTTCCGCTTGGCCACTGGCGGGCAACAGGCGCACCTGGTAGTCAAGGTCGACCTTTTTCGCCCAGGCTGGCGAACTGGCCATCAGGCCCAACAGCAACAACAGCTGGCAACGCATACAGAAACTCCTTGTTTCCCCGTGGCAGCGGGCCGCGCCGGTCAGCTGGCGCGGAAGATCAGGTGGTCTTCCCAGTCGTCTTCGTGCACATCCTGCTCCCTGAGCATACGCCCCGACTGGGAAATGCGCTGTTCATGGACCTGCTGGCGATCGCCACAGACAAGGTGGTGCCAGGCCGGCAGGTCCTTGCCCTCGCTGACCAGGCGATAACCGCAGGTGCTTGGCAGCCACGTGAACTGGTCGGCCTTGCCCGGGGTGAGCTGGATGCAGTCCGGTACATGCGCGAAGCGGTTGGGGTAGTCGCTGCACTGGCAGGTATCCATGTCCAGCAATTTGCAGGCGATACGCGTGTAATAGACGCTGTTGTCGTCTTCGTCCTCAAGCTTTTGCAGGCAGCACAGGCCGCAGCCGTCGCACAGCGACTCCCATTCTTGCGGGCTGAGTTGCTCGAGGGTCTTGCGCCGCCAGAACGGCGCGTTTTCAGCGATCATCACACGGTTTCCTGCATTCATCTTTAGGGCCACGGCGCGCGGCGGGGCCAGTCTAGAGCCTGGCCTTCGGCAAAGCCAGACCGCTTGTCAGTCGCGACGGGACGCAGTAGCGTGCGGGTTTCCCGTCCGTTTGCAGGAGCTGTCATGAGCGCCAACCCCCGCATTGCCGATTACGCCATCAACGAACAGTTCATCAACCGCTGGTCGCCACGCGCCTTCACCGCCGAACCGATCAGCGAACAGACCCTGCTGAGCTTCCTGGAAGCCGCACGCTGGGCACCGTCGGCGTACAACTCGCAACCTTGGCGCTTCCTGTATGCCCGCCGCGACACGCCAAACTGGGAGCGCTACCTGAACCTGCTGGTGCCGTTCAACCGCAGCTGGGCGCAACAGGCCTCGGCGCTGGTACTGATCATTTCCAAGACCACCTTTGCAGCCCCGGGCGCCACGGAAGAAAAACCGGCGCTGTGGCACACCTTCGACACCGGCTCCGCCTGGGGCCACCTGGCCCTGCAGGCCAGCATCAGCGGCTGGCATACCCATGGCATGGCTGGTTTCGACCAGGACTTGGCGCGTCAGGAACTGAAGATTCCCGAGGGCTACGTGCTGCATGCCATGGTGGCGATCGGCAAGCTGGGTGACAAGGCCAGCCTGGATGAAGCGCTGCAGTCGCGTGAAGTACCGAGCCCGCGCAAGCCGCTGAGCGAGCTGGCTGCCGAGGGTGATTTCAGCCTGTAAGCCTTGTGGAGGCCTTACTGGCCTCTTCGCGGGCTCGCCCGCTCCCACAGGCACGGTGCTGTACCTGTGGGAGCGGGCGAGCCCGCGAAGAGGCCGGCACAGGCAACATCAATCAGTAGCCCCGGGCAAAGTCCACTTCCCCACGCAACCCCTGCCCCGCTTCATAAGCCCGCACATTCTCGACAAACAACCGCACCATCGCTGCCGGCGAGGTGGGTGCCGAGCTGTGCCCGGTCAACAATAGCCCCCAGGCGGTCCAGAACGGGTGCTGCCGGGGCAACGGCTCCTGCCGGCAGACATCGATCACCGCTCCGGCCAGATGGCCCTGCTTCAGTGCCTCTACCAGGTCGGCATCGACCACGGCCGCGCCACGCCCGGCATTGATGAACAACGCCGTGGCCTGGAAGCACTTGAACAGCGCCGCGTCATACAGGTCGTGGGTAGCAGGGGTGTCCGGCAGCAGGTTGAGCACGTAGTCGGCCTGGCCCACCATGCGTGGCAAGTCGGCCAGCGCAGCCACCTCGACGAACGGTGCCTGTTCCCGGGCGCTGCTGGCTACGCCGTACAGCACCACACCAAACGGCTGCAGGAACTCGGCCACCCGCTGGCCAATGTCGCCGGTGCCGACAATCAGCACCTTGCGCCCTTCCAGCGTGCGCCCCGGGCGGTCATCCCAGCGCCGCTCGACCTGGCTCACCAGGCGCGACAGCACCTCGCGCTCATGGCCGAGCATGTAGGTCAGCATGTACTCGGCCATCACCTGGCCGAATATGCCCACCGCACGGGTCAGGCGATAGTCACGCGGCAGGCCATCGGCCAGCAACGGCGTGATACCGGCCCACGTCGATTGCATCCATTCCGGTTTGAGGCCCTGGCGTAGCAAGCTCGCCAGCAAGTCCGGCTGGCCCAGCCACACCGTGCACTGCGCTGCCTGACGGGCCAGCTCGGCGGAGTCACCGCTGGTCAGGATTTCCACGTTCGGCGCTGTTTCGCGCAAAAGCCCGGCGTAACGAGCATGGTCATGCTCAGCAATCAGTACACGCATGGTCAGACCGGGTCGTTACGGCGCAACAGCTCTTCGGGCAGGTGCTCGATGTACTCATCTTCCAGCGGCGGCATCTGCAGGTGGTAGCCCTGGTTATCGAGGTTTTCCAGCACCTTGGTGATGTCCTCACGGGCCAGCTTGCGCTCGGGGCTAAGCACCAGATCAAACGCGTGCATGGGGGTGCCAAAGGCCGGCAACAGGCCTTCGGGCACACGCTCCAGGCCGTCGGCCTTGAGCACGTACAGGTACATTTCGTTCTTGCGGGGGCTCTTGTAGATCGAGCAAATGCGTTTCATCGGGTTTCTCCGGCAGCTGCCAGGTTGTCCAGCAGGGCCTGGCCCATGCGCTCACGGCGCCAGCCGCGCAGCGAATCGGGCAGTTGATAAGGGCCATGGGGGTAGCCGGTCTTGAGCAGCGCTTCCAGGGCTTTCTTGCGCAGCATCAGCTCGGGGGCAATGCCCAGGCGCTCGCCTTCGGCCTGGCCGATGGCACGCAGTTGCTTGAGAATGCCCGCAGCCTCGATCGGCAGTGGTTCAGGCAACGGCGCTGGCCACTGCTCGGCAGGCAGGCTGCCCGCGCGCTTGATCAGCTGCACGAGAAACTCACCGTCCTGACGAATGGTGCGCGGGTGCATCTCGTCGATCTTGGCCAGCGCCGACAGGTTGTTCGGCTGGCTCTTGGCCATGGGCCACAGCGAGTGTTCCTTGAGGATGCGGTTGCGCGGCACATCACGGTTGCGCGCTTCGCGCTCGCGCCAGGCGCACAGTTCGCGCAGCACCGCCAGTTGCTGGGGGGCCAGCTTCCAGGCGAGCTTGACGTCGCGATACAGGCTTTCGGGCTCGACTTCACGGCGCAATGCGGCCACCAGCTCGGCGCCGTCTTCCAGCACCCAGGCGTACTTGTCGTCGGACAAACGCGGGCGCAGCACCGTGAACAGCTCGGCCAGGTGCACGGCATCCTCGGCCGCATAACTGATCTGGGTTTCAGAGAGCGGGCGCTGCAGCCAGTCGGAGCGGGTCTCACCCTTGGGCAGCTCGATACCCAGCACCTCCTGCACCAGGCGCGAATAGCCCATGGAGAAGCCCAGGTTCAGGTAACCGGCAGCCAGCTGGGTGTCGAACAGCGGCTGCGGCAGCTTGCCGGTCAGGCGCAGCAGCACTTCAAGGTCTTCGCTGCAGGCGTGCAGCACCTTGACCACACCGCAGTCTTCCAGCAGATCGGCCAAGGGTTGCCAGTTGCCGATCAGCAGCGGGTCGATCAGGAAGGCCCGCTGGCCGTCACCGATCTGAATCAGCCCGGCTTTCGGGTAGAAGGTGTCGACCCGCATGAATTCGGTGTCGACGGCGACGAAGGGCAGTTGGTGCCAGTCGCGGCAGTGTTCGGCCAGGCTCTGGTCGTCACGGATCCAGTGAATTTCGATGGCCACGAGGCTCTCCCACTAACATTGGCGCGCAGTATATACGGCGCGGGCACTGCTGGTGAAACCCGGGCCATCCTTGATATCGATCAGTGGTGCTGTTTGTGAGTGAAGGAACGGCATTTCAGCGCTTGGCCGCCAGCCAAGGCCGGCAGCTGGCGAACATGTCCAGCGACTGCTGGTAGACCTCGGTGCGCACCTGCAACAGGCCGAGCATGGAGTGGAACAGGTTGTCCTGCGACAGCGGGGCATCGCTGAGCTTGGCCAGGCAGTCGGTGTCGAGGCCGAAGTCCTCCTTGTAGCTGTCGGAGAACCAGGTCAGCAGCGGCACGTGCTTTTGCTGCTCAGGGGCGATGGGGTAAGGCGTGCCATGCAGGAACAGGTTGTACTCGCCCAGCGACTCGCCGTGGTCGGACAGGTAGATCATGGCCGTGTCGACCTTGTCCTGTTTGCTGCGCAAGGTGTCGATCAGCGAAGCCAGCACCTTGTCGGTATAGGCCAGGGTGTTGTCATAGCCGTTGATGATCTCCTGCTCGCTGCACTGGTTAAGTGCGTTGCTCTGGCATACCGGCGTGAAGCGCTCGCCGCCACTGGGGTAGCGCTTGAAGTATTCCGGCCCGTGGCTGCCCATCTGGTGCAGCACCAGCACGGTGTCCCTGTCGAGGTTGTCGATCAGCTCGTCCAGACCTTGCAGCAGGATCTGGTCATGGCATTCGCCATTGGCGCACAGTTGGGGGTCCTTGAGGTTGCTGACATCAATGAACTGCACGCGGTCGCAGGTACCCTTGCAGCCCGACTGGTTGTCACGCCACTGCACGGCCAGGCCGGCACGCTGGAGAACGTCCAGCAACCCTTCGCGGTTCTTCGCCACGCGGGCATCGTAATCCTTGCGCTTCATGCCCGAGAACATGCACGGCACCGAGACTGCGGTTTCCGTGCCGCACGAGTGCACATCGGAAAACGCCAGCAGGCCTTGTTCCTTGGCCAGGTTCGGCGTGGTATCGCGCTCGTAGCCCAGCACGCCGAAATGGTCTGCCCGGGCACTTTCGCCGACGACCAGCACCGTCAGCGACTTGCGCTCGTGTTTTTGCCAGGCGGCATCTCGCTTGGCATCTTCGCCATAAGACTGGAATGGGCGCGAGGCAGTACCGACCCGCTCGCTGACATAACCGATGGAGGCCCCAACGATATTGCTCGGGGTCAGCATCAGGCGCAGTTCGTGGTGGTTGCGAAACAGCGACGACAACCCTTGATAATTGACCAGCGCTACCGAGCCAAGGGCCACGACACAGGCACCACTGACCACCAGCTTGCCCAGCAGCTCGCGGTGCCAGGGGCGGTAAGCGATCTGCACCTTCCACAACAACACTGACGGCAAGACACCCAATAACAGGATATAGGCAGCAAACTTCAGCGACATCAGATCGCGCACTTCTGCAACATTGGTCTCAGCCATATTGCGGAACATGCCGGCATCAATCAGTACACCGTACTGGTTCATGAAGTAAGCCGCGCCCGCGCCACTCATGAACAACACGATGAGTACCGGCTTCAATACATAACGGAAGGCAACCAGGGTGAGAATGAGGTTGAAGGCGAACAGCATCAGCACCGCAAACGCCAGGCTCAGCCAAAGCCCTGACAGGCCGGCGGGCACCACCTCTTGCAAGTGCTCCCAGAGAAACATGTTCAAGCCAATCAGCAGGTAAAGGCTGGCCAGCAGCGTGACCCATTCAGTCCGCAGGGATTTAAGGTTGAGCATCAGCGTTCGCAATCAAGAGTGATTATCAGCCCCCAGGCCGGATGGCACCGTGGGAAAGTTGGGCGAACTCTAGAAAGCGCATCATCAATTTTTTGTGAAAAAGACGGTAACAATTTCGTGAAGCGTGGTCTTTTATCAATTTCGTGAAAGCCATTCAGCTGCCATTCAGCGTGGCCGCCCTCACAAGCCTGCGCAAACGCGGCTATCCTCAGTGGTCAGGACCTTACCGACAACCCTGACAGAGGTGAAGAAATGCCAGTTCCGCATGATCTGCTCGCTGACCTGCACGTTACCGCTGATGCATTCCAGGCGCTCATTGACAAGGACCAGGCGCTGCACGCGCTGCACAAGGAATACAACGCCAAGGACAAGGAGGTGGTCGCCGCCGAAGGCAACGGTACCAACGACGACGCCGTCAACCGGCTGCGCAAGGAACGGTTGCTGATCAAGGACAAGATCGAACGGATCATCCATCCGCCCAAATCCTGATTGATTTCACAGGCCTGAACGCGCCATGTGGGAGCGGCCTTGCGCCGCGAAAGGGCTGCGTAGCGGCCCCAAGGTTTCAGCAATAACGCATAGATTGCCGGGGCCGCGCTGCGGCCCTTTCGCGGCACAAGGCCGCTCCCACAAGACCGCGTTTATATCAGCCCGCCGCTGATGCCTTCAAAGCACCATCCAGGTCCTCGATCAGGTCGCGGTAATCCTCGATCCCCATCGACAACCGCAGCAGGTTCTCGCTGATCCCCATTACGCCTTTCTGCTCCGGGCTCAGCGAGCAATGCGACATGGTCCACGAGTGGTTGATCATGCTCTCCACCCCGCCCAGCGAGTCGGCCAGCACAAAGATCTGCAACGCCTCCACCAGGCGGTTGAGCGCGGCGCGGTCGCCCTTCACCTTCATCGCCACCACCGCCCCGCCACTGCGCATCTGGCGTTTGCACAGTTCATGCTGGGGGTGGCTTTCCAGCCCCGGGTAATACACCTGCTCGATCTGCGCATGCCCTTCGAGAAAGCGTGCCACCTGCAGGGCGTTGGCACACTGGCGCTCCATGCGCACATCCAGGGTCTTCAGGCCGCGCAGGGCGAGGTAACAGTCAAATGGCCCCTGCACCGCGCCAATCGCCATGCTGATGCGGCGCAGGCGTGCCAGCAGTGCATCATTGGCCGCCACTACCACGCCACCGGTCAGGTCGGAGTGGCCGCCGATGTATTTGCTGGCGGAGTGCATCACCAGGTCCACGCCCAAGGTGATCGGGCGCTGGTTCCACGGTGAGCAGAAGGTGTTGTCGATGCAGGTCAGGATGCCCCGCGCCTTGGCCAGGTCGCACACCGCCTTGATGTCGACCAGGTGCAGCAACGGGTTGGTCGGCGACTCGATCCAGATCAGCTGGGTTTGCGGCTTGATGGCGGCGGCCACAGCCTCAAGGTCGTTGAGGTCGACATAGGTGGTGGTCAGGCCCGAGGTACGGCTGCGGTAGTCCTCCAGAATGCGGAAGGTGCCGCCATACACGCCGTTCATCACCACCACGTGGGCATCCTTGGGCAGCAGCTCAAGCACGGTTGCGGTGGCATTGACGCCCGAGGCACAGGCCACAGCGCCCACGCCTTCTTCAAGGGCAGCGACACAGGTTTCGTAGGCATGCCGGGTAGGGTTGCCGACGCGGCTGTAGGAGTATTCCGGCTTGTCGTCCAGGCTGCGCTTGGTGAACGAGCTGGCGGTGACGATAGCCGGGAAAATGGCGTTTTCGGCAACGCTGAACTGCTCGCCGGCGTGAATGGTACGGGTGGCGAAATTGCGCGGCTTGTCGGACATGGTCAGGCCCATTGGCAGAGTGAAGGCTGCAACTATCGCACAACCCAAATCGTCTGGCCTTGGGGTAATCTGTGAAAAATTTTTCTACACGGCCCGCGCGCGATATGGACAGTTTCGACCAGCACATACTTACCCTGCTTCAGCGCGATGCCTCGATCGCGCTCAAGGACCTGGCCGAGGCCGTCAACCTGTCCACCACGCCGTGCTGGAAGCGGGTCAAGCGCCTGGAAGAAGAAGGCTACATACTCGGCCGTGTCGCCCTGCTGGACCCCGAACGCCTGGGGCTGGGGCTGACGGTGTTCGTCCAGCTCAAGACCCAGCGCCATGACAGCGCCTGGCTGGAGCAGTTTGCCGCGACCGTGACCGGGTTTGAGGAAGTGATGGAGTTCTATCGCATGTCGGTGGACTGGGACTACATGCTGCGGGTGGTGGTGGGGGATATTGCGGCGTATGACCGGTTCTACAAAAAGCTGATTACCCGCACCGATGGGCTGTCGAACATCACCTCCAGTTTTGCCATGGAGCAGATGAAGTACACCACGGCTTACCCGGTGCATCGTTCCTGATTCTGTATGCTGCACCGGCCCTATCGTCGGCAGGCCAGCTCCCACAGGTTTATCACAGGTTCTGAAAGCTGTGCAGTCCCAGTGGGAGCTGGCTTGCCGGCGATAGGGCCCTTGCAGGCAACCCGTCAATCCGCGGCCAACACCGCCGCAATGCGGTTCCCTGCCTTGGCTTTCTCGACCTTGATCGCCACAAATTTCGAGGTAGGGGTGTAGGTCCCCTCGCCATAACTTTCCAGCGGCACCAGTGGGTTGGTCTCCGGGTAATACGCCGCCGCCTGCCCCTCAGGCACGTCATACGCCACCAGGCGGAACCCAGAAACGCGCCGTTCCACGCCGTCCTCCCACAGCGACACCAGGTCCACCTGCTCACCCGGCTCAAAGCCCATGCGGCGGATGTCGGCCTCGTTGACGAACACCACTTCACGCAGGCCAAACACCCCGCGGTAGCGGTCATCCAGGCCATACAGGGTGGTGTTGTACTGGTCATGCGAGCGCAGCGTCTGCAGGATCAGGTCGGGCTTGTCACCCCGGGCCAATACCTTGGCGTTGATCAACTCTTCCGGCAGTGCGTGGGGCATGAAGCGAGCCTTGCCCGTGGTCGTGCGGAAGTTGCGATCGGCGGCATTGTTGCCCAGGTGGAAACCGCCCGGGCTATGCAGGCGTTCGTTGAAGCCGGTGAAACCTGGGATCACGTCGGCGATCATGTCACGAATGCGGTTGTAGTCGGCCACCGCATACTCCCAGTCGATCGGCTGGTTGCCCAGCGTGGCCTTGGCCATGCCGGCGATGATCCACGGCTCCGAGCGCATGTGCGGCGAGCGTGGGCGCAACTGGCCGTTGGAGAGGTGCACCATGCTGAAGGTGTCCTCCACGGTCACGCCTTGCGGCCCTTCGGCCTGCAGGTCGATTTCGGTACGGCCCAGGCACGGCAGGATCAGTGCATCGCGGCCGGTGACCAGGTGCGAGCGGTTGAGCTTGGTGGAAATCTGCACGGTCAACGCGCAGTTCTGCAATGCCGCGTGGGTGCGCGGGGTGTCCGGGGTGGCTTGGGCGAAGTTGCCGCCCAGGGCGATGAACACCTTGGCCCGCCCCTCCTCCATGGCTTTGATCGCCAGCACCGCGTTGTGCCCGTGGGCACGCGGCACACGGAACTGGAAGCGTTTTTCGATGGCGTCGAGCAACGCCGGCTTGGGCTTCTCGTCAATGCCCATGGTGCGGTCGCCCTGCACGTTGCTGTGGCCGCGCACCGGCGACAGGCCGGCCCCGGGCTTGCCAACGTTGCCGCGCAGCAACTGCAGGTTGACGATTTCCTGCACGGTAGGCACCGAATGGCGGTGCTGGGTAACGCCCATGGCCCAGCACATGATCACCCGCTCGGCCTTGCGGTACATGCGTGCGGCCAGCTCGATCTCGGCCAGGGTCAGGCCCGACTGTTTGACGATGTGTTCCCAAGAGGTGGCGTCCACCGCTGCCAGGTAGTCATCGACGCCGCTGGTGTGCTCGGCGATGAAGGCATGGTCGAACACCGCCGGCTCGCCCTTGGCCTGGGCTTCACGCTCCCACTGCAACAGGAACTTGGCAATGCCACGCATGGCCGCCATGTCACCACCCAGGGCCGGGCGGAAGTAGGCGCTGGACGTCGGCTCAGAGCCGTTGCTGAGCATTTCGAACGGGTGCTGCGGATGTTGGAAGCGCTCCAGGCCACGCTCTTTTAGCGGGTTGAAGCAGACCACCTGGGCCCCACGCTTGACCGCCTCACGCAGCGGTTCGAGCATGCGCGGGTGGTTGGTGCCGGGGTTCTGGCCGATGACAAAGATGGCGTCGGCCAGCTCCAGGTCGTGGAACACCACGGTGCCCTTGCCCACCCCGAGGGTTTCCGACATGCCTGCGCCGCTGGCTTCGTGGCACATGTTCGAGCAATCGGGGAAGTTGTTGGTGCCGTAAGCGCGCACGAACAGCTGGTAGAGGAACGCCGCCTCGTTGCTGGCCCGGCCCGAGGTGTAGAACTCGGCCTCATCGGGCGACTGCAGCGCACGCAGGTGCGTGGCGACCAGCTCGAAGGCCTCCTGCCAGGTGGTTTCGACATAGTGATCGGTGGCAGCGTCGTAACGCATCGGGTGCGTGAGGCGGCCCTGGTATTCGAGCCAGTAGTCGGTCTGCTCCCTCAGCGCGCTGACGCTGTATTTGGCGAAGAAAGCCGGGTCGACCGAGCGACCGGTCGCCTCCCAGTTAACTGCCTTGGCGCCGTTTTCGCAGAACTTGACCATGTCGCTTTCCGGCGACTCGCCCCACGCACAGCCGGGGCAGTCGAAGCCGCCGTTCTGGTTGGTCTTGAGCATGGCCCGCAGGTTCTTGAAGGCATTTTCGCTGCCCAGCCAGCTTTTGGTGACGCTCTTGAGCGCCCCCCAACCGGCGGCGGCGCCCTTGTAGTCCCTGATGTGTTCGTCCTGGCTCATGCGATGAATCCCCACGCTTCGATGCTTTTTTCCAGCCTATTGAGCGTGAGGCAGGGGCGTCCAATCGAAAGATCTTACGGTGTGATAAGCGGTTTCGATCATGGGCCGGGAATGTGGTTGCAGCCATGATAGAGGCCGTCGATCAAGCAGTCGGACAAAGCAATTTGACGCCCCTGCGGCCAGGTTATAGCTTGGAGATGTGTCCCAACCCATTCGAGCGCGAACGTGGAACAGAACAGCCGGGCCCTGATAGACGGCTTCAACCGGAAAATCGACTACCTGCGGATGTCGGTCACCGACCGCTGTGACTTCCGTTGCGTCTACTGCATGGCCGAAGACATGCAGTTTCTGCCGCGCCAGCAGATCCTCAGCCTCGAAGAACTGTTCCAGGTGGCCGAGCGCTTCGTCGCCCTGGGCACCCGCAAGATCCGCCTGACCGGCGGCGAACCACTGGTACGCCAGGGCATCGTCGACCTGTGCGGGCGCATCGCGGCCCTGCCCGGCCTGCGCGAACTGTGCCTGACCAGTAACGGCTCGCAACTCGGGCGCCTGGCACAGCCACTGTTCGACGCGGGGGTCTCGCGCCTGAACATCAGCCTCGACAGCCTGGATGCCGACCGTTTCAAGCAACTGACCCGCACCGGCGACCTGCATCAGGTCGTCGCCGGCATCGACGCCGCGCGCCAAGCCGGCTTCAAGCGCACCAAGCTCAACTGCGTGGTGCTCAAAGGGCGCAACGACCACGAGCTGGTCGACCTGGTGCGCTTTGCCATCGATCGCGAACTGGACATCACCTTCATCGAAGAAATGCCGCTAGGGGTGATCAGCGAACACGAGCGCCGCGAGTCGTTCTGCTCCAGCGACGAAGTACGCGCGCGCCTGGCCGAGCAGTTCACCCTGATCGAATCCACCGAGTCGTCCCAGGGCCCCGCCCGTTACTGGCGTCTGGCAGAAGCGAACACCCGGGTAGGCTTCATTTCGCCGCACAGCCACAACTTCTGCGCCACCTGCAACCGCGTACGGCTGACGGTCGAAGGCCGGCTGCTGCTGTGCCTGGGCAATGAACACTCGGTGGACCTCAAGCACGTGCTACGCGCCCACCCCGGCAACGCCGAACGCCTGGAAAAGGCCATCCGCGATTCGCTGCACCTCAAGCCGTACCGCCATCACTTCGAAGTCGGTGGCGACGTGCAGATCCTGCGCTTCATGAACATGACCGGCGGCTAAGCGGCCGTCTCTGGATATCCATGATCGTCCACCCAACCCCTGATGTGCTGCGTGTGCTGTTCACCCTCAAGGGTTCGATCGTCAAGCGCATTGCCCTGCGCTGCCTGATGGTGACCCTGCTGGCAGCGCTGATCGTGCTGATCGAGCGCCATTACCCGGCGTTTTTCTACCCGGTGAGCGCCACGCCGTTCACCTTGCTTGGCCTGTCGCTGTCGATCTTCATGAGCTTTCGCAACAACGCCTGCTATGACCGCTGGTGGGAGGGCCGCAAGGCCTGGGGCAAGCTGATCATCGAAACCCGCTCGTTCGTGCGCGAAAGCGTGGTGATTGCTGACGACCACCTGCGTACGGAGCTGCTGCGCAGCCTGTGCGGTTTTGCCCATGCACTGAATGCACGGCTTCGTAACGAGGATGATCTGGCAGCCGCTCGGCCGTGGCTGGCCCGGCCTGAGAGGATCAGCCCGCACAACGTGTGCGACGGCATCCTGCGTGAGATTGGCGAACACTGTTCGCAGTTGGCCGCACAACAGCAGATCAGCGACTGGCGCTACAGCCTGCTGGAGCAACGGCTGGTGGGGCTGACCGAAGTACAGGCCACCTGTGAGCGGATCAAGGGCACCCCGTTGCCGTTCCCCTATACGCTGCTGCTGCACCGCACCATCTACATCTTCTGCCTGCTGTTACCGTTTGCCCTGGCCGAGCCGCTGGGCTGGCTGGCACCCCTGTTCACCACCATCGTGGGGTACACGTTCTTCGGGCTGGATGCGATTGGCAACGAGCTGGAAGACCCGTTCGGGCGCGATGAGAACGACTTGCCTACTGATGCCATGGTGCGGACTGTAGAGCGCGATGTGCTGGCGGGGTTGGGGGAGCAGCAGTTGCCTCCGGCATTGTTGCCGGTCGGATATGTGTTGAGCTGAGCAAATGCGCCCTCCTGTGCTGGCCCTTTCGCGGGTAAACCCGCTCCCACAGGGACTGCACAAAGTCCAAAGGCAGTGGCGATCCTGTGGGAGCGGGTTTACCCGCGAAAGGGCCGGTACAGGGCCCAGTTCAGCCCCGGCTTGCGCAGGCCTCGATCGGCAACAGGTGTTTGACGAAGTTACAAGGCCGATGCCGGGCATCCAGCTGCTCGGCCAGAATCCCCTCCCACCCCGTGCGGCAGGCGCCGGTCGAACCCGGCAGGCAGCACACCAACGTGCGGTTGGACAACCCGGCCAATGCCCGGCTCTGGACGGTCGAGGTGCCGATATCCAGAATTGACAACGCCCGGAACAGCTCGCCAAAACCGTCGATGCGCTTGTCCAGCAGGCACTCAACTGCCTCCGGCGTGCTGTCTCGCCCGGTAAAGCCGGTGCCGCCGGTAATCAGCACCACCTGCACCTGCTCGTCGGCAATCCAGGTCGCCACCTGCGCGCGAATCTTGTACAGGTCGTCCTTGAGCAACGCCCGCGCCACCAGCCGGTGGCCGACCTCTACCGAACGGCTGGCCAGCAGTTCACCGGAGGTGTCGTTGTCATAGGTACGGGTGTCGCTGACGGTCAGCACGGCGATGTTCAGCGGTACGAAGACCGCATCGGGTTGGACGCGCACGGTAAAACTCCTTGAATGGCATTGTCGACACGCTAGAGGCACGGCCCGAGGGCGTCCAATCGATATGGCGTACCGGGCGATCAATGACATCTATCGCAGACGTGGGTTAAGGTCTGCATAACCAGACGCCAGGCACTTTCATGGACATCAAGCAGCTCAAGTTCCTCATCGCCCTCGACCAGACCCGCCACTTCGGCCAGGCGGCGGCGCTGTGCCATATCACCCAGCCAACGCTGTCCATGCGCCTGCGTAACCTGGAGGACGAACTGGAGCTGGTGCTGGTCAAGCGCGGCCAGCGCTTCGAAGGTTTTACCGAGGCCGGCGAGCGCATCCTGGCCTGGGCCCGCACCTTGCTCGCAGCCCACGATGGCCTGCAAGCCGAGGCCGCCAGCTGCCGCGGCCAAGTGGTCGGTAGCCTGCGCCTGGGTACGGTGCCGCTGGCCAGCTTCAACCCCATGCACCTGCTGCTGCCACTGCGCGAAAAATACCCCGAACTGCACTTTCAGCTCAGCTCGCTAAGCTCGGAACAAGTCATCGACGGGCTCAGCCGCAACCAGCTCGACCTGGGTATCTGCTACCTGGACCAGGTCAACACCAGCTTTTTCGAAGTGATCGAACTGGGCACCACCACCATGGGCCTGTTGCACGACACCCGGCACTTTCAATTCGCCGACGCCCCGCTGCGCTGGGATGCCCTCAGTGACATACCACTGGGCTTGCTGAGCAAGGGCATGCACTACCGTCAATCGCTGGACCTGAGCTTCCGCAGCCGCGGTCTGGAGCCGAATGCGGTGCTGGAAAGCGACTCGACCTTCCAGCTGATCCAGGCCATCAATACCGGCATGTGCTGCGCGATCATGCCGCTGGACTGCGGCCTGGAAGACCTCAGCGAGCACCTGCGCATCCTGCCGGTGGCCGACGCCGCCATTCACAGCCCGGTCGGCCTGCTGCTGCGCCGCAGCGAGCCGCGCTCGGCGATTGCCGAACAGTGCTTTGCCGAGGCCCGGGTGCTGTTTCAAGCCACCTGATCGCTGGTTGCCTGGCGGTACTGGCGCGGGGTAAAGCCGGTCAGTTGCTTGAACTGGCGGCTGAAGGCGCTGTGGTCGGTATAGCCGCAGCACATTGCCACTTCGGTGATGGGCAGGTCCGAATGCAACAGGCGGTGGGCGTGCTCCAGGCGCGCCTTGTGGATCATCTGCCGGGGCGTGAGGTGGAACACCCGCTTGCAGTAGCGCTCCAGCTGGGCCACGGAAATATCGGCGATACGGGTGAGCTCGCCCATGCTGATCGGCTGGTGAAAATGCTGGCGAATGTGCTCGTCCACCGCGGCCAGGCGTTGATAGGCAGGGTGACTGTCGGCGGCTGATTGCAGGTCGACCGAAATGCCGACCAGGCCGATGATCTCGCCCGCCTGGTTGTACAGCGGGCGCTTGTGGGTCAGGCACCAACCAGGCTCGCGGCTGCCGTACAGGTGCAGCTCCAGCTGGTCCTCCAGCACCCTGCCTTCCTTGAGCACCCGGCGGTCCTGTTCGGTGTAGCCGGGCCCCAGCTGCGCCGGGAACACTTCGGCGCTGGTCTTGCCCAGCAGCGGTTGCAGGCGCTTGAGGCCGCAACGCTGGACCAGGGTGTTGTTGGCCAGCACATAGCGGGCGGCCGGGTCCTTGATGAAGATCGCAGCGTTGGGGATGGCGTCGAGGATCGGCAGCAGCAGCGATACACCGGCGAGCAGGGCCTCGAGGGTGGCGGGGCGGTGCTGGTCGAGGGACTGGTAGAGGGTTGCCAGGGGGGTATTGGTCATCTTCTCTATCTCGGTTTGCTGGGCCCGCCTCTTCGCAGCGCACGGCTGCTCCTGCAGCGACCGCAGAAGGCTTGATAGCCATGCGGTTCTTGTAGGAGCCGCCTTGTGCTGCGAAGAGGCCAGCACTGGCAATGTCTCTCTCAAACCCTTATCCGGTATGGCCTACAGCCTATCCACCAGCACACCCTGGCCGCCAGCATTTTTTGCAACTGTGCCGATTTCGTCATCCCCCCTGCAGAAAACCATCAAGAACCGTCGCCCCGACCGGTTCACTCTATGCCCCACGCAAGCCGCCCAAGTCCTACAAGAGCGCGGCCCAAAAAGCCGCATCTCGTGACATCAGACCTGCCTATCCAATAACCAACAAAAAGGCGAACCCATGTCAGGCAAATTCAAAAAACAGTTATCACTGCTGGACCTCACCTTCATCGGCCTGGGTGCCATCTTCGGCTCCGGCTGGCTGTTTGCCGCCAGCCACGTGTCGGCCATCGCAGGCCCGGCCGGCATCCTCTCCTGGTTCCTCGGCGGTTTTGCCGTACTGCTGCTGGGCATCATCTACTGCGAGCTGGGCGCTGCCCTGCCCCGCGCCGGTGGCGTGGTGCGCTACCCCGTTTACTCACACGGCCCACTGCTCGGCTACCTGATGGGTTTCATCACCCTGATCGCCTTTTCCAGCCTGATCGCCATCGAAGTGGTCGCCTCACGCCAATACGCCGCCGCCTGGTTCCCCGGGCTCACCAAGGCCGGCTCCAGCGACCCGACCGTGCTCGGCTGGTTGGTGCAGTTTGCCTTGCTGGGGCTGTTCTTCTTCCTCAACTACCGCAGCGTGAAAACCTTCGCCAAGGCCAACAACCTGGTCAGCGTGTTCAAGTTCATCGTGCCGCTGCTGGTGATCGGCGTACTGTTCACCTTCTTCAAGCCAGAAAACTTCGAGGTCCAGGGCTTTGCCCCGTTCGGCCTGTCCGGCGTGGAAATGGCCGTATCGGCCGGCGGCATCATCTTCGCCTACCTGGGCCTGACGCCGATCATTTCAGTGGCCAGCGAGGTGAAGAACCCACAGCGCACCATCCCTATTGCACTGATTTTGTCGGTGCTGCTGTCCACCGCGATATACGCCCTGCTGCAACTGGCCTTCCTCGGCAGCGTGCCGACCGAAATGCTGGCCAACGGCTGGGCCAGCGTGACCAAGGAACTGGCCCTGCCTTACCGTGACATCGCCCTGGCCCTGGGCGTCGGCTGGCTCGCTTACCTGGTGGTGGCCGACGCCGTGATCTCGCCCAGCGGCTGCGGCAACATCTACATGAACGCCACCCCGCGGGTGATCTATGGTTGGGCGCAGACTGGCACCTTCTTCAAGTACTTCACCCGCATCGATGCAGAATCCGGCATCCCGCGCCCGGCCCTGTGGCTGACGTTTGGCCTGTCGGTGTTCTGGACCCTGCCGTTCCCATCGTGGGAAGCGCTGATCAACGTGGTCTCCGCTGCCTTGGTCCTGAGCTACGCCGTCGCCCCGGTCACCGTCGCCGCCCTGCGCCGCAATGCGCCACAGATGCCGCGCCCGTTCCGGGTCAAGGGCATGGCCGTGCTCGGCCCGCTGTCGTTCATCATCGCCGCGCTGATCGTGTACTGGTCGGGCTGGAACACCGTGTCGTGGCTGCTGGCCCTGCAAATCGTGATGTTCGTGCTGTACCTGCTGTGTGGCCGTTTCGTACCCACCCAGCACCTGTCGCTGGCCCAGCAAGTTCGCTCCTCGGCATGGCTGATCGGTTTCTACGCGGTGACCATCCTGCTGTCGTGGCTGGGCAGCTTTGGCGGCCTGGGGGTAATCGGCCACCCGCTCGACACCGTGGCCGTGGCCGCCTGCGCGCTGGGCATCTACTACTGGGGCGCCGCGACGGGCGTGCCTGCCCACCTTGTGCGCCTGGAAGGTGAAGACGAAAGCGAAGCCAGCGCTGAAACCCACACCGGCCGCCCTGCTGCCGTCGCTTCCTGATCTTTTACGCAAGGGACAAGCCATGAAACAGATTCACGTCATCGACTCTCACACTGGCGGCGAGCCAACCCGCCTGGTGATGAAGGGCTTCCCGCAACTGCACGGCCGCAGCATGGCCGAACAGCGCGACGAGCTGCGCGAGCTGCACGACCCATGGCGCCGTGCCTGCCTGCTGGAGCCACGCGGCAACGATGTGCTGGTCGGCGCGCTGTACTGCCCGCCGGTGTCGGCTGATGCGACCTGCGGGGTGATCTTCTTCAACAACGCCGGCTACCTGAACATGTGCGGCCACGGCACCATCGGCCTGGTCGCCTCGTTACAGCACCTGGGCCTGATCACACCGGGCGTACACAAGATCGACACCCCGGTTGGCCAGGTCAGCGCCACCCTGCATGAAGACGGTGCCATCACCATCGGCAACGTGCCCTCCTACCGCTACCGCCAGCAGGTTGCGGTGGACGTGCCCGGCCATGGCGTGGTGCGCGGCGACATCGCCTGGGGCGGCAACTGGTTCTTCCTCGTTTCCGAACACGGCCAGCGTATCGAGTTGGCCAACCGTGAAGCGCTGACCGAGTACACCTGGGCCATGCTCAAAGCCCTCGAAACCCAGGGCATCACCGGCGAAAACGGCGCGCCTATCGACCACGTCGAGCTGTTTGCCGACGACGCCAACGCCGACAGCCGCAACTTCGTGATGTGCCCCGGCAAGGCCTACGACCGCTCCCCGTGCGGCACCGGCACCAGCGCCAAGCTGGCCTGCCTGGCCGCCGACGGCAAGCTTGCCGAGGGCCAGACCTGGGTACAGGCCAGTATCACCGGTAGCCAGTTCCATGGCCGCTACGAGCGCGACGGCGAGCACATTCGCCCGTTCATCACCGGCCGCGCCTACATGACCGCCGACAGCACCCTGCTGATCGACGAACAGGACCCGTTCGCCTGGGGCATCTGAGCCCCGGCTTTTCCGAAAACCCCATTTCGCCAGGAGTAACAACAATGACTGACAACCTCTTCACCGGCACCATGCCCGCCCTGATGACCCCGTGCACCGCCGCGCGCAAGCCGGACTTTGACGCGCTGGTGCGCAAGGGCCACCAGCTGATCGAGGCCGGCATGAGCGCCGTGGTGTACTGCGGTTCGATGGGCGACTGGCCACTGCTGACCG